>NZ_CEEDBP010000010.1:0-161550 GCF_979252845.1 Belnapia sp. AC561
GGGGTGGGTGGGCCAGAGTCCGAACGTACGGAATCCGGCCGGGTGGTTTCCGTGGCGGTCGCCAGGTCCGGCGCGGGTGGGGCGGTGCGGTCCAGCGGCAGGGTCGCAAGGGCTTCATCCGCGCCCCAGTCGAGCTGGAGGCGCAGGGCGGCGATCAGGGCCGCCTGGGTTTCCGCCTCCATCGCCTGCTCCTCCATTCGGGAGGCATCTAATCCCCGGCCCCGGGGTTTCGTGCAAGCCAACCCCACGCTACATCCAGCGGGAACAGAAGGGAGCCAAGGCATGTCCGGGGCCGAAGAGCGCGAAGCTATGGAATTCGACGTGCTGATCGTGGGGGGTGGGCCGGCCGGGCTCGCCGCCGCGATCCGCCTCAAACAGGTCGCGCCGGATGTCACCGTGTGCCTGGTGGAGAAGGGCGGCGAGATCGGGGCGCATACGCTCTCCGGCGCGGTGCTGGAGCCGCGGGCGCTGGACGAGCTGATCCCGGACTGGCGGGACGATCCGCCGGCCCTGGCGACGCCGGCCGGCGACGACCGCTTCATGCTGCTGACCGAGACGAAGGCCTTCAGGCTGCCGACGCCGCCGCAGATGAACAACCACGGCAATTACATCGTCTCGCTGGGCAACGTCTGCCGCTGGCTCGGCGCCAAGGCCGAGGCCATGGGGGTCGAGATCTACCCGGGCTTCGCCGCCTCCGAGACGATCATCGAGGATGGCCAGGTGAAGGGCGTCGTCGCCGGCGTCATGGGCATCAAGAAGGATGGCGAGAAGGGCGCGGACTACCAGCCGGGCATGGAGCTGCGGGCGACCTATACGCTTTTCGCCGAGGGCTGCCGCGGGTCGCTGACCAAGCAGCTGTTCGAGCGGTACAATCTTCGGGAGGGCGTGGCGCCGCAGAGCTTCGCGCTCGGCATCAAAGAGCTTTGGGAGATCCCGAAGGAGAAGCACACGCCGGGCCTGGTGTGGCACAGCACCGGCTGGCCGCTGCCCTCCGATACCTATGGCGGATCCTGGCTCTACATGCTGGGCGAGAACCTGGTCTCGATCGGCTTCGTCGTGGGGCTCGATTACTCCAACCCCTGGCTTTCGCCCTTCGACGAGTTCCAGCGCTTCAAGACGCACCCGGAGGTGCGGAAGATGCTGGAGGGCGGCAAGCGCATCTCCTACGGCGCCCGTGCGCTGAACGAGGGCGGCTTCCAGGCCATCCCGAAGCTGATCTTCCCCGGCGGCGCGCTGATCGGCGATACCGCGGGCTTCCTCAACGTGCCGAAGATCAAGGGCACGCATACCAGCATGAAGACCGGCATGCTGGCGGCCGAGGCGGCGGCGGCGGCGCTGGCCGGGGAGGAGCGCCCGGCGCTGCTCGAAAGCTATCCGGCGACGCTCGAGAAGAGTTGGGTCTGGGAGGAGCTGAAGGGCGTGCGGAACATCCGCCCGGGCTTCGCCAAAATGGGCTTCTGGGGCGGCTTGGCGAATGCCGCGCTGGACACCTACGTCTTCCGCGGCAAGGCACCCTGGACCTGGAGCCACCATGCCGACCACGAGACGCTGAAGCCGGCCAGCGCCTCGAAGCGGATCGACTACCCGAAGCCGGATGGCAAGCTGACCTTCGACCGGCTCTCCTCGGTGTTCCTCTCGAACACCAACCATGAGGAGGACCAGCCGGCACACCTGCAGCTGCGCGATCCCGGCAAATGGAAGGGCGTTAACTGGGACCAGTTCCGCAGCCCGGAAAGCCGCTACTGCCCGGCCGCGGTCTATGAGGCGGTGGGGCCGGAGGCGGAGCGGGAGCTGCGCGGGACGCCGGATGCGGAGGCGACCGGCGAGGGTGCTTCGGTGGAGGCCGGGGACGCCCGGGCGCGGCTGGTGATCAATGCGCAGAACTGCGTGCATTGCAAAACCTGCGACATCAAGGACCCGACGCAGAACATCGACTGGAAGACGCCGGAGGGTGGCGGCGGGCCGAATTACATCGGCGGGATGTAGGGAGCGGGCGCCGCTGCCCGCTTCTCAAGGGAACCGGGCGGCGGCGGGATGGCAGGGTTAGGCAGGGAGCCTGCCGACCAAAGGATGCGGCATGATGGCGAAGGGATTCGCCACGGTCACGCCGCGCCAGACGAAGCCATCCTGCATGTCCTCGGACAGCAGCAGAGTGGCGCCCGCCTCGCCGGCTGCGGCAAGGATGACGGCGTCCCAGATCTGCAAGCCATGCTCCGTTGCCAGGGCGATGGCCTGTAGCATGGTGGCTTGGTCGGTCTCGGGAACCACGGCAGCCGCCGCGGACCATCGCAGGGCCGCTTGCTGGGCAAGGTCTGGCGAGCGCCGGCCTCGCCGCACCAGCACGGTGAACATCTCGCCGAGGACCTGGGCCGGCAGGACCAATCCGGCTTTGCGGATACCTGGAATCAGGGCCCGGGTGATGCGATGCTTGAGAGCATCGGTCGGGACCAGCAGCAGCGCCTCTGCATAGAGTAGGATATTCGAGTCGAGCGCGATCACTCCCGTGACCAGGATTTGCGCTCGTAGAGTTCCTCGCGTGTCCAAGGCTCGATGAGGGTGGGTTCCTGGGCGTCCAACCGCGCCAGCAGCGCCTCCCAGGCTGCCTCCTTCGCCGCCGTATCTTCTCGCACCGGGCCGATCTCGGCGACCGGGCGGCCGTGGGAGGTGATGACCACGCGCTCCCCGGCCGCGGCTTGGCGAAGCAGGGCGGAGAAGGAACGGTTGGCCTCGGCAGCGGTCAGGGTCTTCATGGCGGCACCAGGAAAGTAGTGTAATTCACTATATTGTAGTGCGGCGTCCGAAGCAAGGCTCAGCGCGGGAAGTAGCCGCCGCGCGACAGGCCCTGCGCCGCCTTCCGTGCCTTCAGCTCGGCCCGCGCCACGGTGCGGAGATGCACCTCGTCCGGGCCGTCGATGAAGCGCAGCGCGCGGCCCCAGCTGTAGAGGAAGGCGAGTGGCGTATCCGGCGTCAGCCCCATGGCGCCGAAGACCTGCATCGCCCGGTCGGTCACCCGCGTCTGCAGCCGTGCCGCGGCCAGCTTGATGGCGGAGACATCGACGCGGGCGGCCTTGTTGCCCTCCCGGTCCATCAGCCAGGCGGCGCGCAGCACCAGCAGCCGCACCTGGTCGATCTCGATGCGGCTTTCGGCGATCCAGTCCTGCACGTTGCTGAATTCTGACAGGTGCTTGCCGAAGGCGATGCGGGACTGGGCGCGGTCCACCATCAGCTCCAGCGCCACCTCGCATTGGCCGATGGTGCGCATGCAGTGGTGGATGCGCCCCGGGCCGAGCCGCGCCTGCATCAGGGCGAAGGCGGTGCCCTCCTCTCCGAGCAGGGCATCGGCGGGGACATGGACGTCGCGGAACAGCACCTCGCAATGCCCCTCCGGCGCGTGGTGGCCCATGATGGGGACGTTGCGGACGACGGTGACGCCCGGCGTGCCATGGGGCACCAGCAGGATGGTGTGTCGCTCATGCGGGCCGAGCGCGGCGCGATCCTGTTGCAGCCCCATCAGCAGGAAGACGCCGGCATTGGGGTGGATGGCGCCGGTGGTGAACCACTTGCGGCCGTTGATGACGTAGCCGTCGCCTTCCTTGCGGATGGTGGTGGCGATGTTGGTCGGGTCGGATGACGCGGTATCGGGCTCGGTCATGGCGACGGCCGAGCGCATCTCGCCGCGCATCAGCGGCTCGAGGTAGCGGGCGCGCTGGGCCGGCGTGGCGAACAGATGCAGCACCTCCATGTTGCCGGTATCGGGCGCGTTGCAGTTGAAGACCTCGGAGGCCCAGGGGACGCGGCCCATGATCTCGGCCAGCGGGGCGTATTCGAGGTTGGTGAGGGCGGTGCCGGGCTCATCCGGCTTGAGGCCGGGGAGGAAGAGGTTCCAGAGCCCCTGCTCGCGCGCCTTGGCCTTCAGGTCGTCGATGATGGCGAGCGGGAATTCGCCGCCCTCGGCGATGCGGCGGAATTCCGGGTCGGCAGGCAGGACGTGCTGGTCCATGAAATCCAGCAATTGCTGCTGCAGGGCACGGACCTTGTCCGAATAGGCGAAGTCCATGGGTCAGGCTCCGATGCTGGCAAGGCCGCGATGGGCAAAGGCGATGGAGAGCTCGCCGACCGCGGCGGCATCGGCTGAGGCGGCGTTGCCGGCGCGGGCGCGGGCGGCGATGCCCTCGAAGATCACGGCGAAGCGGAACATCGAGAAGGCGACGTGGAAGGCCTCCATCCGCGGTGCCGGGCGCTTCCGGCAGGCGTAGTAGTGGGCGAGGTATTCGGCCTCGGTCGGGATGCCGAGCGCCGCGATGTCGAGGCCGAACATGCCGCCATACTCATTGGGCGCGCTGCGCCAGGCGATGACGCTGAAGGCGAGGTCGGCGAGCGGATGGCCGATGGTCGACAGCTCCCAGTCCAGCACGGCGACGACCTCGGGCGAGCCGGGGCCGAACATGACGTTGCCGGGGCGGTAGTCGCCATGGACGATGGAGGCCTCGCCGTCATCGGGCGGGATATGCGCGGCGACCCAGGCGGCGAGCTCGGTCAGCTCCGGGATGTCGCGGAAGCGCTGGCTTTCCCACTGCTTGGTCCAGCGGCCGACCTGGCGCTCGAAGTAGTTGCCGGGGCGGCCGAAGCCCTCGAGGCCGGCCGCCTGCCAGTCGACGTCGTGCAGCTTCGCCAGCGTCTCGGCGAAGGAGAGGTACATGGCGCGGCGCTCGGCGACCGCGGCGCCGGGCAGGTCGCAACTATTGAAGACCCGGCCCTCGACCCGGTCCATGACGTAGAAGGGCGTGCCGACCACGTCCGGCTCGGCCTGGAAGACCACCACCGGCGGCACCGGGACGGCGGTGGGGGCCAGGGCCTGGAGGATGCGGGCCTCCCGGTCCACGGCATGGGCGGAGGGCAGGGTGACGCCGGGCGGCTTCTTGCGCAGCACTAGCCGGCGATTGGCATAGCTGACGAAGAAGGTCGGGTTGGACTGGCCGCCGGAGATGCGCTGCAATTCCATCTCCCCGGCCAGGCCGGGGATCGTGGCGCGCAGGAAGGCATCCAGCTTCGCCGGGTCGAATTCGGCCACCCTTGGTGTCCTCCGCGTGATTTCCGGCGGGAGAATGGCGGCGCCGGCCTCGTGGGGCAACCTGCCGGCGCGGAATGCGCTATGCTGCGCGCATGACCCTCACCGATACGATCGCGCTGTTCGGCTTCTTCGGCGCCGTCTTCGTCGTCGCCACCTCCGGCGCCTACTTCAAGCCGGGCGACTGGTACGAGAACCTGGCGAAGCCACCGTGGAACCCGCCGAACTGGCTGTTCCCGATCGCCTGGTCGGTCTTCTACACGCTGATCGCCATCTCGGGCTGGCTGGTCTGGCGGCAGGTGGGCTTCGGCCCCGCGCTGGTGGTCTACGGCGTCCATCTGCTGTTGAACGCCGCCTGGTCGGCGATCTTCTTCGGGCTGAAGCGGCCGGACTGGGCCTTTGCCGAGCTGGTGGTCTTCTGGCTCTCGATCGTCGCCACCATCGTGGTCTTTGCCCCGATCAGCGCCACGGCGGCTTGGCTGCTGGCGCCCTACCTGGTCTGGGGCAGCTTCGCCGGGGTGCTGAACTGGTCCATCTGGCAGCGCAACCGGGCGACGGGATTCGCCCGGGGCTGACCTGCTGCGTCTAGCGGTCTCGCTGCCCGGCGGCATACCCGCCGCCGTCGGTCGGGCGCAGTGCCTCGAACAGCTCCGTCACCGCGGCATAGTCGCGGTAGCCGCAGCGGGCGAGGGATTGCGCCGCGGCGGTATCGAAGCGGCCGTCGCGGATGAAGCCTTCCTGAATATGCACGCCGACGACCTGGCCGATGATGATCCAGCCGGCCAGCGCCGCGCCGGTCACGTCGTGCAGCTGCATGGAATGCACCACCTTGCATTCCATGGAGGCCGGGGATGCCGCGACGCGCGGGGCCCTCACCAGCTTGCAGGGGGCAGCCTCCAGCCCGGCCGCGGTGAACTCGTTCTCGCCATCGGCCAGTGCGCCGGAGGAGATGTTCATCGCCTCGAACAGCGGACGGGTCGAGAGGTTGAAGACGAACTCGCCCGTTGCGATGGCATTGGCGGCGCTGTGCTTCATGCTTTCGCTGGTGAAGGCCAGCATCGGCGGGCTGGAATGCACCGCGTTGAAGAAGCTGTAGGGCGCCAGGTTGGGCCGGCCTTCGGCATCGACGGTGGAGATCCAGCCGATCGGCCGCGGGGCGATGATCGCCTTGAAGGGATCATGCGGCAGGCCGTGGCCGAGCCGGGGTTCGTAGAACATGGGCGATGGTCCTGTGTGGATGGGGATCAATAGGCCTAGCCGCGCTTGCGGGCCATGCCGGAGGCGAGCAAGGCGGCCTCCACGCCGGGCTTCACGTCATGGATCAGCGCCATGGTCTCGGCCCGGCTGAGCGGGCGGCTGGCGATGCTGGCGGCATCCTGGCGGGCGATCACCTCCGGGTCGCGGGCGGCGGCCATCAGCGCGGCTTCCAGCTTCTCCCGGATGGGTGCGGGCAGGCCGGCGGGACCGGCCCAGATGATGGGCTGGCGCGTCGCGGTGTCGTGGCCCTGCTCGATCAGGGTCGGGACATCCGGGAATTCGGGCCAGCGGTCGATGCTGGCGCTGGCCAGCAGGCGCAGGTTGCCTCCCTTCACCAGGCCGATCATTTCCGAGGTGCCGGTATAGGTATCGACATGGCCCCCGGCGACTTGGCTGGCGGCATCGGTGATGCTGCCGAAGGGGACGTAGCTGAGCTGCATGCCTGTCAGCCGGGCCAGCTCGAAGAAGCTGACGGCCGAGCCGGGATTGGTCGTCGCCATGGTGATGGGGCGGCGGCGGCCCTCGGCGATGAGGTCGGCCAGCGTCCGGACCTGCGGCAGGGAGGGGCCGACCGGGACGCCGATGCGGAGTTCCGAGGTGCAGCCGAGGAAGTCGAAGGCCTCCATCGGCCTGAAGGGCAGGTCCATGGTCAGCGGCGCGACGACCAGCACCGAAAGCCCGGTGAGGCCGAAGGTATAGCCATCGGGCTTCGACTGGGCGATGCGGCCGGGGCCGAGGGTGCCGCCGGCGCCGGGCGTGTTCCGCACCGGGATGGAGACGCCGAGGGTCTTCTCCATATGCGCGGCGATGGCGCGGGCCACCACGTCGGTGCCGCCGCCGGGGCCGAAGCCGGTGACGAGGCTGATCTCCCGGCTCGGCCAGCGGTCCTGCGCGGCAGCCGGATGCAGGGCGGGGGCGGCGAGGGCGAGGCCCCCGAGCAGGGTCCGGCGGTGCATGGTTGGTGGTCCTCCCCCAGGTTTTCCGCCAGCCTAGCCCGAGCGGCGGGCGGGGTGCCATCCATGCGCTGGGCCATCCGTGTCCTGGCGCATCGCTCGCGAAGCCAATCCGCCGATCACGGCTTCTTCAGAAGCATTTCAGTGACGTCGATGTCTTTTATTCGCCTCTGGGTTGGGTGCTTGGGGAAGCTTCCAGCCCGGGTCGGAGGAGGGGGGTGATGCGGATATTGGTGGTCGAGGATGAGGTCCTCATCCGGATGCTGGTCTGCGACCTGCTGGAAGACGCTGGGCATGACTGCGTCGCCGTGGCGGATGCCGAGCAGGCGCTGATGCTGCTGGACCAGCCGCAGTGCCGGCCCGATCTCCTCGTCACCGACTACAACCTCGGGCCGGGGCTCGATGGCCAGGCGCTGGTCCGGCAGGTGCAGGCGATGCTGCCGGGGCTGCCGACGGTCTTCGTCACCGGCAACCCGGATTGCTTCACCGACTACCGCTTCGAGGCCTGGGAAAGGCTGGTGCCCAAGCCGTTTTCCGGCGAGTCCCTGGTCACGGCCATCGAGGCGGTGCGGCCGGTGGCGGTGCGGGCCGCCGGTATCGCCCTGGACGGCGCCCTGGATGGTATCGACATCCGCGCGGCGCTGTTCCGGCTGGTGACCGGGCTGGGTTGCGGCCGCGCCGAATTCGCCTGAGCGGCGGCGCGGTCAGCGGCCGGTCCAGCGGGGCGCCCGCTTCTCGACGAAGGCGCGGGGGCCTTCCTGGAAATCCTCGGTCAGCTTCATCCGGTCGCTGGCGGCGCGGCTGAGGCGCCAAAGGGTTTCCTCGTCCAGCTCCGTCGCCTGGCGGGCGATGGCGAGGCTTTCGCGGACGGCGATCGGCGCATTGCCGGTGATCCTGCGGGCCAGGGCGCGTGCGGTCTCCAGCACCTCCGCCGCCGGGACCACGGCATTGACCAGGCCATGGTGCAGGGCGGTCGCCGCGTCGATCGGCTCGCCGGTGGCGATCATGTGCAGCGCGACGGCCTTGGGCAGGGCGCGGGGCAGGCGGAAGACGCCACCCGCGGCGGCGACCAGGCTGCGCTTCACCTCCGGCAGGCCGAAGGTCGCGCCCTCGGCGGCGATGGCGAGGTCGCAGGCGAGCAGCAATTCGAGACCCCCGGCAAGGGCATGGCCCTGGGCGGCGGCGATCCAGAGCTTGCTGCGCCTGGCGCGGGTGAAGCCGCCGAAGCCGCCCTTCTCGGTGGCGAGGCTGGCGCTCTGCCCGGCCGAGACGGCCTTGAGGTCGGCGCCGGCGCAGAAGGCATGCGGCCCGGCGCCGGTCAGCACCACGGCCCAGAGATCCGGGTCGGCCTCCACCCGCTCCACCGCGGCTTCCAGGCCGGCGGCGACGGCGCCGTTGACCGCGTTGCGGGCTTCCGGCCGGTTGATGGTGACGAGGGCGATATGCGGTTCGGCGATCTCGAAGAGGACGGCGTCGGACATGCGGGATTCCCTAGGCGATGATGTGGCTGGTGCGACGCAGCGCCTGCTCGGCGCCGGCGACGATCCCGGCCAGGACTTCGGCCGCCGGGCGGATGCCGTGGATCATCCCGAGGCCCTGGCCGGCGAAGCCGCCCCAGACATCCGCCCGGCCGGCGGCCATGCCGGCGACGGTGACCGCGGTGGAGACGGCGCCCTGCCAGGGCATCGGCAGCGGTTCCAGCCCGGCCTCGGCATAGGCGGCGGCCCAGCGGCCCTTCACCATCCGCGCCGGCTTGCCGGTGACCGCGCGGGAGACGGTGGTGCCCTCGTCCCCACCATCGACCAGGGCCTGCTTCTGCGCGGCGCTGATGCCGGATTCGGGGGTGGCGAGGAAGGCGGTGCCGATCCAGGCGCCCTCGGCACCGAGCATGAGGGCGGCGGCGACGCCGCGGCCATCGCCGATGCCGCCGGCGCCCACCACCGGGACCCGGCCGCCGAGCGCATCCACCACCTGGGGGATCAGCGCCATGGTGCCGATGGGGGAATTATGGCCGCCGCCGTCATGGCCCTGCGCCACGATGACGTCGACGCCGGAATCCGCCACCTGCACCGCGTGGCGGCTGGCGCCGATCACGGCCATGACGATGGTGCCGTTCGATTTCAGCCGGTCCATCCAGGGGCCGGGATTGCCCAGGCCGGCGGCATAGACCGCGACCTTCTCCTCGATCACCACCTCCATCTGCGCCTCGAAGAAGGCCTGGGAGAGCGGGCGGGGGCCGTCCCGGTCGGTGGGGAAGCGGTCCTGCCAGTGGTCGATGGCGGCCTGGTCCGGTGCCTCCAGCCCTTCGCGGGCGAGGAAGGCGCTGGCGAAGGCGCGGTGCTGCGGCAGCATCTCCTCCGCCGTCGGGCCGCCGCCGTTGCCCGGCTTGCCGCCGCGGCGGACCGAGGCGGGGAGCAGGGTATCGACGCCGAAGGGGCGATCGGTGAGCGCCCGGGTCCGCCTGATCCAGTCCCGCAGCTGGTTGGGGCCGCAGGCGGCGGCGCCCAGCACGCCGAGGCCGCCGGCATTGGAGACGGCGGCGGCGAGTTCCGGCGTGCTGGCGCGACCCATCCCGGCGAGCAGGATCGGGTGGCGGATGCCGAGCAGGCCGCAGAGGCGGGTGGTGAGGGGCACCGGTCTCAGCCCCAGACTTCCTCCGGCATGGGCAGGCCGGCCCAAAGCTCGGCGCCGAGCCTGCCCTCGGGCTCGATGCCCAGGCCTTCCAGCACCCACATGAGCTGGCGGGTGTGCTGGCCGCTGTGCCAGGTGGTGCGCTCGAGGAATTCGTGCAGCGACTGGGCGCCGTAATAGACCTGGGCCGTGCTGGTCCAGTCGCGGTTGCGGCCCGGGCCTTCGAACCAGGCATTCAGCCGGGCGCGGACATCGGTCGCATAGGCCAGCAGGGCGGCGCGGTCGGCGCTGGGCGGCAGGCGGAAATAGGCCTCGTAGGTCAGCGGGATGCCGGCCTCATGCTCGAGGAAGGCGTCGACGATGTTGACGATGTGGTAGGCGAGGTCGGCATGGCTGCGCGGCCGGTCCGGCAGCAGCGTGGCCAGGGTCGCCTCGGGCAATTGCGCGGCGAAGCGGGCGGCGCCGGCGAGGATGGCATCCAGCCGGCGGCGCAGTTCCGCCACCGGCAGGATCTGCGGCGCGCCGAGGTCGATGCCGACGAGGTCGGCGACGTCGCGCAGCACCTGGCCATTGGCCCAGGCCTCGCCGCGGGTGACGATGGGCACCTGGCGGAGGCCAAAGCGCTCCAGCTCGGCATAGGCGCCGTCGTCGACCAGCACGTTGCGCGACAGGAAGGGGACGCGGCGGCGGGCGAGGAATTCCTTGGTGCGGAGGCAGCTCGTGCAGCCCGTCATCCAGTAGACGCGCACCTGGTCGTCGAGGGCGGCGGACATTCCTGTTCCTCCTGGGTTTTGCCGGCAGCTTATACCGCCGCGCCGGTTCGGCCAGCGGGTTTGGGGGTTCCCCGGCGACGGCTTCCGTGGTTCCTGCCGCCTCCGTAAGCTTCCGGAGGAAACCATCCATGGATCGCAGAGCCATACTGGGCCGCGGCGCACTGGCGACCGCTGCCGCCGGCCTCGCTTCGCCCATCCTTGCCAGCCCGGCCCTGGCGCAATCGGCGCCTGCCATCCGCTGGCGGCTGACCAGCAGCTACCCGACCAGCCTCGATGCCATCCACGGCGCCGGGCATGTCTTTGCCCGCACCGTCGCGGAGCTGACCGACGACCGCTTCCAGATCCGCGTCTTCGGCCCGGGCGAGGTGGTGCCGGCGCTGCAGGCGCTGGATGCGGTGCAGGCCGGGACGGTGGAGGCCTGCCACACCACAAATTCCTTCTACACCGGCAAGAACCCGGCCTTCGCCTTCGCCACCGGCCTGCCCTTCGGGATGAATACCCGCCAGCAGAGCGCCTGGATGTACGAGGGCGGCGGGATCGACCTGCTGAACGAGCTCTTCCGGACATACAACTGCTACGGCCTGCCGCTGGGCACCACCGGCGCCCAGATGGGCGGCTGGTTCCGCAAGGAGATCAAGGGCCTGGCCGATCTGCAGGGGCTGAAGATGCGGATCGCCGGGCTTGGCGGCACGGTGCTGTCCCGGGTCGGCGGCGTGCCGCAGCAGCTGGCCGGCGGCGACCTGTACCCGGCGCTGGAGCGGGGCACGATCGATGCCGTCGAATGGCTCGGCCCCTACGACGATGAGAAGCTCGGCTTCCACAAGGTGGCGCCCTACTACTACTACCCGGCCTGGTGGGAGGGCGCGGCGAATACCTCGCTGATGGTCAACCTCGACCAGTGGAACGCGCTGCCGGCCAGCTACAAGGCGGCGATCCGCGTCGCCGCGGCGGATGCGACGAGCTGGATGGTCGCCCGCTACGACACCCGCAACCCGGAGGCACTGCGCCGGCTGCTGGCCCAGGGCACCCAGCTGCGGTCCTTCCCGCGCGAGGTGATGGATGCCTGCTACCGTGAGGCCATGGCGCTGGAGCAGGAGCTGGCGGCGAAGAGCCCGGAGTTCCGCAAGATCCACGAGCCCTGGTCGAAGTCCCGCGACGACATGCGGGCCTGGTTCCGCGTCGCGGAGCTGTCCTTCGACAGCTACCTGGCGCAGGTGGCGGCGCGGCGCTGAGGGCGATGGGGGGGCGCAAGCCCCCCGGCATCAGTCGCGGAAGGCGCGGCGGGCGGAGCGCAGCAGCGGGCCCATCAGGTAGCTGAGCGGGGTGCGCTTCTCGCCGAGGACATAGACCTCGGCCGGCATGCCCGCCAGCGGCACGATGTCCGGGTTGTCCGCCAGGGCGCTGGCGTCGAATTCGGCGCGCAGCACGAAGTAGCGGTCGCCGGACTGGGAGGTCTGCACATCGGCGCCGACCACGGTGACATGGCCATGCAGCAGCGGCACCGAGCGGGTGCGGTAGGAGCTGAGGCGGACATTCACCCGCTGGCCGGGCACCACCTGCTCGATATCGACGGGCAGGACCTGGGCCTCGACGATCAACCGGTCGCGCTGCGGCACCAGGTCCAGCACCGGCTGGCCTGGCGTGATGGCGGCGCCGGGGGTGAAGGCGAGGATATTGGTCACCTTGCCGGCCTCGGGCGCGAGGACCTCGCGCCGGCTCAGGATATCCTGCGCGGCGCGGAGCTGCTGCGCGGCGCTGGCGATGGCGGCCTCGGTCGTCTGCAGGTCGTTGGCGATCTCCGACAGGCGAGTGAGGCGGATGCCGGCGAGCTGGCGCTCGGCCTGGATGATGCCTTCGCGGAGCTGGCCTTCCTGCGCCGTCGCCTGGCCGATGGTGGCGACGAAGCCGGCTTCCGACTGCTGCAGGTTCAGCACGGTGAAGCGGGAGGCATAGCCCTGGGACAGCAGGCGGTTGTAGCCGGCGATCTGTTCCCGGATGGTGCGGACCTGGGCCGTAGCACCTTCGCGCTGCGCCCGGGCGCCGGCGACCTGTTCCTGCAGCTGGCTGATGGCGCGTTCCTGCACGCCGGCGGTGCCGTCGTAGGCATCCCAGCGGGCCTTGAACAGGGCGCGCTCGGCGGTGACGAAGATCTGGATGCGGGGGTCGCCGGCGGCGGCGGCCAGCAGATCCTCGGGGAAGTTCAGCGCCCGGCTTTCGGCCTGTTCGGCGCGGAGCCGGGCGGCGCGGGCGCGACCGCCCCAGAAAGCCGCCCGAGCCTGGTCGGCGCTGGATTCCGCCTGGGTGACGTCGAGCTGGAGCAGCGGCTGGCCGGCTTCCACCAGGGAGCCTTCCTGCACCAGCATGCGGCGCAGGATCCCGGCCTCAAGCAGGTTGACGGTCTTGCGGCGGCCTTCGGGGACGAGCTGGCCGGGGGCGATGACCGCCTGTTCCAGCGTCGTCATCGTCGCCCAGCCGACGAAGGGCAACAGGGTCAGGCCGATGGCGAGCAACGAGGTCCGCACCACGCGGCTGACCGGTGGGCTCTTGATCGAGAATTCGAGTTGCCGTTGCAGGGATTCGAGCGGAATCGGCGGCGGCAGCGCCGTCGTCCGGCCTTGCTCAACCAATTGTTGCAAAATAAGGCTCCTTGCCTTCCTCGCGCTGGGCGGCATCCAGCTCCCAGATGCCGCCGGCGCTGAGCTTCAGCTGGTAGTCGGCCACATCGGTCCAGGTGGCGGGCTCATGCGTCACCACCAGCACGACGCCGCCGGCGAGGCGGGTGCGTTCCACCGCGGCGCGCAGGGCGTTGCGGGCCGGGCCGTCGAGCCCGACCTCGGGTTCGTCCAGCACCAGCAGTTCCGGATTGCCGTAGAGGGCCCGGGACAGCGCGACCAGGCGGCGCTGCCCGGCGGAGAGGCCGGAGGTGGTGCCGGAGGGGGTCTGGTAGCCCATCGGCATGCGGCCGATCATGTCATGTGCACCGGCGGCGCGGGCGGCGGCGACGACCAGCTCGGGCGGGGCATCCGGGCCGCGGCCGATATTGGTATAGATCGGCGCTTCCAGCAGCTGGACGTCCTGCGGCAGGTAGCCGATGCGGGCGCCGAGCTGGCCGCGGTCGCAGAAATGGGTGTCCTGGCCATTGAGCAGGACGCGGCCTTCCGTCGGCTCCAGCAGGCCGAGCACCAGCCGCAGCAGGGTGCTTTTGCCAACGCCGTTGCGGCCCTGGACGGTGGCGACGGCGCCGGGCCGCAGTTCCAGAGTCAGGCCGCCGATGATCGGGCGGGGGCGACCCGCCGGCCAGAAGGTGACGTCGTCGATCAGCAGGCCGGCCGGGGCATCGGCCACCGGCGGGCGGATCTCGGCCGCGCCATCCATCGCCATGACCTCGCGCAGCCGGCGCCAGGCCAGGATGCCGTCGTTCCAGCCTTCCCAGTAGCCGAGCAGGCCGGAGAAGGGGCCCATGGCGTGGTTGGCCATGAAGTAGCAGGCCATCAGCAGGCCGATGGTGCCGTTGTGCTCGATGATGGCAATCAGGCCGTTCAGCACCACGGCCATGAGGCAGAAGCTGGAGACGACATGCTCGATCTCCCGGATGGCATCGCCCCGGGTCTGCGCCCGGCCGGCGCTGTCCAGCGCCTGGTCGTAGCGGCGTTGCCAGCGGAACATGGTGGCCGGAAGCTGGCCGAGGCCGCGCACGACATCCGGATGCATGAGCTGGCCGGATAGCTGGGCGGAGGCGCGGTCCAGGTGCTCGTTGGTCTGGCTGGCGAGGCCGCTGACCGCACGCTTCATGCCATAGGCGACCAGGATGATGGTGACGATGCCTGCGATGGTGATCCAGGCGGCTCGCGGGTCCAGGTAAAACAGGAAGCCGACCGCGACGAGGCCCGCCACCATGTCCAGCGAGCCGGCGACGGCATGACTGGTGACGAAGCGCTGCACCGCGGAGATATCCTGCAGGACGGTGATGCCGGAGACCATGTCCCGACGGACCGAGTTGCGGATCGCGGCCTGCATCGCTTCGGCCCGCAACCGCAGGCCGAAGCGTTCGGTGACCGCCTGCAGCATCAGGGCACGGCGGTGCAGGTAGTAGTGCGAGGATACCGTCAGGAAGACCAGGACCAAAGCTAGGGCGACGACGCTGTCGGCATTGCCGGTATCCAGCACGCCGTCGCCGATATGGGCGATGGTCATGATGAAGGTGAAGACCCCGATCAGCCCGCCGAAAGTGAGCAGCAGGATGGTCAGTACGAAGAGCGGCGTGATGCCGATGTCGCGCAGACGGAGCCACCGCTGCCGTGCAGCCTTGGCCTTGGGCTGGGTGGGTGTCTCGGTCATGCCGCGGCGGCCCCGCGGTTGACCGCCGGGCCGCTGATCTGGGCCGGACCCTTGCGGCGCCGATCAGCCCCGACCAGGCGCGGCAATTCCTCGCCAGCCGGGACCAGCGTGCCGTTGCGCAGCGCCAGCACCCGGTCCGCCGCGGCGACGAGGGAGGGGCGATGGCTGGTGAAGATCACCGAGGTGCCTTCCCGCCGCAGCACGTCGAGCAGCGCCACGACCTGGGCCTCCCCTTCGGCATCCATGGAACCGGCGAGCTCATCGAGCAGCAGCAGCTTCGGCCGGCCGTAGAGTGCCCGAGCCAGGGCGATGCGGTGCCGCTGGCCCATGGACAGCTGGTAGTTGCCGCCGATCGGCGTCGCATAGCCTTCCGGCAGGGTGGCGATCACCTCATGCGCGCCGGCGCGATGGGCGGCCTCCAGCACCAGCTCCATGTTCGGCTCCTCGAGCCGGGCGATGACCTCGGCGGCGGTGCCGCGCGAGAGCAGCGGTTCCTGCGGCAGGAAGCCGACGTGCCGGGCGAAGTCCCGCCGGTCCCATTGGCTGGTCGCATGGCCATCGAGGTAGACGCCGCCGGCGGAAGGCCGGTGCAGCCCGACCAGCAGCCGCAGCAGGGTGGACTTGCCGCCGCCCGAGGCGCCGACGATGGCGACGATGCTGCCGGGCTCGACGGTGAGTTCGATGTTGCGCAGCAGCGGCGGGAGCGGGCCGCGGAAGGCATAGGTCATGTGCTCGACCACCAGCCGGCCATTCGGGCAGGGGAAGGGCAGGCCATCCGCTGGCGGCACGGTTCCCGAAACCAGGGAGCGCAGCCGGAGCCAGGCCGCCGTGCCTTCGCTGAGCTTGGCGTGCGTATCGCCGAAATCCGAGAAGGGTTTGACCAGTTGATAGATGACCATCACCGCGCCGGCCCAGGCGGGGTTGAGATGGGCGCCGGAGAGGGTGATCAGCGCTGCGGTGAAGACGACCGTGCCGCGGAACAGGCCCATCAGCAGGTCGAGGCAGAAGGCCAGCCGGGCGGCCTTGCGTTGCGCCAGCCAGGCTTCCCCGGCATTGGCGGTGCTGACCGAGGTCCAGAGCCGGACGAGTTGCGGCAGCATGCCCATGGCCAGCACGGCTTCGCCGGAGCGCATGGCATCTGCCGAGAGACCATAGGCCTGGGCGGTGCCGTTGGTGGTCAGCTCCGCCGCCCTGTTGGTGGCGCGAACCAGGAAATAGCTCAGGACTGCGGCGGTGGCGCCGAAAAGCGAGGCGATGATGGCATAATAGAAATGCACCGCCAGCAGCAGCGGTATCATCAGCGGAACGCAGATCAGCGAGATGCAGGTTCGGCTGGCGGTGCCGGCCAGGGTTGACCGGACCGTCTCCAGGTCGGTCATGACGGCGCTGGAGATGGCTTCCGGCCGCCCTGCACGCTGCGCCGTTGCCAACACCGCGGGTACGCTCAGACGGCTGGAGATGAAGCGCGAGAGATGGACGAGCGCGCTTCCCTGCAGGAAGCCGATCACCACGATGACCGCCAGCATCGATACCCAGAAAACCAGCATGGATTCGATGGTGTCGTAGCTCTGCGTGAGAGGCACCGACCGCATCAGTTCCAACCGGCTGAACAGCATCCCGAAGGTCAGCAGGACGCTGAGCATGCCGAGCCCGACCAGCAGCTTGATCCAGCCGGTGGCGACCAGCATGACGGATTCGATCGCCTGCCGCAGCAGCGCTTCGGACTCATTCACTGGGGCCTGCGCCATGGCGGATCAGAGACCTTGCCGGAAGTAGACGACCGCCGTGGCGGCGGTGAGCGCCACCAGCAGGATCCCGAAGAGCAGGGCCTGCCAGATGTCGATCCTGCCGCGATCCCTGGGCGCCGGCGGCGTGGCCAGTTCGGCCAGCCTGCCGTCCAGCCGGGTGATCCAGAGCTCCAGCGCATCGAGCCGGCGTTGCAGGTCCTGCCCAGCCTTGGCGATGGACTCGACGGCGCTGACGTCCGGCAACTGGGCGCTGCGCTGGCGCAACTCCTCGATCTCGCGCCGGACGCTCTGGTGTTCGGCCATCAGCGCTTCGGCGGCATTCTTCAGCTGCGCGGTCGCCTGCGCCGGGACCAGCATGTCGTCCTGGTTCCGGGCATGCACCGGCACCAGGAATTCATGGCCGTCCTTGCCATAGGCCACGGCGCTGAGGTCCCGCAGCTGGCGGAACCACTGGCGCAGCAGCGGAAATTCGAAGGCATGGCAGCCATCGCCGATGCCGTGCTTGGCCAGGTCGGGGCGGGCATAGTCGGCCACGGTGGTCGCCACGACTTCCCCGGCGAGGCGCAGTTCCACCTTCACCCGGTAGCCCGGGTGTGCGGCGTCCCAGGCCCAGCCATACAGGCGGTCGGCGGTGGCATTGTCGATCAGCCCGCGGACGTCCGACGGTTCGACTGCGGTGGCGGGGACCGGGGCGGCGGGGGCTTCGGACAACAGGGCATCGGCGTCCATGGGGCTCGGTTTCCTGGCCAGGGGCTGCATCTTAAACCGCGACCTCCGCCATTGCAGCTTGATAGAGTTCCAGATGCGCCAGGGCGGCCTGCTCCACCGTGGTAGGCGGGACGATGCCGGCGACGAGTTCATCCCAGAGGCCTGGTGTCTCGATCGCCCGGCGCATGACCTCGGCGAGGCCCAGGGGATCCTTCACCGGTGCATGCAGGCCGTCGATGCCGTCGCGGACCATCTCGGCCGTGCCGCCGATGCCGCTGCAGATGACCGGGCGGCGGTGGCGGAAGGCTTCCTGGACGACCAGGGGCGCATTCTCCCACCAGATCGAGGGAATGACGACCCAATCCACCTGTTCCATGAGCGCCGGCAGTTCCTCCGGCGTATAGGCGCCGCGCGAGGCGGCATCGGGGGCAGCGGCCAGGTCGGCGTTGAATTCGGCCATGAAGGTTTCGGACTGATAGGCGGCGCCGCCATGCAGCCCGACCCGGTGCGCCACCCCGGCCTCGCTGAGGCGGCGCGAGGCGCGCAGCAGCATGAGGCTGCCTTTGAAGCGGTTGATATGGCCGAAGAAGCCGAAGCGGTCCCGCCGCCCGTCCGAGGCCGGGCGATGCGGCACCGGCGGCAGGGCAGGGACGCCATTCGGCATGACGCTGAAGCGGCCGCCTGGCCAGCCCGCCGCCAGGTAGCGGCCGAGGGCGAATTCGCTGGGCACCAGGACGCGGGCGAAATCCGCCAGCACGTCGCGCATCTGCAGGTCCCGCATGACCAGGTCCCCGGCCGGGCGGCCGGGGAAGCAGCGCAGGCAGCCATCCAGCGTCGGCCCGGTGCAGAGCCGGCCATCGGTGGTGAGCAGTTGGCCTTCCTGGGCGCAGAGCGGGAAGAAATCATGCGCGGTGAAGACGAAGCGGGCCCGCGGTGCGAGGCGGCGGATCAGGTCCAGGGTCTCGACGCCCAGTTGCAGGGCGTGGTGCACATGGACGATGTCGGGGTCCAGCTGCTCGACCAGCGGGGCGATCGACAGCAGGCCATAGGTATCGGGCTGGGACAGGAAGAAACGGTCGAAGTGGTCGAGCCAGACCAGCAGCTCATCCGTGGCATCGCCGATCGACTGCACCATGGTGCCGGGCAGCCATTCCCGGTGGGTGCTGGTGACGGCGGCGAGGAAGAGCCCCGCCACCCCGTGCCGGTCCCGCAATGCGCGGAACAGGTTGCGGGCGAAGACTTCCGTTCCGCCGGCCTGCAGGCCGGGGTGGTTGTGACACAGGAAAAGGACGCGCATCGGCTTCAGCCTTGTCCGGCTGGCAGCGTGCCCGCGGGCCAGGGCCGCGCCATCAGGGCGGCCATGTCCGTGGCCCAGCGCCGATGATGCAGGCCGCGGTTGTAGGTCGCGGCCAGGGTGCGGGTATAGCCGGTGTGCAGATTGATCGACTGGCGTTCGAAGTGATACAATTCGGCGCCCGGGACATAGCCGATGCCGCCGCCATCCGCCCGCAGCCGCAGGCAGAGATCCGAATCCTCGTAGTCGCCGACGACGTAATCGGTGGAGATGCCGCCGACCGCGGCATAGGCGGCGCGGCGGACGCAGAAGGCGGCGCCGGTGATGCCGGGCACTTCGCGGGCCTGCAGCGCGGCCGGAAAATAGCGGGGCAGGCCCTTGAAATAGTGGCTGTTGTGCCAATCCCCGTTGTCCGGCTGTTCGAAGTAGAGGCCGGCGTGCTGCAGGGAGTTGTTGGCGAATAGCAGCTTCGGCCCCACTGCCGCGAGCTGCGGCGCGGCGGCCAGGGCGCCCAGCAGGGGCTGCAGCCAGCCGCGTGCGGCCGGCACCACATCCGAGTTCAGCAGCAGCAGCACCGGCGCCCGGGCCTCCGCCGCGCCGGCGTTGCAGGCGCTGCCGTAGCCATAGTTGTTCGGCTGCACGACCAGCGTCACCGGCATGTGGTTGATGCCGTGGTAGCCGCGCAGCATGTGCTCGAGCTCCTCCCGCTGCTCGGGGCTGTCGAGCACGTAGATCACCTCCGCCTCCCGCAGGGCGGGGTCGCGGGCGAGGGCGGAGAGCTGGTGCCGCAGGTAGTGGACGTTGCGGTAGATCGGGATGATCAGGCTGATGACCGGGGATGCCGCCGGCGTGCCGATGCGGATGACCTCCGGCGCCTGGCGTGCCGCCATGACCCGCTGGTGCAGCCGCTCGACCGGCAGGGCGATGCAGCGGGACAGGATGTCCGGCGTGACATGGGAGGGCGCGATGGCGCTGAGGATGCGGTCCCGCGCCAGCAGCGGGCTGGTGATGGCGGCGGGGGCGACCAGGGTCACCTGATCCCCGGTGGTCAGCCGGATGCGCAGGCGCCATTGCGCCGAGGGCTTGATGGCCCCCTGCGGCAGATGGGCGACGAAGCCGGCGCGGATGCCGGGGCTGCCATGCGGCGCATCGGCGTATTTCTTCACCAGGTCCGGCCGCGGGAAGCGGGTGAGCAGGCTGGTGGGCAGCGGCTGTTCGCCGAAATTGCCGGCGAGGGAGAGCTGGCCGATCAGCCCCAGCGGGTCCCGCAGCCAGCCGCGCAGGAAGAGCCCGCCGCCATGGTCGTCCACCGCCAGCTCGAGCGCGCCGCCGAAGGGCTCCTCCGGCTCGGCGACCTGGCTGAAGGCCTGGGCGGGGGCGAGGAGCTGGTGGTCACGCAGCAGCCGGCGGCAGGCCTCGTCCTCGGTCGCGCGGCGGGCCAGTTCATGCGTGGCGCTGCGGTAAAGCGCCTTGCTGGGCGCCTCCGGGCGGCGGGCGAGCTCGGCCAGGGTGGGCAGGTGGCCCTGGTGCGGGGCGAGGTGGATCGGGCCTTCCCCGGCGGCCGGAAGCAGGTAGCCATCCTCGAAGCGTCGGTCGGCCAGCACCATGGCGCCGGCGGCATGGCTGGCCTGGCGGATGCGGTGACGGCCGATGACCAGGGAGGTGGCCGGTGCGGAGGCAAGGCCGCGGGGCAGCGACCAGACCAGCGTATCCTCCCCACAGCGGGCAATGGGGGTGGCGACGCGGTCGGCGGATTTACCGAGCGAGGCAAGGTTGCGGCAGAAGCCGGCCAGGGCCGCATCTTCCGGCCGGCGAAACATGCCGAGCGCCCGGGCGGCGATGAAGCCGGTGATCCGCAGGATGACGGCCGGCGGCTGGCTGGCCAGCAAGTCCCGGACATCGCCGATGGCATGCAGATCGAGGCGGGCGATGCCGCCCAGCTCATCGGTGACGGTGAGGGTGGTGCCGGCGGCGAGGCCGGGCTGGGCCCGGGCAATGAGCAGGGACAGCGCAGGATCCGTGCCGGGCACCTGCAGCCAGGACATCGGGGGTTCGACCGGACCGTGGTCCGAGGCAAGCGAGGCGCTGCCGACATCGATGCCGGCTATGCCGCCTTGCAGGCCGAGCATGACGATGCCCGGTGAGAGCAGGAGAAATGCGGCAGCCGCGCTGCCGGCGATATTCTGTGATATCGCCGGCGTATGCCCGAAGGTATCCAGAAGCCTCACCCCCGTCTTCACGAGACACGGGTAACGGTTAAAGGTTTCCGGTGTCTTGAGCCAATCCGAACTAGACGATCTTGATCCAGGCTTCCGGGTTGTTCGCCAGGTCGGCGGCGCTGACGCCGGCGATGCCCTTGATCAGGATGGTGTCGGCGCCGATCGTGACCTTCACGCTGCTGCCGACGACTTCGATCTTGTTGGTGACGCCGTCGAAGCCGCTGAGCGAGGTAAGGCCGCCCATGCCCGCCTTGATCTCGACCATATCCGCACCGTAGGTGAAGCCGACGATCGTGTCGTTGCCACCGAAGCCGGCGCCATAGGCGAAGGTGTCGGCGCCTGCGCCACCGATCAGCATGTCGTTGCCGATGCCGCCAACCAGCCTGTCGTCGCCGTCGCCGCCCGAAAGCGTGTCATTGCCAGCGCCGCCCCAGAGGCTGTCGTTGCCCGAACCGCCCGAGATGCTGTCGGCGCCGATGCCGCCAATGAGCGTGTCGTTGCCGTCACCGCCCTGGAGGTTGTTGTTGCCGTCGCCGCCGAAGATGGCGTCGTCGCCACCGCCGCCGATGATCGTGTCGTTGCCGGCGCCGGCCGTGACGGAGTCGTCGCCGTCGCCGCCGAGGATGTAGTTGTTGCCCTCACCGGCGGAGACGCTGTCGGCGCCGGCACCGCCGTTCACGGTGTCGCTGAAAGCGCTGCCCTGGAAGCTGAAGTTCGACTCATCGCTGAGTGCGCTGCCCTTGTAGGCGATGCCGCCACTGGCGAGGGAGGCATCGACCTGGGTGTGGCCGGTCGCGTCGCTACGGTCGAGAAACAGACCGCCGGTCTCGATATGGTAGAAAGCGTCCACATTCGAAGGAATACCGGAGAGGGGGATAGGCGACCCTCCTGCGATCGAAGCAAAATCTGCCATGGCCTACACCCCGTCGACGGTTCGGGCACCGAAAAGGCGCCTTCCAATGAAGGTGATCTTTAACCAGCGGTTGCGTTGTGGTCAATCTGGAGGCAGTGCCCGAGACAAGTCATTACACCCACCCGGCCGGGGGGGTAAGGGAAGCCGCTCCGGATCCGGACATCCGGCCTGACGGCCACTTTCCGGCTCGATTGCAGTGAAATCGAAAAGGTTCCACGAAGCATGCCCGGTAAGATTATCACATGTTCGTGTGAAAAGAACCATTATCAGGATATGAACGGCGGTTTCCAGGCGGTGCCATGATCTTCAGTACAAATTGAGACGACCTGACTGCTTCACCAGCGGTTGTGAACACCGTATAAGCTGGCTGGTATCGGTTGAATGGGGTGTCCCGCAGGGGCGTCGCCCGTTCGCTTTGGATCAGCGGAGACGCCTCGATGGCCACATTCCTTGGGTACCCCGGCAACGCGACGCTGGTCGGCGACGGCAGCGACGACATCTTCGCCGTACTCGGCGGCTGGACCGGGACCGTGTCCCTGTCCGGCGGCGCCGGCAACGACACCTTCTACTTCGCGTCCGATTTCATCACGACCGCGGGCCAGTTCAGCACGATCGACGTCGGCACCGGCGCCGACGCCGTCTACAGCTACACCGCAAGCGGCCCCGTCAGCATCATCGCCAATGCCGATGCCATCGGCGACACGTTCATCGTCGGCATTGGCGCGGACACGATCTTGGCCGGTGACGGCGACGACTATATCGTCTCCACTGGTGGTGCCGACAGCATTACCGCCGGCGGCGGCAACGACACCATCCTCATCGCGTCCGGGGCTGCCACGATCAATGCCGGCAGCGGCAACGACTCGGTCGTCTGCGGCGACGGCGCCCAGACGATCGACGGCGGCTCGGGCAACAACTGGCTCGTCGCCGGCGCCGGTGACGACCTGATCTACTCCAGCGGTACGGATGTCATCTTCGGCGGCACCGGCATCGATACGCTGAGCTTTGCCAACCTGACCGCGGGTGTCGTGGTCAACGCATTCTCGGCGACCAGCACGGCGATCACCGGCACGACCTACTTCGACGGCATCGAGAAGCTGATCGGCACTGCCTATAATGACGTCTTCACCCTGACCGCCGGGACCATCGATGGCGGCGCCGGCTTCGACATCCTCGACCTGGGCAACTACCAGATCGGCTTCAGCATCGACCTTTCCGCCCCGGACAGCCCGGCCTTCGATCTCCATCTGATCTCGATCGAGGGCATCCGCACCGGCTTCGGCGCCGATGTGCTGACCGGCAATGCTGCCGACAACCTGCTGGACGGCGGCGCCAATGGCGATGAGCTGAACGGCGGCGGCGGCAACGACACCCTCATCGGCGGTGCGGGCGACGACCTGCTGACCGGCGGCGACGGTGCGGACGTGTTCCAGTTCGGCGCCAACTTCGGCGCCGACATCATCTTCGACTTCGAGGTCGGGACGGACAAGCTCTCCTTCGCCACCGGTTCGGTGACCGCGGCGAACTTCAACCTGGCGGGCGGCGACCTGACGGTGACCGTCGGGACTTCGTCCATCACCTTCATCAGCGACGCCACCGGCTTCAGCTTCGCCAACGACGTCATCTTCTACTGAGCCGGGACGGGGGCCGCGAGGCCCCCGGACCGCTGCAGGGGCCGGGCAGCGATGCTCGGCCCCTGCGCAATTCAGGCCTCGCGCGGGACCAGTGCCGGCGCCACCGCCTCGCCCGGCAGCGGCTTGCGCAGCACGCAGAGCGACTGGCCGAGCGGATAGCTGCCGGCCGGCACCCGGTCCGTCGCCGCCTCGGCATCCACGGCGACGATCGGTCCATCGCCATAGAGCATGGCGACGACGTTGAAGCCGAGCTTCTCCGCCCAGACCCGCAGGTCGGCACGGTGGAGGAAGACATTGAGGTGCCCGGCATTGCCGTTGCTGCGGGCCCAGCCGACGCAGTTCTGGAAGATCGGCCAGTTCACCGGCACCGCGAATTCCAGGAAGGAGAAGATCACCCGCCCGCCCGGCTTCAGCGCTTCCCGCGCGGAGTCGAGATAGGCATAGGATTCCTCGTGCAGCAGATGCGTGAGGACGGAGAAGAAGACGACGAGGTCGGCCGTGCCCGGCTCGACCGGCAGCCGATTCTCCTTCTCTACCAGGAATTGGAAGTCGGGCCGGTCCACCTTCCGCCGGGCATAGTCGACCAGCGCCGGCACCGGATCCGTGCCGATGTAGCGCAGCCCGGGGTAGCGGCGGAGCTGCCAGGCGAGCCGGCCCGAGCCGCAGCCGACGTCGACCACGCATTGGTCGGGCTGCAGCCCATGCGTCCGCAGCAGCGCATGTTCGTAGACGCCGATATCCTCGTAGTTGCCGCCGACGGCGATGGAGAGGGCCTGCTCCTCCGGGTAGTGCTTCAGCAGGTAGTCGACCCATTGCTCATAGCTGGCGACGCTGTGCAGCTTGCGGCTCATGCCGGACTCCCGTGGGCTTCAGAGGCGGTGATAGGCCCTGAACCAGGTGACGAATTCGGCGATGCCGGCGGCGATGCCGGTGCTCGGGCCATAGCCGGTCAGCGCCTTCAGCAGGCTGCCATCGGCCCAGGTCTTCAGCACCTCGCCCGGCTGCATGGCCATGAGATTGCGGATGGCGGGACGGCCACAGGCGCGCTCGAGCTCGGCGATGAAGTCGAGCAGCTGCACCGGCTGGGCATTGCCGATGTTCACCACGCGGAAGGGGGCGACGGGGCTGATCGAATCGCAGGGTGCCACGGCCTGGCCCGCGGCGGGGATGCAGGGGATCAGCCGGTCGATGGCCTCCACCAGGTCGTCCACATAGGTGAAGTCGCGCTCCATCCGGCCGTGGTTGTAGATGTCGATGGTCCGGCCGCGCAGGATGGCATCGGTGAATTTGAAGAAGGCCATGTCCGGCCGGCCCCAGGGGCCATAGACCGTGAAGAAGCGGAACATGGTGATGGGCTGGTGCCAGAGATGGGCATAGCTATGGCCCATCGTCTCGCAGGCCATCTTGGTCGCGGCATAGATGTTCAGCGGCGTGGCGACCGCATCCGTCTCCCGGAAGGGCATGGCGGTATTGGCGCCATAGGCGGAGCTGGTGGAGGCCATCAGCAGGTGGCCGACCGGCTGCGCCTTGCAGGCCTCGAGCAGCGTATAGGTCGCCAGCACGTTGTTGTGGATGTAGCTTTCCGGATGTTCCAGCGCGTAGCGGACGCCGGCCTGGGCGGCGAGATGCACGACCACGTCGGGCGTCTCCGCCGCCAGCACCGCGGCGATGCGGCCGGGTTCCGCGAGGTCGAAGAGCAGCGGGGTGAAGCCCGCGGCATCCGCCAGCAGGGCGTGGCGGGCTTCCTTCAGCCGCACGTCGTAGTAAGGGACCATGGCATCGATGCCGATGACCTGGTGGCCTGCCGCCAGCATCCGCCGGGCGAGGTGGAAACCGATGAAACCGGCGCTGCCGGTGATGACGATCTTCATGCGCGGCGCCGATCGGTTGTGCGGTTGGCCGATACTCCTAGAGCAGTTGGCGGGGCCAGGGAAACATTGGGCCGGGTCCGGCGTGGACGCGGCGGTTCCTTTTGCGTTGACATATTCAGTGCGTAATCGCATTGAATACGCATGCCGGATTCGTTGCTCACGCGGCCTTCCCAGGATGGGCCGGGACTGACGCCTTTCCCACTCGAGTCGTTGGCTGCCGCATTCCGCTCCCGGCAGGCCACCATCGCCGTCATCGGGCTTGGCTATGTCGGCCTGCCGCTGGCGCTGGCGCTGGTGGAGGCCGGCTTCACCGTGCTGGGGCTGGACCAGGACCAGGACCGCCTGCACCAGCTGGCCTGTGGCGAAAGTCCCTTGCGCCAGGTCCCGGCAGATGCGGTGCGGACCGGGCTGCGCAGCGGCCGGCTGCGGGTGACGGCCGCCTGGCATCGGCTGCTGGAAGCGGATGCGGTGCTGGTCTGCGTGCCGACCCCCCTCGGCCCTCATCGGGAGCCGGACCTGGGCGCGGTGGAGGCGGCGACGCGACGGATCGCCCAGCGGCTGCGGCCGGGGCAGCTCATCGTTCTCGAATCGACCAGCTATCCGGGCACGACGCGGCGGCTGATGCTGCCGATCCTGGAGGCGACGGGGCTGCGCTGCGGCGAGGGATTCTTCCTGGCGCATGCGCCGGAGCGGGAGGACCCCGGCAATGGCGGCTACCGGACCGCGACCATCCCGCGGGTGGTGGGGGGCGCCGACCCGGCTTCGCTGCAGCTTGCGGTCGCGCTCTACGGCGCCTTCGTCGACCGGGTGGTGCCGGTCGCCTCGGCCGATGTGGCGGAGGCGGCGAAGCTGACGGAGAACATCTTCCGGGCGGTGAACATCGCCCTGATGAATGAGCTGAAGCTGGTCTTCGAGGCCATGGACATCGACGTCTGGCAGGTGATCGAGGCGGCGCGGACCAAGCCCTTCGGCTTCATGCCCTTCTTCCCCGGGCCGGGGCTGGGGGGGCACTGCATCCCGGTCGACCCGCATTACCTGAGCTGGCAGGCGCGGGCGCTGGGCGTGCCAACCCGCTTCATCGACCTGGCGGGGGAGGTGAATGCCGCCATGCCGCGGCATGTGCTGGACCGGCTGGCCCTGGCGCTGGACCGCGGGCAGGGACGGGGGCTGCGCGGCAGCACGGTGCTGGTGCTGGGCATCGGCTACAAGCGCAACCTCGAGGATCTGCGGGAAAGCCCCGGGCTGCGGCTGATGGAGATGCTGGAGGCGCGGGGCGCCACCGTGCGCTTCCATGATCCGCTGGTGGCGGCGATCCCGGCCTTGCCGGAGCATCCCGCCCTGACGGGGCGGCGGAGCATGGCCTGGTCCGCCGCGGCCCTGGCCGAGTGCCATGCGGCCTTGATCGTCGCCGATCATGACGGGGTGGATTACGCGGGGCTGGCGGCCGCGGTGCCGCTGGTGGTGGATACGCGCAACGTCTGCGGCCGGCTGGGACTGGTAGGGCCGCATATCGTCAAGGCCTGAGTGCGGGTCGTTTCACCAACTTGTCATCGCCGAGCCTGGGGATAGGGCGCACACTCGCGCGACATTCCCCGCTGAGGTCCCGATGGAACAGCCCGGCCAGCCTGCCTTCCTGCCCGGCAGTTCGATCCTTGGCGGTGCCGCCGGTGGGTTGAGCTACGAGGGGGCCTTGCGCGATGCGGTCTCCGGCGAGGAGAAGGCGCGGCGACGGGCGGCCGGCGAGGCCCGCAAGGTGGCGCCGCCGCAGCACCAGGTGCAGCCGCCGCGGCCGAACCGGGACGGCTGAGCGGGGGGCGGGAACCGCCAGGCGGTCGCCGCCTGCCTCAGTACATCGTATCCAGCAGCCGCTGCGGCGCCTCCGCGTCATAGGTCTTGGGATCCACCAGCCCCCGGGTATGGGCGGCGATCAGCTCCCCCATGCTCGGCACCGCCGCCGGTCGGGCCCGCTCTCCCCAAAGGCGGGACCGGCTGATGGCCTTGGCGCATTGCATGTAGACCTCCTCCACCGTCACCAGCACCACCGTGGCGGGGACCTTGCCCTGCACGGTGAAGCTCTCCCGCAGGGCGGGGTCGGCGGTGATCCGGGCATGGCCATTGACCCGCAGCGCCTCGCCGGCGCCGGGCACCATGAACAGCAGCGCGACGGCGGGATTGGCGATGATGTCCCGCAGCGCATCCAGCCGGTTGTTGCCGCGCCGGTCCGGCAGGGCCAGGGTGCGGTCGTCCAGCGGGCGGATGAAGCCCGGGGCATCGCCGCGCGGGGTGGCGTGGACCCCCTGCGGCCCGACCGTTGCCAGGATGGCGAAGGGACTGGCGGCGATGAAGGCCAGCGCCTTGGGCTCGAGGTGGGGGATCACCTTCTTCAGCACCAGCTCCCGCGGCGGATCGTAGATCGCGGCGAGCTGGTCGAGGGTGGCGACGGCGAAGGGGTCGGCCAGGGCGGCTGGCGGGGGCATGGCATCCATGGAAGGGGAGGGTGCCAGCCGGCGAGGCCGGATCGCAAGCGCCCCGTTGCGGAGCAACATCGGCATCCCATGCGGAGCAACATCGGCACCCCGTTGCGGAGCAACGTAAGCACCCCGTGGCGTCGGCCGCCTCATGCGGCTATAAGCCCGGCTTCAAGCGGAATCTCAGAATCAGGAGAAGGCTGGGGCCATGGCGGGCCACTCGCACGCGAAGAACATCATGCATCGCAAGGCGGCCCAGGGCGCCAAGAAGGCCCGGGCCTTCGGCAAGCTGATCCGCGAAATCACCGTCTCGGCCAAGCAGGGCCTGCCGGACCCGGCGATGAACCCACGGCTGCGCGCCGCGGTGAAGGCGGCGCTCGTCTCCAACATGACGCGCGATACCATCGACCGCGCCGTCAAGCGCGCCGCGCTGGCCGGGCAGGGGGAGGACTATCAGGAGGTCCGCTACGAGGGCTACGGCCCCTATGGCGTCGCCATGATCGTCGAGGCCCTGACCGACAACCGCAACCGCACCGCCGGCGATATCCGCAGCGCCTTCGCCAAGGCGGGCGGGGCGCTGGGCGAAAGCAATTCGGTCGCTTTCCAGTTCGAGCGGAAGGGGGTCCTCTGGTTCCCCGGCCTGACGGACAAGGCGGAGGCGATGCTGGAGGCGGCGATCGAGGCCGGCGCGTTGGATGTCGAATCGGACGAGGAGGGCCACGAGGTCACCTGTGCGCCGGAGGATTTCTTCGCGGTGCGGGACAGCCTGGAGGCCGCCTTCGGCAGTCCGGAGAGCGCCAAGGTCGAATGGGTGCCCAATGTCCGCATCGACCTGGACGAGGACAAGGCGCGGGAGATCCTGAAGCTGATCGAACGGCTGGACGAGAGCGACGACGTGCAGAACGTCTATGCCAATTTCGAGGTCTCGGACGCGGTGTCCGAGCGGCTCTCGGCCTGAGGGTGCCCTGAGGGTGCATGGATCGGTTCGCCTGCTGGGCCTCGACCCCGGCCTGCAGCATACCGGCTGGGGCATGGTCGAGAGCGCCGGCAGCCGGCTGCGGCACCTGGGTGATGGGGTGATCTCGACCGATGCCGGCCAGCCCCTGGCCGAACGGCTCTGCACCCTGCATCGCGGCATCCTGCTGCTGCTGGAGCAGTGGCAGCCGGACGAGGCGGCGGTCGAGCATACCTACGTCAACAAGAACCCCCAGGCGGCGCTGAAGCTCGGCCAGGCGCGCGGCGTGGTGCTGCTGACCCCAGCGCTGACCGGCATTCCCGTCGCCGAATACCAGGCCATGGAAGTGAAACGCGCGGTGGTCGGCACCGGCCATGCCGACAAGGTGCAGGTGGAGGCCATGGTGAAGCGGCTGCTGCCCGGCGCCGTCATGCGCCGCTCGGATGCGGCGGATGCGCTGGCCATCGCCATCTGCCACGCCCATCACCGCGGGACGCGGATCGCGCTGGCGAAGGGATACGTGCCGGCATGACGGCGCCAGCGAAGCAGCCCCTTGGTCAGCCCTCCGGGCGGTGCCGCCCTCCGGCCATCGTGGGTGAAGCATGATCGGGAAACTAACCGGCAAGCTGGACGGGGTACAGGACGGCGGCTGCATCCTCGACGTGAATGGCGTAGGCTACCTTTTGTCCTGTTCGACCAAGACCCTGGACCGGCTGCGCGACGTGCAGGGACTGGCGAAAGTGCTGGTCGAGACGCAGGTACGCCAGGACGCGATCGTGCTGGTCGGCTTCGCCACGGTCGGGGAGCGCGATACCTTCCGCAAGCTGGGCTCCGTCCAGGGCGTCGGTACCAAGCTGGCGCTGGATATCCTCTCGGCCTTCACGCCGGAAGATCTGGCGGAGGCGGTGCGCCGGGCCGACCGGACCGGGCTGCGCCAGGCCAATGGCGTGGGCGCCAAGCTGGCTGACCGGCTGGTGACCGAGCTGCGTGAATGGGCCGGCGGCATCCAGGCGCCGAGTGGGATTGCCGTCAGCGACAGCGTGCTGCCGCTGCCGGGCGCGGCGGCGGATGCGGTCTCCGCCTTGATCAACCTCGGCTGGAAGCGGCCGGAGGCCCAGGCGGCGGTCAACCGTGCCAAGGGCCGGCTGGGCGAGGATGCCGGGCTCGAGGGGCTGATCCGCGATAGCCTGAAGGAGCTGGCGCGATGAGCGGGAGCCGTCGCCGACCACCGCCGCCGCCGCCCGAGATGGAAGCGGACGACCGCATCACCACGCCGGTCCGCACCGACGAGGATGCCGCCGAGGCGACCCTGCGGCCGCAGGTGCTGGCCGATTTCACCGGCCAGCAATCGCTGCGGGAGAATCTGGGAATCTTCATCGAGGCCGCCCGCACCCGGGGCGAGGCGCTGGACCATGTGCTGCTGCACGGCCCGCCCGGCCTCGGCAAGACCACCCTGGCGCAGATCGTGGCGCGGGAGCTGGGCGTCGGCTTCCGCGCGACCAGCGGGCCGATCCTCCAGCGGGCCGGCGACCTCGCGGCCATCCTGACCAACCTGCAGCCGCGCGACGTGCTCTTCGTCGACGAGATCCACCGGCTGCAGCCGGCGCTGGAGGAAACCCTCTATCCGGCGATGGAGGATTTCCAGCTCGACCTCATCATCGGCGAGGGGCCGGCGGCGCGCACCGTGCGGATCGACCTGCCGCCCTTCACCCTGGTCGGCGCGACGACCCGGGCCGGGCTGCTGGCGACGCCGCTGCGCGACCGCTTCGGCATTCCGCTGCGGCTGCAATTTTACACGCCGGAGGAGCTGCTGCTGATCGTCCGCCGCGGCGCGCAGAAGCTGGGCTTCGAGCTGGCCGAGGCGGGGGCGCTCGAGATCGCCAACCGCTCGCGCGGGACGCCGCGCATCGCCGGCAGGCTGCTGCGCCGGGTGCGCGACTTCGCGCTGGTGGGCAAGGTTGTCGCCGACCGGGCCATGGTGGATGGGGCGCTGGCCCGGCTGGAGGTGGACCGCATGGGCCTCGATGCCATGGACCGCCGCTACCTCCGCCGCATCGCCGAGCACCACAACGGCGGGCCGGTCGGGGTGGAGACGCTGGCCGCCGCGCTGGCCGAGAGCCGCGACACGATCGAGGATGTCATCGAGCCCTACCTGATCCAGGAGGGGCTCATCCTGCGCACGCCACGCGGGCGGATGCTGGGCGAGCCGGGCTGGCGCCACCTCGGCATGACGCCGCCGGCGGGCTTCGTCGTCCAGCCGGACCTGCTGCTGCCGTGAGGACCGCCCCCGATTCTCCGGCGCATGGCTTTCCCATCCGCGTCTACTTCGAGGATACCGATGCGGGGGGGATGGCCTATCACGCGACCTATCTCCGCTGGGCGGAGCGGGCGCGGACGGAATCCTTGCGCGACATGGGCTTGCCGCATTCCCTGATGATGGAACGTCACGATTCGATACTCGTGGTGCGGCGCATCGAAGTAGAGTATTGGCGCCCCGCCCGGCTCGATGACGCCTTGGTCGTCGAGACGCGGGTCATCGCGGTGAAAGGCGTCACCCTCGTGCTGGACCAGCGGATGGTCCAGGGCGCGGTGACGCTCGCGGCGCTGCGGGTGGAGCTGGCTTGCGTGGATCGGCACGGGTTGCGGCCGAAGCGGATACCCGAACCCTGGCGCAGCGCCCTGAGCGGCGCGCCCGGTTCGATGGAAAAGGGAGAGTAGCGGTGGACCGCAGCGTGACGGCAACGGACCTGGGTGGCGCATTGCACGACCTGTCCCTCTGGGGCCTGTTCCTCCAGGCCGACTGGGTGGTCAAGCTGGTGATGGTCGGGCTGCTGCTCGCCTCCGTCTGGGTCTGGGCCATCGTCTTCGAGAAGCTGACGAGCATCCGCCGCGCCAACAGGGCCGCCGATGCCTTCGAGGACAGCTTCTGGTCGGGCGGCAGCCTCGATGACCTGTTCCGCAAGGAAGGCGAGCAGCCGACGCATCCCATGGCCGCGGTCTTCGCCGCCGCGATGCGGGAATGGCGCCGCAGCGCGCAGCGGCTGGCGGGTTCCGACCTCGTCGCCGCCGGGCTGAAGGAGCGCATCGACCGCAGCATGAACGTGACCGTGCAGCGCGAGATGGACCGGATGGAGCGCTGGATGATCTTCCTCGCCTCGGTCGGTTCGGTCGGGCCCTTCATCGGGCTGTTCGGCACGGTCTGGGGCATCATGAACAGCTTCGCCGCCATCGCCGGCATGCAGAACACCAACCTCGCCGTGGTGGCGCCGGGCATCGCGGAGGCGTTGTTCGCCACCGCCATCGGCCTGGTCGCGGCCATCCCGGCGGTGCTGGCCTACAACAAGATCAGCTCCGACCTCGCCCGCTTCGCCGGGCGGCTGGAAGGCTTCGCCGCCGAGTTCGGCGCCATCCTGTCGCGGCAGTCGGAAAGCGCGGTGACCGGAGCCTCGGGCGCCGCCGAGGCCCGCACCACCGCGCCGGTCGCGGAATAGGCCGGTGGCCGCGTCCCTGAACGGCGCCCGCGGCGGGCGCGGCCGGCGCTACCGGCCGATGGCCGAGATCAACGTCACCCCGCTGGTCGACGTGATGCTGGTGCTGCTGATCATCTTCATGGTCGCCGCGCCGCTGATGACCGTGGGCGTGCCGGTGGACCTGCCGAAGACCCAGGCGAGCGCGCTGAACCAGGACAACGAGCCGATCACCATCTCGGTCAATCCCGAGGGCAAGATCTTCCTGCAGGAGACCGAGGTGCCGCTGGAGGGCCTGGTGACGCAGCTGCAGGCGATCGCCGGGGAAGCCGCGCAGGGAGCCAACGCGCAGGAGCGCCGCATCTTCGTCCGCGGCGACAAGGCGATCAGCTACGGCCGGGTGATGGAGGTCATGGGGACCATCAGCGCCGGCGGCTTCAGCAAGGTGGCGCTGCTGGCCGAGCAGCCGCCGGGTCGGGCGCCGACCACGGCGCCCCGTCCGGCTACGAGGCCGGCCTCGCCGGCGGCCCAGCCCGCGACGCCGCGCAGCCCAGCACGCTAGCCGAGTAAGGGGGACGCGCGGGGGCGCGGACATGCAAGTCAGGGGGTTGCGATTCTGGGGGCTGGTCTCGGCGGCATTGCACGTCGCTGCCCTGATACTCGGGCTGGTCTTCGGCCTGCCGCGGCCGCTCGAGGAGCCGAAGGAGCAGGCGATCGCGGTGGAGCTGGTCGCCGCGCTGCCGCCGCAGCAGGCCCAGGGGGAGCGCGCCGCGCCGGTGGCCGCGCCCAGCACGGTGCCGCAGCCGCCACGGCCGGAGCCGCCGGCCCCCGAGCCGGTGCGCGAGCAGATTCCGACGCCGCCGGCCCCGCCACCGCCGCCGCCGCCGCCGCCGAGCCGCGAGGCCGGCACCGGCCAGACGCCGTCGGTCTCGCGGCCGCAGGAACGCAGCACCAGCGTGCAGAACACGCTGGACCGGCTGCGCGCGGCGCAGCAGGCCTCGAACGAGGCGCCGCGTGGCCAGCCGCGCCCGACGCCCGGGGCGCCGCAGCAGGGCGGCGGCACGCCGACCGGCACCGCCAACCTCAGCGCCGGCGAGAAGGCCGGCCTCGCCGACAAGATCAGCGAATGCTGGAGCGTCGATGGCGGTGCCGTCGGCATCCAGAACGTCATCGTCGAGTTCCGCGTCGAGGTTGATGCCGGCGGTACCGTGCGCAACGTCAGGCCGAATGGCTCGGTGCCGACCGAGCCGCGCGCGCGGGCGGTCTATGAGGCGGCGCGGCGCGCCCTGCTCGATCCGAAATGCAACCCCTTGCCGCTGCCGCGCGAACGACTGGCGGCATTGCGCGATACCGTTTTCCGCTTCAATCCACGCGACCTCGGGCTGCGCTGACGCGCCTTGCCGTGGTAGCCGATGGCAGGAGGATTTGCCGCATGATCCGAGACGACGGGGCTGACGCCCGCTTCCTGTCGCGCCGCGCGGCGCTGTTCGGCGGCATGGCCCTCGGCCTGCCGCTGCTGACCGGCCTGCCGGCCTGGGCCCAGGGGCCAAGTTCCGTGGTGGACATCACCAAGGCGCGGACCGATCCCATCCCCATCGCCATCCCGGATTTCGCGGGTGGTTCGGCGGATGCGCAGCGCATCGGCCGCGACATCGCCCGGGTGGTGCTGACCAACCTGCGCAATTCCGGATTGTTCCGTCCGGTGGATCGCGCCGCCTTCATCCAGACGGCGGAGGCGGCGGCACAGACGCCGCGCTTCCAGGACTGGCGCGTCATCGGCGCCCAGGCGCTGACGACCGGCCGGGCCGAGATTTCCGGCGACCGGCTGCGCGTCGAATTCCGGTTGTGGGACGTGCTGCCGGAAGCGCAGATCCAGGGCACCGCCTTCACCGCCCCGGGCGCCAATTGGCGGCGCATCGCGCATCTGATCTCCGACGTGATCTATGAGCGGCTGCTGGGCGAGAAGGGGTACTTCGATACCCGCGTCGTCTATGTGGCGGAGACCGGGCCGCGCGACCGCCGCACGCGGCGGCTGGCGATCATGGACCAGGATGGCGAGAACCAGCGCTTCCTGACCGATGGCAGCAGCGCCGCGCTGACGCCGCGCTTCCATCCGAATGCGCAACAGATCGCCTTCATGTCCTATGCCCGCAACGAGCCGCGGGTCTATCTTTTCAACTTGGATACCGGGCGGCAGGAAGTGCTCGGCGTCTTCGCCGGCATGACGCTTTCGCCGCGCTTCAGCCCGGATGGGCGCAGCGTCATCCTCTCCTCCACGCGCGGCAACGACGCGAATATCTACGTCGTCGATCTCGGCAGCCGGCGCGAAAGGCAGCTCACCTCGGGCGGTGGGCTGGATGTCTCGCCCTGCTTCTCGCCGGATGGTTCGCAGATCGTCTTCAACTCGGACCGCGGCGGCGACCAGCAGCTCTACGTCATGGATGCGGGCGGCGGCGGCATCCGCCGCATCTCCTTCGGCCGTGGCCGCTATGCGACGCCGGTCTGGTCGCCGCGGGGCGACCTGATCGCCTTCACCCGCATCTCCTCCGGCCAATTCGCCATCGGCGTGATGCGGCCGGATGGCTCGGGCGAGCGCATCCTGTCCGAGGGCTGGGGCATGGAGGGGCCGACCTTCGCGCCGAACGGCCGGGTGATGATGTATTTCCGCGAGACGCCGGCCCGCGATGCGCGCGGTGGCGGCTATTCCGCGCGGCTGTCCAGCATCGACATCGCCGGCTTCAACGAGCGGCAGATCCTGACCTCGACCGATGCCTCCGATCCGGCCTGGTCGCCATTGCTGGCGTGATGCTGTATGCGGCGGAAACACGTTGAAACAAGTTTAAAGGTTTCTGCCGCGTGCAAGCTCAGCATTGCAAAGGATGCATTTCCCGGCGCCAATGTTGCCATACTGGCGCCCGTTTTCCTTGACCCTCTAACGCGCTGGTTGTAACCGCCGCGGCGGGTTTCCGCGGTGTCGCGCTGTGCCGATCGGAAGGATGAAGGACAACATGATGCTGAATACCAAGATGCTGGGTGCGGTCGCCGCGCTCGCCCTGCTCGCCGCCTGCGAATCGAAGACCGAGAATGCCGCGACCGGCGCCGGCGCCGCCGCGAATACCTCGGCCGGCCCGCGCCCGGGCAGCCAGGAAGACCTCGTCGCCAATGTCGGCGACCGCGTCTTCTTCGATACCGACGAGTCCTCCATCCGCACCGACCAGCGCAGCATCCTCGAGCGCCAGGCCGCCTGGCTCGCCCGCTACCCGGCGGTGACGGTGCAGCTCGAAGGCCATGCCGATGAGCGCGGCACGCGCGAGTACAACCTGGCGCTCGGCCAGCGCCGCGCCAATTCGGCGCGCGACGTGCTGGTCGCCAGCGGCACAGCCGGGGCCCGCATCGCCACCATCTCCTACGGCAAGGACCGCCCGGCCGCGCTGGGCTCCTCCGAGGATGCCTGGGCGCAGAACCGCCGCGCCGTCACCGTCGTCCGCTAGGCCTGCCGCCATCGCGCCATGCCCTGCGTGGCGCGATGGAACGGGTTTCGTGGAACCATGGATGACCATCGGGCTTTCGCCATGCGGTCATCCGTCGCCTTCCTTGCCTTTCCTTCCTGATGCGATGAGCCCCACCGGAGGCCCACTATGCGCCGTGCGCTCGCCGCCCTGATCCTGACCGCGCCGCTGCTGCTGCCCGCCGCCTCCCGGCCGGCGCTGGCACAGGCGGAAAGCCGTGAGGGGATCTATCTGCAGAACCAGATCCTGCAGCTCCGCCAGGAGCTGGACCAGGCACGCCGTGGCGGTTCCGCGCTCGGCGGGCCGGCGCCCAGTGTGGCGCCGCGCGCCGGTGGCGGCGCGCCGCAGGGCGAGATGGTGGGCGCGCTGCTCGACCGCGTCACGGCGCTGGAGGAGGAGGTCCGGCGGCTGCGGGGCCGGCTGGAGGAGGCCGAATACCGCGGCCGCACCCTGGCGCAGACCGTCGAGAAGCTGCAGGGCGACATGGACTACCGCTTCCAGCAGATGGAAGGCCAGGGCGGCCGTTCCGGTTCGCCCGCGGCGGCGCCGTCCCGTCCCGCGCCACCGCCGGCGGCACCCGCCCCGACCGCGGCGGCACCTGCCGCCGCCCGGACGCCGGAACGCGCCATCGCCGATGGCCAGGCCGCGCTGAGCCGGCGCGACTATCCCGCTGCCGAGGCCGCGGCGCGCGAGGCTTTGGCGGTGCGCGGCAGCCCGCGGGCCACCGATGCGCAGCTGCTGCTGGGCGATGCCTTGAACGGCAAGCGCGACTTCGCCGGCGCCGCCCTGGCCTATAACGATGCCTATACCCGCGGCCGGACCGGGCCGCGCGCGCCCGAGGCGCTGCTCGGCCTGGCCGGGGCCTTCACCAGCCTGAACAGCAAGCGGGAGGCCTGCGAGACGCTCGACGACCTCCGCAGCAATTTCCCCAACCTGCGCGGGCCGCTGGCGGAGCGTTCGGCCGAGAGCCGGCGCCGCGCCGGCTGCCGCTGAACCGACGCTGGTTGGGCCGCTTACCGAGGCTGAGTTCGCGGCGCTGATGCGGCCGCTGGGGCCTTTCGGCCCCGCCCCGCATATGGCCGCCGGTGTCTCCGGCGGTCCCGACAGTCTGGCCCTGGCGCTGCTGGCCGGGGCCTGGGCGCGGGCGCGTGGCGGCTCGTTGCTGGCATTGGTGGCCGAGCACGGGCTGCGGGCGGAAAGCGCCGCGGAGGCCGCCGGGGTGGCGGCTTTGCTGACGGCGCGGGGGATCGCGGTTCGGGTGCTGCCGCTGGGCCTCGCGGCGGGGCCGGGCCTGCAGGACCGGGCGCGGGCGGCCCGCCATGCGGCGCTGCTGGCGGCCTGCGCCGCGGCGGGGCGGCCCTGGCTGCTGCTCGGCCATCAACGCGGTGACCAGGCGGAGACCCTGCTGTTCCGGGCTCTGCGCGGCAGCGGCCCGGCCGGGCTGGCGGCCATGGCGCCGCTGCGCATGGCCCCGGCCGCGCTGGTGCTGCGCCCCTTACTGGATGTGCCGCCGGCGCGGCTGGAGGCGGTGGTCGCCGCCGCCGGCCTGGCCCCGGTGCGGGACCCGAGCAATGGCGACCATCGATTCGCCCGGGCCCGGCTGCGGGATGCCCTGGGCGAGCCCGGCGGGACCGGCCCCGCCACGGCGGCCCTGGCCGAGGCCGCCGCAGCCTTCGCCCGGCGCCGGGCCCGGCTGGCGGCGGCGGTGGCCACGAGGCTGGCCGCCTGCGCCCGGCTGCTGCCGGAGGGCTATGCCGAGGTGGATCCGCTGATGCTCGGCGAGGATGCCGTGGCGGATACGGCGCTGGCGGCGCTGCTGCGGGCGATCGGCGGGGCCGGCTTCGCGCCGCCCCGGGCCGCGGCGGCAGCGCTGCGGCGGCAGGGGGCCGGCACCCTGGCCGGCGCCTGGCTGCGCCCCGGGCCGCGTGGCCGCTGGCGGCTGTTGCGGGAGATGGCGGGGCTGGCCCCGCCCGTGCCGGCGGTGCGCGGTGCGGTCTGGGACGGGCGGTTCCGCCTGCTGGGCCCGGGGGCGGCGGGGCATGAGCTGGGACCGCTGGGGGCTGCCGATGCGGCACGGCTGCGCCGGAGGGCGCCGGGGCTGCCTGCGGCGGTGCTCTCGACCTTGTCGGCAATCCGATACAATGGCGTGCTGGTGGCCGTCCCCGCCTTGGATTATCCTGAGGTCGGGCACTGTATGGCCTTCAGGACAGTGTTCGCCCCGGCTGGGGATGCGGTTTCGGAAGCCTTTTCCGCAGACAGCACGGTCACGAAGCATCTGGGGCATTCACGGCCGGGGTTGGCGTCCCTATCTTGTGGGATGCTGGCCTCGGGACGTCGTGCCCGAGGCACCATGGCCCGGTAGGGGGCCGTGGCGGGAACAGGATACGTATCGGTGAACAATTTCGGCCGCAATTTGGCGCTCTGGGTCATTGTGGCCCTGCTCTTGGTGGCGCTGTTCAACCTGTTCCAGCCCGGTACCACGGGACAACGGGGGGCCCAGCAGGTCGCCTATTCGGAATTCCTGAACGAGGTCGGCGCCGGACATGTCCGGGACGTCGTCATCCAGGGCAAGACCGTCACCGGCACCCTGACCGATGGCCGGACCTTCCAGAGCTATACGCCGGATGATCCGAACCTGGTCGGCCGGCTGACCGAGAAGGGCGTGCGCGTCGTCGCCCGGCCGGAGGAGTCCGACGTCAACCCGCTGCTGCACTACCTGCTCAGCTGGTTCCCGATGCTGCTGCTGATCGGCGTCTGGGTCTTCTTCATGCGGCAGATGCAGTCGGGCGGCGGCCGGGCCATGGGCTTCGGCAAGTCCAAGGCGAAGCTGCTGACCGAGAAGCAGGGTCGCATCACCTTCGAGGACGTGGCCGGCATCGAGGAGGCAAAATCGGAGCTCGAGGAGATCGTGGAATTCCTGCGGGATCCGCAGAAGTTCCAGCGCCTCGGCGGCAAGATCCCGAAGGGCTGCTTGCTGGTCGGCCCGCCGGGTACCGGCAAGACCCTGCTGGCGCGCTCCATCGCCGGCGAGGCGAACGTGCCCTTCTTCACCATCTCGGGCTCCGACTTCGTCGAGATGTTCGTCGGCGTCGGCGCCAGCCGGGTGCGTGACATGTTCGAGCAGGGCAAGAAGAATGCCCCCTGCATCATCTTCATCGACGAGATCGACGCCGTCGGCCGGCATCGCGGCGCCGGCCTGGGCGGCGGCAACGACGAGCGGGAGCAGACCCTCAACCAGATGCTGGTCGAGATGGACGGCTTCGAATCGAACGAGGGCGTGATCATCATCGCCGCGACCAACCGGCCGGACGTGCTGGACCCGGCGCTGCTGCGCCCCGGCCGCTTCGACCGGCAGGTGGTGGTGCCGAACCCCGATGTGATGGGCCGGGAGAAGATCCTCCGCGTCCATATGCGGAAGGTGCCGCTGGCCTCCGACGTCGACCCCAAGACGATCGCCCGCGGCACTCCCGGCTTCTCCGGTGCCGACCTGGCGAACCTGGTGAACGAGGCGGCGCTGCTGGCGGCCCGCACCGGGCGCCGGACGGTGGGCATGCATGAGTTCGAGGCGGCCAAGGACAAGGTCATGATGGGCGCCGAGCGCCGGTCGCTGGTCATGTCCGACGACGAGAAGCGGATGACCGCCTATCACGAGGCCGGCCATGCGCTCTGCGCGATGAAGCTGCCGGAATGCGACCCCGTCCATAAGGCGACCATCATCCCGCGCGGCCGTGCGCTGGGCCTGGTGATGTCGCTGCCCGAGGGCGACCGCTATTCCAAGCACAAGTCGAAGCTGCTGTCCGAGCTGGCCATGGCCATGGGTGGCCGTGTCGCCGAGGAGCTGATCTTCGGACCGGACAAGGTCTCGAACGGCGCCTCGGGCGACATCAAGATGGCGACCAACCAGACCCGGATGATGGTCACCGAATGGGGCATGTCCGAGAAGCTCGGCATGATCGCCTATGGCGAGAACAGCCAGGAGGTCTTCCTGGGCCATAGCGTCACCCAGTCGAAGAACCTGTCCGAGGAAACGGCGCGGCAGATCGATGGCGAGATCCGCCGGATCATCGACGAGGCCTATGCCCGCTCGAAGCAGATCCTGTCGGAGAACATCGACGAGCTGCACCTGCTGGCCAAGGGCCTGCTGGAGCACGAGACGATCAGCGGCGACGAGATCAAGCTGATCATCCGTGGCGAGCCCATCGTGCGGAACCGGCCGGATGAGCCGGTGCCGCAGGGCCGCGGCAGCGTGCCGACCAGCGGCCGGCCCTCGCGGCCTAGCCCCGGCGGCCTCAACCCGGCGCCCGCGCCGGGTGCCTGAGCCGACCGGTCGGCATGGTTGATTGGATAGAGCCGCTGGGTCTGGTGACAGGCCCGGCGGTTTCCAATTCCGGCCTGCCCCTGCAGGGGGGGCCGCTGCGCTTCCTGCTGGCGCGGCAGGGTGGCCGGGTGATGCCGGCCGAGGCGGTGCCGGAGCCCTGGCGGGCGATCCTCACCGCGCGGCCCCCGGATTTCGCCGGCCTGGCCGACCCGGGCCGGCCGCTGGTGATGGGCATCGTCAACGTCACCCCGGATAGCTTCTCCGGCGATGGGCTCGCCACTGACCAGTCCCGTGCCATCGCCCAGGGCGAGGCGATGCGGGCGGCGGGGGCGGATATCCTCGATGTGGGGGGCGAATCCACCCGGCCGGGAGCCGCACCGGTCGAGCCGGAGGAGGAGATGCGCCGGGTGCTGCCGGTGGTGCGCGCCCTGGCCGGCATCGCCCCGGTTTCCATCGATACCCGCCATGCCGCGACCATGGCGGCGGCGCTGGCGGCCGGCGCCCGCATCGTCAACGACGTCACCAGCCTGCGGAACGATCCGGCGGCCCTGCGGCTGGTGGCGGAGGCGGGGGCGCCGGTCGTCATCATGCATATGCCCACCACCGACCCGCGCACCATGCAGCAGCATGCCGGCTATCCCGATGCCGGGTTGGCGGTGCTGGACTTCCTGGCCGGGCGGCTGGCCGCGCTCGAGGCGGCGGGCATTCCGCGGGGGCGCATCGCGGTGGACCCCGGGATCGGCTTCGGCAAGACCCTGGCGGAGAACCTGGAACTGGTGGACCGGCTGCCGCTGCTGGCCGGGCTCGGCTGCACCATCCTGCTGGGGGCCTCGCGCAAGGGCTTCCTCGGCCGCATCGCCGGGGTGCCGGAGGCGGGGCAGCGGATGCCGCCCAGCCTGGCCATCGCTCTGGCCGGGGTCAATCGCGGCGCGCATATCATCCGGGTGCATGACGTGGCGGAAACCGTCCAGGCGCTGCGGGTGTGGCAGGCCTGCGCCGTCGGCGACATAGGCTGATGGACCGGCGGGGCCGGCGGCGCTAATCCCTGGAACACCACCATCCGGCGCGAAACCCCCATGACCCAGCCCACCCGTCGCCTCTTCGGCACCGATGGCATCCGCGGCACTGCCAACAAGGCGCCGATGGATGCCGCCACCGCGCTGCGGCTCGGCCAGGCGGCGGGGCGCTACTTCAACCGCGGGACCCACCGGCACCGGGTGGTGATCGGCAAGGATACCCGGCTCTCGGGCTATATGCTGGAGCCGGCGCTGACCGCGGGCTTCATCGGCGCTGGGATGGACGTGGTGCTGGTCGGGCCGATGCCGACGCCGGGGATCGCGCTGCTGACCCGCAGCCTGCGGGCCGACCTCGGCGTGATGGTCAGCGCCTCGCACAATCCCTACGAGGACAATGGCATCAAGCTGTTCGGCCCGGATGGGCTGAAGCTGTCCGACAGCCAGGAGATGGAGATCGAGGCGCTGATGGCCGGCGACCTGGCGGCGGCCCAGGTGGCACCGGCCCGGCTCGGCCGCGCCAGCCGGATGGATGATGCGCCCGGCCGCTACATCGAGGCGGCCAAGCAGAGCTTCCCGCGCAAGCTGACCCTGGAGGGGCTGCGGGTGGTGGTGGATTGCGCCCATGGCGCCGCCTATCGCGTGGCGCCGACCGTGCTGTGGGAGCTGGGGGCGGAGGTCGTCTCCATCGGCGTGGCGCCGGATGGTTTCAACATCAACAAGGGCGTCGGCTCCACCGCTCCGGCCGAGCTGGCGTCCCTGGTGCGGGAGCGGCGGGCGGATATCGGCATCGCCCTCGATGGCGATGCCGACCGGCTGGTGCTGGTGGATGAGGCGGGGGCGATCATCGATGGCGACCAGATCCTGGCGCTCATCGCCGCCTCCTGGCACGCCGAGGGGCGGCTGCGCGGCGGGGCGGTGGTCGCCACCGTCATGTCCAACATGGGGCTGGAGCGCTACCTGAAGGGGCTCGGCCTCGGGCTGCTGCGGACCGCGGTCGGCGATCGCTACGTCGGGGAGAAGATGCGCGAGGTCGGCTGCAACCTCGGTGGCGAGCAATCCGGCCATATGATCATGACCGATTTCGGCACCACGGGGGATGGGCTGATCGCGGCGCTGCAGGTGCTGTCGGTGCTGGTGCAGGAAAGGCGGCCGGCCAGCGAGGTTTGCCGCCGCTTCACGCCCCTGCCGCAGCGTTTGGTGAACGTGCGCTTCGCTGGGGCCTCCCCGCTGAAGCATGAGGCGGTGCAGCAGGAGATCGCCGCCTTCGAGGAGAAGCTGGGCGACCGCGGCCGCATCCTCATCCGGGCGAGCGGGACGGAGCCGCTGATCCGGGTGATGGCGGAGGGCGAGGACGAGGCCATGGTGGATGCGACGGTCGAGGCACTGGCCGAGGCGATCCGCGCCCGGGCAAAGGTGCCGGCGTGACCATCGGACGGGTTCTCATCGTCGCCGGTTCCGATTCCGGCGGTGGCGCGGGCATCCAGGCGGATCTCAAGGCGGTGACGGCGCTGGGCGGCTATGCCGCGACGGCGATCACCGCGTTGACGGCGCAGAATACGCTCGGCGTGCAGGGGGTGCTGCCCATCCCGACCGACTTCATCCGCCAGCAGATGCGGGTGGTGCTGCGGGACATCGGCGCCGATGCGCTGAAGACCGGCATGCTGCACGACAGCGCCACCATCGCGGCGGTCTGCGACGAGATCGCGGCCGAGGCGCCCGGCGTGCCGCTGGTGGCCGACCCGGTGATGGTCGCCAAGGGTGGCCATGCGCTGCTGCAGCCGGATGCGGTGAAGACCCTGAAGCGCCGGCTGCTGCCGCTGGCCGCCGTCATCACCCCCAACCTGCCGGAGGCGGAGGTGCTGACGGGCCTCGCCATTGCCGATGAGCCGGCGATGCACCGGGCCGTCGCGGCGCTGCTGGCGATGGGGGTGAAGGCGGTGCTGCTAAAGGGCGGGCACCTGGAAGGGCCGGTGGTGGTGGACCTGCTCGGCACCGCCGCCGGCGTCATCCGTTACGAAAGCTCCAAGATCGACAGCCGGCATACCCATGGCACCGGCTGCACCCTGGCCAGCGCGGTCGCCGCCGGCCTGGCGCAGGGGATGGCGCTGCCCGCCGCGGTGGTGCGGGCGCGGGCCTATGTGCGGGCGGCGATCCTGGCGGCGCCGGGCCTCGGGGCCGGGCATGGCCCGCTGGGGCATGGCGTGACGATCGACCCGGCGCGGCTGGAGGACTTGCGGTGAGGACCTATCCCTTCGTCACGGTGGACGTCTTCACCGACCGGCGCTTCGGCGGCAACCAGTTGGCGGTCTTCCCCGATGCACGGGGGCTGAGCGATGCCGAGATGCAGTCGCTGGCCGCCGAATTCAATCTCAGCGAGACGACCTTCGTCCTGCCACCGGCGGACCCGGCCAATACCGCCCGCGTCCGCATCTTCCACCGCACTGCGGAGATGCCCTTCGCCGGGCATCCGAATGTCGGCACCGGCTTCGTGCTGGCGGAGCGGGCGGTGGAGGGGGTGCTGCGCTTCGAGGAGATCGCCGGGTTGGTCGAGGTGAAGGTGGAGCGCGATGCCGCCGGGGTGCTGACCGGGACGACCATCGCCGCGCCCCAGGCGCTGAAGCTGGGCGGGGAGGTGCCGGTCGAGCTGGCCGCCGGCTGCGCCGGGATCGACCCGACCGGGATCATCACCGCGCGGCATGCCCCGACCCTGGCGGCGGATGGCGGCAATTGGCGGTTGCTGGTCGAGGTGACGCCGGAGGCGATGGCCGCGGCGGGGCCGGATATCGCCGGGTTCCGCCGGACGGTGACGGCGCATGCCGAACTCGACGGAAAGCTTTCGCTGTACCTTTACCGGCGGGAGGGGGCAGGGCTCCGGGCCCGGATGTTCTCGCCGCTGAGCGGCACCTGGGAGGATGCAGCGACCGGCAGCGCGGCGACGCCGCTGGCCGGCTTCCTGCTGCACCTGAGCGGGGCGGAGAGCGCCGCGATCGACATCGTCCAGGGCGTCGAGATGGGCCGGCCGAGCCTGCTGCGGACCACCGCGCGGCGGACCGCCGGCGGCATCCGCGCCACGGTCGGCGGCGGCTGCGTGCCGGTGCTGCGGGGCGAGGCGACGCTGTAGCCAAAGCGTGGTCGTCTGAGGTGGATCACCGAAAGACGTGAATCACGCGGCAGAACCACAGGCTGGACCCTGTCCGGCGCTTGGATCAGCGTCGGACAGGGACTAGCTGTCCGCCTTCCGCGACCAGCCCAGCCAGCCCTCGATATAGCCGCGCCGCACCAGCACCATCCCCAGCGCGGAAAGCGGCGCGGCCAGCGCCACGCCGAGCAGGCCGAACAGCGCCCCGGTCAGCACCTGGGTGACCAGCAGCAGGGCCGGGGGCAGGTCGGCGGTGCGGCTCTGCACCATGGGGGTGAGGAAATTCCCCTCCACGGTCTGCACCAGGATCACCAGCCCGACGACCCAGAGGGCCAGGCTCGGCGCCTGGGTCAGCGCCAGCAGCACCGCCGGGACGGCGCCGATCATCGGGCCGATGACGGGGATGAAATTCAGCACCGCGATGATGGTCCCAAGCAGCCCGGCCAGGGGCACGCCGAGCAGCATCAGGCCGATCCAGGTGAGGGTGCCGGCGACGATCATGCCGATGGCCTGGCCGAGCAGCCAGCCGCGCAGGGTGGTGCCGGCCTCGTCGAAGGTGGCGCGCATCTCCTCGTTCAGCTCGGGCGCGAAGAGGTGACGCAGGCCCTTCAGGTATTCCTCCGGCCGCACCGCGAGGTAGAGCGCCAGCAGGATCACCAGCACCGCATTGCCGAGGCCACCCAGGGTGCTGCTGGCGGCCGAAGCGGCCGCCGCCGCGGCCCCTTCCACGCCCCCGCCGCCCATCAGCCGGCTCGGGTCCACCTGTTGCAGCACCCATTCGCCCCAGCCGGTGCCGGCGACGGTATTGCGCAGGGTCTCCAGGCTGCGCGGCAACTCCTTGGCGAGTTGCTGGGCCTGCGCGGTCAGCGGGCCGGCGGCGAACCAGCCGGCGAGGCCGATGGCCAGTATCACCAGCGCCGCCACCACCAGCACCGCGGCCCAGGGCGGCAGGCCGGTGAGGCGCGACAGCGGCTCCGCCCCCGCGCGTAGCGCCAGGGCCAAAAGGACGGCAGCGAAGCCGAGCAGCGGCACTTCCGGCGCGAGCCAGAAGAGCACCAGCAGCAGGCCGAGGAGAATGAGGACGGACGCCTGGGATCGGGACATGCCGGCGCGAACAAATGGCGCGCAATTCGGTTCCCACCCGATCCTGTCCGGTTCCGGATTTAACCGGATTTCAAGGGTGCTGTGGCGATGGTGCCGCGGCACGAGGGTTCCATGCCGCTCACCGCAGATCTCGTTTCCAATCTTTTCGGCGGCTCTTCCGGCAGCACCGCGGCGGGGGATGCGGCCTCGGGCATCGCCGCGCTGAAGCTGGCGCGGACCGCCGGCGCCGCGACCAAGGGGATTGCGCGGGAGAAGCGGGACCCGGTGACGGTCACCGCGCTGAAGCAGTTCGAGACGGCGATCGCCAAGGCCAAGGATGTGAAGACCGCCCTGCAGGACCCGCGGGTGCTGGCGGTGCTGCTGCCGGGCCTCGGGCTGTCCGACCAAGTCGCCTATCCGGGTCTGGTGCAGAAGGCGCTGCTGGCGGATCCCGCCGATCCCAAGGGGTTGCTGGCCAGCCTCGATTCCCGCTTCGCCGCCGCCGCCAAGACGCTGGACCTGCGGAACAAGGGGCTGGCGGGGCTGAAGGATCCGGCGCTGCAGAAGACGCTGACGGATGGCTATGTGCAGTACCAGTACCAGACCGGGCTGGATGCGGCGAACCCCGGCATCTCGGATGCCCTCTATTTCCTGAAGACCGCCAAGGGCGAGACCAATATCTACAACATCCTGGGCAATTCGGTGCTGCGCCGGGTGGTGACCGGGGCGCTGGGGCTGCCGGATGCGATGGTGGTGCAATCCGTCGAGACCCAGGCGCGGGCGGTCACTGCGCGCCTCAAGCTCAGCGACCTGCAGGATCCGCGGAAGCTGGAGAAGCTGGCCGAGCGCTATGTCATCGCCGCCGCCGGTTCCTCCACCGGCCGCTCGCCCCTTTCCCTGCTTGCCTGAGGCGGCGGGGCGGCCTACCTCTTGCGGCGGGCCACGCCCCCCCACCGGGGCGCATCTGCTTCTGGAAGGGAGCCTGCAACCATGGCGATCGCCACTCCGCCGGCCACGCGGCCGAAGAACTCCCGTTTCTCCTCCGGCCCCTGCGCCAAGCGTCCCGGCTGGACCCTGGATGCGCTCTCGGGCGCCTATCTCGGCCGCAGCCATCGGGCCGCCGGCCCCAAGGCCCGGCTCGCCGAGGTGATCGAGCGCAGCAAGATGGTGCTCGGCATGCCGCCGGGCTGGCGCTTAGGCATCGTCCCGGCCTCCGATACCGGCGCGGTCGAGATGGCGCTCTGGTCGCTGCTCGGCGCCCGCGGCGTCGACGTGCTGGCCTGGGAGAGCTTCTCCAAGGATTGGGGCACGGATGTCATCAAGCAGCTGAAGCTGGCGGATGCACGGGTCATCGGCGCGCCCTATGGGCAGTTGCCGGACCTCGGCAGCGTGGACTTCTCCCGCGACGTGGTCTTCGTCTGGAACGGCACCACCAGCGGCGTGCGGCTGACGGGCGGGGACTGGATTCCGGCCGACCGCGAGGGGCTGACGATCTGCGACGCGACCAGCGCCGCCTTCGCCATGGAGCTGCCCTGGGACAAGCTCGATGTGGTGACCTGGTCCTGGCAGAAGGTGCTGGGCGGCGAGGCGGCGCATGGGATGCTGGCGCTGTCGCCGCGTGCGGTGGCGCGTCTGGAGAGCCACAAGCCGGCCTGGCCGATGCCGAAGATCTTCCGCATGACCAAGGACGGCAAGCTGAACGAGGGCATCTTCAAGGGGGAGACGATCAATACCCCCTCCATGCTTGCGGTCGAGGATGCGCTGGACGGCTTGCTCTGGGCCGAAGGCATCGGCGGGCTGCGCGCGCTGATCGCCCGATCGGAGGCGAACCTCGCCGCCATCGCCGGCTGGGTGGCGCGCAGCGACTGGGCGGATTTCCTGGCCGAAGTTCCGGCCACGCGTTCCTGCACCTCCATCTGCCTGAAGATCGTGGCCCCCTGGTTCACCGCGCTCGATGCGACGGCCCAGGCGGCGGCGGCGAAGAAGCTGGCGACCCTGCTGGACCGCGAGGGCGTGGCGCTGGATGCGGCGAATTACCGCGACGCACCGCCGGGCCTGCGCATCTGGGGCGGCGCCACGGTCGAGACCACGGATATCGAGGCGCTGCTGCCATGGCTCGACTGGGCTTTTGCGAGCGTCGCGGCCGAGTACAGCAAGGTGGCCGCGTGATGCCGAAGGTCCTCATCTCCGACAAGCTCTCGCCCGCCTCGGTCGAGATCTTCAAGCGGCGCGGCATCGAGGTGGACTTCAAGCCGGGCCTGTCCCCGGCCGAGCTGCGCGCCATCATTGCGCCCTATGACGGGCTGGCGGTGCGCAGCGCGACCAAGGTCACCCGCGAGCTGATGGAGGCGGCGCCGAACCTCAAGGTGGTCGGCCGGGCCGGCATCGGCGTGGACAATGTCGATGTGACGACGGCGACGGCGCGCGGCGTCGTGGTGATGAACACGCCCTATGGCAATGCCATCACCACCGCCGAGCATGCCATCGCCATGATGTTCGCCCTGGCCCGGCAGCTGCCGGAAGCCAGCGCTTCCACCAAGGCGGGGAAGTGGGAGAAGAACCGCTTCATGGGCGTCGAGCTCTTCGGCAAGACGCTCGGGCTGATCGGCTGCGGCAACATCGGCTCGATCGTCGCCGACCGCGCCGTGGGTATCCGGATGAAGGTCGTGGCCTTCGATCCCTTCCTGTCGGAGAAGCGCGCGGTCGAACTCGGCGTCGAGAAGGTCGAGCTGAACGAGCTGCTGGAGCGGGCCGATTTCGTCACGCTGCATACGCCGCTGACCGAGCAGACGCGGAATATCCTCAGCCGCGGCAACATCGCCCGGCTGAAGAAAGGTGTCCGCATCATCAACTGCGCCCGCGGTGGGCTGGTGGATGAGGCGGCGCTGTATGATGCGCTGAAGTCCGGCCATGTCGCCGGCGCCGCGCTGGATGTCTTCGAAACCGAGCCGGCGACCGACAGCCCGCTGTTCGGGCTGGAGAACGTGGTCTGCACCCCGCACCTCGGTGCGGCGACGGCCGAGGCGCAGGAGAACGTGGCGCTGCAGGTGGCCGACCAGATGGCGGACTACCTGCTCTCGGGCGCCGTCTCCAATGCCATCAACATGCCGAGCGTGACGGCGGAGGAAGCCCCGCGGCTCAAGCCATACATGGAGCTGGCGCGGTTGCTGGGCGCGCTCGCCGGGCAGCTGACGGCGGCGAACGACGATGCCATCAAGGCGATCCGCGTCGAGTACGAGGGCCATGTCGCCGAACTGAACCGCAAGCCGCTGACCGCCGCGGCGCTGGCCGGGGTGCTGACGCCGCTGATGGGCGCGGTGAACATGGTCAATGCGCCGGTGGTGGCGAAGGAGCGCGGCATGGATGTCGCCGAGACGGTGCATGAGCGCCGCGGCGACTATGCCACCCTGCTGCGGGTGACGGTTGTGACGGAGCGGCAGTCCCGCAGCGTCGCCGGCACCCTGGTGGGGGACGCCAAGCCGCGCTTGGTCGAGATCAAGGGCATCCCGGTCGAGGCGGATTTCGCGCCGGACATGCTCTACGTCACCAACCAGGACAAGCCGGGCTTCATCGGCCGCTTCGGCATGGCGCTGGCCAATGCCGGCATCAACATCGCCACCTTCCACCTCGGGCGCTCGGCCCAGGGCGGCGATGCGATCTGCCTGGTCTCGCTGGATGGGCCGCTGCCCGAGCCGGTGCTTGCCGAGGTGCGGACGCTCCCGCTGGTGGTGCAGGCGACCGCGCTCAGCTTCTGAGCGGCGGTCGCCCAGGCCAGGCTATTTCCCCTGGAAGACCGGCGGGCGCTTCTCCATGAAGGCCCGCAGCGCTTCCTGGTGATCCGCGGTTTCCCGCGTGCGCATCATGCCGATGGCCTCGGCATCCAGCGCCTCGGCCAGGGTACCTTCCTCGGCGATCTTCATGTTGCGCTTCATGTAGCGCCAGGCGACGCGCGGGCCTTTGCCGAGATGCTTCGCCAGGGCCATGGTCTCGGCGCGGAGCTGATCGTCCGGGACCAGCCGGTTCACCAGGCCGAGCTTGTCCATCTGCGCCGAATCCAGCTTGGCGCTGGTGAAATAGAGCTCCCGCGCCTTGGCCGGGCCGACCAGCCGCGCCAGGAAATAGTGGCCGCCGAAATCGCCGGAGAAGCCCATGTTGGCGAAGGCGGTGGTCATCCGTGCGCTGGTCCCGGCGATGCGCATGTCGCAGGCCAGCGCCAGGGACATCCCGGCCCCGGCGGCGACGCCATTCAGCATGGCGATGGTCGGCTTCGGCATCTCATGCAGCAGACGGGAGCATTCCATGCGGCTGCGGAGCTCGTCGGCACCGGCCTCGGGGGTTGCCGGCGGCGGCTTGGCCCCGGTGGCGCGGGCCTTCATGTCGCCGCCGGCGGAGAAGCCGCGCCCGGCGCCGGTCAGCACCACGCAGCCGATGCTGGGATCGACCGCGGCATCGCCCAGGGCCTTCAGCAGGTCCCACATCATGTTGCCGCCGAGGGCGTTCAGCGCCTCCGGCCGGTTCATCGTCAGCAGCAGCACGCCATCGGCGCTTTCCTGCAACAGCTCGGGCTCCATGCGATCTCCTCCGGTTTCCTTGGGGCTGGAATCTACACGGCGGCGCCGTGTTAGGCTTCCCCCTACCCAAGGGAGAAATGCGCCATGAAGGCCGCCGTCCTGCACGCCGTGAACCAGCCGCTGACCATCGAGACGGTCAGCCTGACGAAGCCCAAGGCGCGGGAGGTGCTGGTGCGGACCGCCTTCGCCGGGCTCTGCCACAGCGACCTGCATTTCATCGAGGGGCTCTACCCGCACCCTTTGCCGACTGTCCCCGGGCATGAGGTGGCCGGCGTGGTCGAGGCGGTCGGTGCCGATGTCACCTACCTGAAGCCGGGCGACCATGTGATCGGCTGCCTGTCGGTCTTCTGCGGCGCCTGCTCGCAATGCACCACCGGCCATACGGTGCTGTGCGAGAATACCGAGGTGAAGATGACGCCCGGCATGTCCCGCCGCCTGTCCTGGCAGGGCGGGCAGCCGATGCACCAATTCCTCAATCTGAGCGCCTTCGCCGAGCAGCTGCTGGTGCATGAGAATGCGCTGGTGAAGATCGACCCGGAGATCCCGCTGGACCGCGCCACCCTGGTCGGCTGCGGCGTCATCACCGGCGTGGGGGCGGTCTTCAATACGGCGAAGATCGAGGCGGGATCGACCGTCGCGGTCATCGGCTGCGGCGGCGTCGGGCTCTCGGCGGTGAATGGGGCGGCGCTGGCAGGGGCCTCGCGCATCATCGCCATCGACCGGCTGCAATCGAAGCTGGACCTCGCCCGGATCATGGGCGCGACCGATACCGTGCTGGTCGGCAACGACGACCCGGTGGCGGTGGTGAAGGAGCTGACCGGCGGCGGCGTCCACTACTCCTTCGAGGCGCTGGGGCTGAAGGCGACGGCCGAGCAGAGCTTCGCCATGCTGCGGCCGGGCGGCACCGCCACCATCATCGGCATGGTGCCCTTCGGCGTGAAGATCGAACTGCATGGCTTCGACTTCCTGCGGGAGCGGAAGATCCAGGGATCGTCGATGGGCTCCAACCACTTCCGGGTGGACATGCCGCGGCTGCTCAAGCTCTGGCAGCAGGGCCGGCTGCACCTGGACCACCTTATCAGCGGCACCCTGGCCCTGGAGGAGATCAACGCCGGCTTCGCCAGGCTGAAGACCGGGGAGGCGGTGCGCCAGCTCATCCACTTCCCGTGAGGGCGGACGGGGCCGGGTTAGCACAGGGTTTACGGTCCCGCCGCTACCCTCGCCCCGCCGACGACGGGACGGATTGCTCATGCCGCTTGCCGAGACCGAGGCGCCAGGCGGTGAGCCGCGGCGCGAACAGGTTGTTGCCCATGCCTATGCCGCGATCGCCTCGATGGCGAAGCACGCGGTGCCGCCTTCCCCGCCCTGCTTCACCGTCTGGTACAATTATCATGCGGGCGACAACACCATGGTCCGCCGGGTGCTCGACACCTACCTGAGCAATGGGCGGCCGATCACCGACGCATTGCTGCAGGAAATCCACGCCCGCTTCTTCGATACCCACCGCGAAGCCACCGCGCTGACCCATACGACCGACCGGCTGCGCGAGGCGACCGAGCAGGTGGCCGGGCTGATCAAGGATTCCGGTGGGCAGACCGCGCGCTATGGCACGGCGCTGGGCCAGTTCTCGGATGACATCGGCCGGAACGGCGCCGACCTGCAGGGCGCCCTCGGGCGGATCGTCGCCGATACCCAGGACATGGCGGAACGCACGGCGCGGCTGGGAGAGCGGCTGGAGGGCTCGGCCCGGATCATCACCGAGCTGCGCGACCAGCTTGAGGAGGCCTTGCGCGAGTCCCGGACCGATGTGCTGACCGGCTTGCCGAACCGGCGGGCGGTGGAAACCATGGCGCAGCATCTGGCGCGGACGGCCCAGGAGAAAGGCAGGCCATTGGCCCTGGGGATGCTGGACATCGACCGCTTCAAGTCCATCAACGACACCTGGGGGCATCCGGTCGGCGATGCGGTGCTGCGGCGAGTCGCCGGCACCTTGCGGGACAGCGTGCTGCCGGATGCCTTCTGCGGCCGCTTCGGCGGCGAGGAATTCGTCGTCCTGCTGCCGGGCTATGATCTGCATGCGGCCTGCCAGCTGGCGGAGCGGCTGCGGCAGGCGGTCGAAGCGCAAAGCTTCTCGCTGCGGGATGGCGGCAAGCCCCTGGGGGTGGTCACGCTTTCCGCCGGAGTCGCGGTGCAGGCCTGGGGCGAGGCCTGGTCCGGACTGCTCTCCCGCGCCGATGCCGCCTTGTACCGGGCGAAGCAGGCGGGGCGGAACCGCGTGGTCTGGGACGGCGGCGCCTAGGTCAGCGCCGGCGTTCCATTCGGTCGAAATCCGAAGCGACGAGCCCGGCCGCCTCAGCCGTGCGGGGCAGGCGGGGCATGGCAGAGAGCCGGGAAAGCGTGCCCGCCGGGCCGACGGTGAAGGCGGGGCCGGTCAGGGCCGCCTCGGCCGTCGCGCGGCTGCCGGCACGAAGCGCCTCGCTGGCACGGCGCAGGCTGGCGATCACCACATCCGGGTTGGCCGCAGGGGCGATGCCGAGATAGGCGCGCATTTCGCCTCGTGCGACCTCGAGCTGCTGGACCACGGCGGGGTTCAGCTCCGTCGCGTAGCGCGGGCTGGCGGGCAGGCCGCTGGTGAGGAATTCGAGCTGTTCCGCCGCCACCGCCGCCTCCGCCGGGCGACCGGCCCAGCGGCTGGTATCGCCCAGGTTGCGCGGCGCATAGAGCGCGGCGCCGCGGAGCGGGTCGCCGAAGCCGCCGAGGTAGTTGGCGCTCGGGTCCTCCGCGCAACCGGCCAGGGCCAGGAAAATCCCCATTGTCACGGTCACGAGACGGGGAGCGGCGCCGCGGGTGGGAGCGACCATTGGGCCGGAGCGTTCCGGCTCCGTTGGAACGCAACGGAAGGTCATCATGCGCGGCATCCTGCTTTGGCTCCTCGGCATCCCCATCCCGATCCTGATCCTGTTGTACCTGTTCAACGTATTGTAGGCCGATACGCCGAAACGACGAAAAAAAGGGGCGCCTTTCGGCGCCCCTTTCCAATTCGCCACCAGGCGGAAGGTGGCGCGCCCTTGGCCTTGCGGCCTCGGGCGCGCCGTTCCCTCAGCGCAGGACGATCTCGACGCGGCGGTTCTGCGGCTCGCGCACACCATCGGCGGTCGGGACCAGCGGACGGCTCTCACCGAAGGCCGTCACGCTGATCTCGTTGCGGCCGATGCCACGGTTGACCAGCTCCGCGGCAACCGCATCGGCGCGGCGCTGCGACAGGCGCTGGTTGTACTGCGGGGTGCCCGAACGGTCGGCGTGGCCGGCCACTTCGATGCGGGTGGACTGGACGCGGCGGCTGTTCTGGGCCGCCTCGCCGATGATCTCACGCGCACGGGTGGTCAGGTCCGCACGATCCCAGTCGAAGAAGACCAGGTAGGTGCGGGCCGGAGCCGGCATCGGGGCCGGCGGCGGGGCTTCGGCAACCGGCGGCGGCGCCGGCGGCGGCTGGAACAGGGCGTAGCGAAGGCCGAGCATGATCGAGTGGTTCATGTTCTCGGGCTCGATCTTGCCGCGAACCGTCTGGCCGGTGGCCGTGTTGCGGACCGAGGCATCGAGCCGGGGCTCGAGGGTGCCCATGAAGCGGTACTCGGCGGTCAGCGAGAGGCCCGTCACGCCCAGCCAAGTCAGCGGGGTGGCGACACCGGCGATGCCCTGGTAGGCGAAGCGGCCGGCAGCGTCGTCGGAGTAGATGGTCGTGCGCTGGCCAGCGCCGCCGTTGCCGCGGACGTTGTTCATGTCCGTCCAGACGTAGCCGGCGCCGACGCCGACATAGGGCTGGAAGATGGACTGGCCGAGGCCGAAGTTGGCGAAGTCGAAGTCATAGAAGGCATTGGCCATCACGCCGTAGCTGCGCTGGAAGCCACCGACGCGACCGACCGGCGCGAGGCCGAAGCCACGGATCTTGTCGATCTCGTTCTCGCGGTAGTTGCCCTCGATTTCGGCCCGCACGCCGTTGCCGAAGCCGTAGCCCAGGCTCAGCACGCCACCCCAGCCCACCTTGGAGCCGAGCTTGCCGGCATCGTCGCGCGCACCGCCGAGGCCGTTGCGGACATCGACATGCTCAGGATTGCCGAGCCAGTTCACGCCGGCGCCGGCGCCGATATACACGCCGGTGACCGGCTGGGCGCTGGCCACGCCGGAGGCCAGCAAGGGGGCTGCCACCAGGGCGGTGGCCAGCAGGGCCCGTTTCAGACTCATCGATACTGCTCCACGCAAGAGACGCTACCCATCGGGACCGGCCATCCGGCTCGACGCGGGCTGCGTTCCCTGGCCTGAAGAAAAAATTCGCCGACGAGTTCACTGGTGAAAATGCGAGGCCGGCGGCTGTGGCAGCAAAGCCACACAAGCGTTACGTCCCGAAACATTCACCGGCCTGGGCCGGCATCGGGCATGAAAAAAGGGGACGCCTTGCGGCGCCCCCTTGGTCTCAGCGAAGAGGCCGTGCTGCTTAGCGCAGGACGATCTCGACGCGGCGGTTCTGCGGCTCGCGCACGCCATCGGCGGTCGGGACCAGCGGACGGCTCTCACCGAAGGCGGTGATGGCGATGTCCGTGCGGGCGACGCCCTGGCGAACCAGCTCGGCAGCGACGGCCTGAGCGCGACGCTCGGACAGGCGCTGGTTGTACTGCGGGGTACCCGAACGGTCGGCGTGGCCGGCCACTTCGATCTTCGTCGCGGAAACGCGGCGGGCGCCGCCGGCGGCTTCGCCGATGATCTGGCGGGCGCGGTCGGTCAGGTCAGCCTTGTCCCAGTCGAAGAAGACGAGGTAGGTGCGGGCCACGGCCGGCGGCTGCGGGGCCGGAGCCGGGGCAACCTCGGCCATCGGCGCGACCGGGGTGTTGAAGGCGTAACGCAGGCCGATCAGGGCGCTGGCGTTGTAGTTGTCCGGCTTGAAGCTGCGGGCGGCCGGGCCGACGGCGCTGGTGCGGCTGACGTTCAGGCTCGGCTCGAGAGTGCCGAGGAAGCGGGCTTCGGCGGTGAGCGAGAGACCGCCACCGACCGCATAGGCCACGCCGGCGATGCCCTGGTAGGCGAAGTTGCCGTCGGTGTCGTCGATGCGGTAGCGGGCGGCACCCGGACCGGCCAGGTTGGCCTTGTCGACTTCGGTCCAGATGTAGCCGGCGCCGGCGCCGATGTACGGGGTGAAGGCGGTGCCCGTCGGGATGTCGAAGAAGACATTCGCCATGGCGCCGTAGCTGCGGAAGTAGCCGCTGGTGCCACGGATGTTGCCGCTAGTGCCGATCGAACGGACGTCGTTGTGGCGATAGCTGCCCTCGACCTCGGCGCGCAGGCCGTTGCCGAAGCCCCAGCCGATCGAGGCCAGGCCGACGATGCCGACGTCATCGGTCTTCAGCTTGCTGTTATCACCGCCCGACGGCAGGTGGTAGTTGGCGCCGGCGCCGGCGCCAACGTAAAGGCCGGAGACCGGCTGGGCCTGCGCGGCGACCGGCAGCGCCAGGACCGTCGCAGCCAGAAGGGCCTTCCTGAGGGTCATCTAATCTCTCCTCGATTCATACGCACTGTTGGGTCGCTGAGCCCCATCGCAAAGTTTAGCGACAATGGCGCTGCGTTCAGGGAACCTAGCACCACCCAACCGTACCTGCATCCAGGTAAAGGCCATTTCCGCATCGATGTGGCGAGAAAGCCACAGACAGGGATGGCAAATACGTCACAACCCGGCCAGGGCTGCCGCTTCATCCAGGCCGGCGAGACTGCCGAGCGGCAGCAGACGATTGGCATGGCCGAGTTTCCGGCCTGGGCGAGCCTCTGACTTGCCGTACCAATGCGGGACGATATCGTTTGTTTCCAGCAATTTGGGCCAGAGCGCCAAGCCGGACGGACCGACCAGGTTGCGCATGACGGCATCGTGATGCCGGGTCGGCGCCGCCAAAGGCAGGCCGGCGACTGCCCGGATATGCTGCTCGAATTGACCGGCAGCACAGGCGTCCATGGTCCAATGGCCGGAGTTGTGCGGCCGTGGCGCGATCTCGTTGCCCAGCAGGCGGCCATCGGGCAGCACGAAAAGCTCCAGCGCCAGCACGCCGACCAGCTCCAGCGCGGCCGCCACGGCGGCAGCATGGCGCTGTGCTGCCGCCGCCACGGGCTGCGGCAGCCGGGCCGGGGCGAAGCTGAGGTCGAGGATGTGGTCGTGGTGGCGATTCTCCACCGCGTCATAGACGGCGACAGTGCCATCCAGGCTGCGCGCCGCGATCGCCGAGACTTCCGCGACGAAGGGGACGAAAGCCTCCAGGATCAATGGCTTGGGCGCCAGCCGGGCGAAGGCGGCGGTGGCCTCCGCGGCGGTGCGAACCACCGCCTGGCCGCGACCGTCGTAGCCCAGGCGGGTGGTCTTCAGCACCGCCGGCAGGCCGATGGCAGCGATCGCCAGGGCCAGGCCCGCCTCGTCCTCCACCGCGCGCCAGGGCGCGACCGGAACCCCGGCCGATTCGAGGAAGGCTTTCTCGACCAGTCGGTCCTGGCAGACCCGCAGCACCTCGACTCCAGGGCGGCAGGGGGCCAGCGGGGCGAGGGTGGCGAGGGTTTCGGCCGGGACATTCTCGAATTCGAAGGTCACGACGTCGACCGCGGCAGCGAAGCGAGCCAGCGCCGCAGCATCCTCATAGGGGGCGACGGTGGCGGCGGCGGCGACCTGCATGCCGGGGCTATCGGCGTCCGGCGCATAGACGTGGCAGCGATAGCCGAGCCGGGCCGCGGCCATGGCGGACATCCGCCCGAGCTGGCCGCCGCCGAGGATACCGATGGTGCCGCCGTGGCGGAGCGGGCCGTTCATGCCGCCGGATCCTGTGGCAATTCGGGCACGCCTTCGGTCTGCGCCGCCCGCCAGGCATCCAGCCGGGCCGCCAGCGCAGCATCGCCCAGGGCGAGGATTGCGGCGGCCAGCAAGCCGGCATTGATCGCCCCGGCCTTGCCGATGGCCAGCGTCCCGACCGGGATGCCGCCCGGCATCTGGGCGATGGACAGCAGGCTATCCATGCCCTTCAGCGCATGGCTTTCGACCGGCACGCCCAGCACCGGCAGCGGCGTCATCGCGGCGGCCATGCCCGGCAGATGCGCGGCGCCGCCGGCCCCGGCGATGATGACCTTCAATCCGCGCCCACGGGCCGCGGTGGCATAGGCGAACAGCCGTTCCGGCGTCCGGTGGGCGGAGACGACCCGCGCCTCATGCGGAATACCGAGCTTGCCGAGCACCTCGACCGCATGGCGCATGGTGTCCCAGTCCGAGCGGCTGCCCATGATGACGCCGACCAGCGGCGCCGCCTCCTCGATCGTCACGCGCTTTGGCCCCTCAGGCGATGATGTCGGGGACGAGGCGGCCTTCCAGCCAGGAGATCTCGTCCTTCAGCTTCAGCTTGCGCTTCTTCAGGCGCTGGACCTGCAACTGGTCGGCCAGGCTGGTGGATAGCCGGGCAATCACCGTATCGAGGTCGCGATGTTCGCTCCGCATCTCGTGCAGGCGGCGCAGCAGGCTGTCTCGGTCATCCAGCATCGTGATGCGGGCTCGGCCTGATGAAGGTTTGACGAAAAAGGAAAGGGTGCATCCGGGGCACCATCGCCATTAGCATGAGAGAGCGCGGGCGCAACAGCAGGGCGCGTCCGAATGGCTGATACGTCCGCGCCGAACGACGGAAAGGAGATGCCCGCATGATGAACTCGCCAAGGCTCCGGTCCCTGGAAGACAAGCACGCGGTCCTGGAACGCCAGATCGGCGCCCAGGACGCCCGCCCGAAACCGGATGACCTGGAACTGGCGCGGCTGAAGCGGGAGAAATTGCGGCTGCGCGAGGAGATCGAGCGGCTGCGCCGGCCGAGCTGACCGGCCGGGCCTGGGCCGATCCGGCTCAGGCAGCGCTCTCTTCGGAGTAGTCCGGCGGCGGAGCGCTGCCGGGCTTCTCGCCGGCGGCGATCAGCGCGGCATTCAGGTCCGACTGGCTGCAGAGGCCGAGGATCACCGGGTCGCGCGGCTTGATGTTCGCGCTGTTCCAATGGGTGCGGTCGCGCACCTTGGCGATGGTTTCCTTGGTGGTGCCAAGCAGCTTGCCCACCGCCACGTCCGAAAGGTTGGGATGGTTGCGGATGAGCCAGGCGATGGCATCCGGCCGGTCGTTCCGCTTGGAAACGGGGGTATAGCGGGCGCCCTTGCCGCGGGCCTTGGGTGCCGGCAGGGTCGAGGTCTGGATATTCAGCCGAAGCGCCGGATCGGCCTCGCAGCGGATGATCTCCTCCCGCGTCAGCTGCCCGTTCAGCACCGGATCGTAGCCGATGATGCCCTGGGCGACCTCGCCATCGGCGATGGCCTGGACTTCCAGGGGATGCATGCCGACGAAATCGGCGACCTGCTCGAAGGTGAGGGATGTCTTGTCGATCAGCCACACCGCGGTGGCCTTGGGCATCAACGGCTGGGTCATGGGATGCAACCTATCTGAGCGGTGCCAATTGCCTGGTGCCAATTGGATGGCGCCCCGGGACGTCCAGGGGCGCCCACCGCGGCTTGGGGTGGCATATAGAGGCGGCATTGGGCGGGGTCAAAGCCCGCGATATGGGAGAATTAGCCGAATGATCGAGGAGGAAAGCCCGAAGCCCATCGTCGGTTTCGCTCCGGCCGCATTGGATAGCTGGGGCATCGCCGAGTTGCGGCGTTACATCGCCAGCTTGCAGGCCGAAATCGCCCGGGCCGAAACGGCGATCAAGGCGCGGGAAGCCCATCGCGGCGCTGCCGATGCCTTCTTCCGCCAACCCTGAGACGCACGAAAAAAGGCCGGCGGGATGTCTCCCGCCGGCCTCATTCATGCGCCCATCAGCTTAGGCTCAGGCAGCCTGAGCCTGTGGTGCCTCGGCCTGCGGGGCCTCGACCTGGGCCTGGACCCGGCTCGGCAGGCCCGGCTGCACCGGGATGCGGCGCGGCTTCAGCGCTTCCGGCACCACCCGCTTCAGGGTGAGCTGGAGCAGCCCGTGCTCGAGGTTCGCACCATCGACCACGATATGGTCGGCAAGCGCGAAGCGACGCTCGAAGGCGCGGCCGGCGATCCCGCGATGCAGGAAGCTGCCGGCATTGGCGGCACCATTGGTGGCCTGGGGCGCCCGGCCGGAGACGGTCAGCACATTGTCCTGCGCGACGATCTCGAGGTCATCCGGGCCGAAGCCGGCAATCGCCAGGGTCAGGACATAGCTGTCCTCGGCGGTCTTCTCGATGTTGTAGGGGGGGTAGCCCTGGGGCTCCGCGGATGCGCGCGCTGTCTCGAGCGTGCGGGCCAGCCGGTCGAAGCCGATGGCGGTGCGGAACAGCGGGGAGAAATCAAGCGTGTTCATAGGCGGAACCTCCTTGAAGGGAAGCAAGGTCCAATAAAGCCAGCGATCCTGGGATGTTGCGGCCCCATCAGGGCACCGCGGCGAAACCTCGGACCGCGTCAGGAGCCCCGTTCGGGCGCCCCTGACAGAGAGTGAAATTAGAAAACGCCGCCCCCCGATCAAGGGAGGCGGCGCCAAAAAAATCTGCCGCAGCGAGCGGGGCCGGAAGGCTACTTCTTCCGCATGCCCAGGCCGGCGAACTTCTTGTTGAACTTGGCCACCTGCCCGCCGGTGTCCATGACGCGCTGCACGCCGGTCCAGGCCGGATGCGACTTCGGGTCGATATCGAGCCGGATGGTGTCGCCCGGCTTGCCGTAGCAGGAACGCGTGGCGTACGTCGTCCCGTCGGTCATGATCACGGTGATATCGTGGTAGTCGGGGTGAATATCGGGCTTCATGGCGCGCTCACGGGATATGGCGCAGCCGATACCGACCGGCCGCGGGGAAGGGGGCGTATAGGGGATGGTGGGGCGGGGCGCAACCTCAGCGCCGGCCTCGCCCGCCGCCGCGGCCATGGCCGAAGCTGCGGCCGCCATGGAAGCCGCCGCGGCCGATGAAGCCGCCGCGATAGCCGCCCCAATGACCGCCCCGGTAGCCGCCGCCCCACCAGCCGCCGCGGCGGACCCCGAAGCCCAGGCCGATCGCCGGTCCGCCGGCATACCAGGGATAGGGATCGTAGAAGCCCACCGGCGGCGCCACCCAGGGCTGCTCCTCCGGGCCCCAGGGCGGGCCGTGTTCCGCTTCATGCGCGGCCAGCACGGCCGGATCCGGCAGGGTGGTGCGCGGCTGGGCGGCGCAGCCGGCCAGCAAGGCGCCGAGCGCCGCCAGCCGCAGCCAGGTTCCCGAGGGCTTCATCCCCCTCATATAGGGAGGCCCTCAGCCAGGCGCTATTTCCCCGCGTTCGATGACGAAGGTCGCCTCGACGAGGGGACGCAGCAATTCGGGGTTGCTCTCGGTGATGAGGATGGCGACGTCCGGCAGCGCCTCGTGCAACCGCTTCAGCGCCTCGGCGTAGCGCTGGGCGAGGACCGGGGCGAGGCCCTGGAAGGGCTCGTCCAGCAGCACCGCCCGGGTGCCGACCATCAGCGCCCGGCCGAGCGCCACCATCTTGCCCTGGCCGCCCGAAAGGCCCGCGGCGCGGCGGGGGGCGAGGTCGCGCAGCTCCGGCAGCAGGGCGAAGACGGCGTCCAGCCGCCGGGCGGTCTCGGCCGCCGGCAGCTTCAGCACCTGGGCCGGCAGCACCATGTTCTCCCGCACCGAGAAGCTGCCGAAGAGGCGGCGCTCCTCCGGCGCATAGCCGATCCCGAGCCGGGCGCGGTGATGCGCCGGGACGCCGGTGGCATCGGTGCCGTCGATGGCGACGGCCCCGGCCCGGGTCGGCAGCAGGCCCATGAGGGTGCGCAGCGCGGTGGTCTTGCCGGCGCCGTTGCGGCCGATGAGGGCCACCCGGCCGCCGGGCGGTACGCGGAGGGAGACGTCGCGCAGCACTCGGATGCCGGCGATGTCGACGGAAACGCCCTTCAGCTCAAGCATGGGCGGAGATCCCGATCACGTCCCGCTGCACGACGGGGTCGGCCAGCACCTGGGCCGGTGGGCCGAGCGCGGCGATCCGTCCCTGGCTCCAGACCGCGACGCGGTCGGCGAAGCGGGCGACCACGTCCATGTCGTGCTCGACGAAGACGGCGGTGACGCCGGACTGGCGGAGGACGCGGACCAGGGTCTCGACGATCTGCATCTTCTCCGCCGCGGCGACGCCGCTGGTCGGCTCGTCCATCAGCAGCAGGCGGGGCTGCAGGGCGACCGCCATGGCGATATCGGCCAGCTTGCGGGCGCCCTCGTTCAGCGCATCGGCGCGGGTCTCGGCCACGCCCTCCAGGCCGAAGCGCTGCAGTAGGTCCATCGCCTCCTCCCGCCAGGCGGGGCGGAGCAGGGGAGCGAGGGGCGACCAGAGGCCGAGGCGGGAGGCGACGGCGAGTGCGGCATTCTCCAGCACCGTATGCTCGGTGAAGAGCTGCGGCAGCTGGAAGCTGCGGCCGATGCCGCGCCGGACGATGGCGCGGGGCTTGAGGCCGAGGATCGGCTGGCCATCGAATTCGATGCGGCCGGCCTGTGGCTGCAGGTAGCCGGTCGACATGTTGATGAAGGTGGTCTTGCCGGCGCCGTTCGGCCCGATGATGGCGAGGAACTCGCCGGGCATGACATCGAGGTCGATGCCATCGGCCGCCTTCACGCCGCCGAAGGCCAGTCGCAGGCCCTTGGCCGAGAGCAGAGGGGTGCTCATGCGCCGCGCCCCTTCAGCCTGCTCGACAGGATTCCCCAGACCCCGCCCGGGGCAAACAGGATCACCAGCAGCAGCACCCCGCCCAGGATCATCTGCCAGGCATCGGCGACCGCCGCCGCGGCATAGACCCGCACCAGCTCGAAGGCCGTGGCGCCGAGGAAGGGACCGAGCGCGCTGCCGGCACCGCCGAGGATGGCGATGAAGACCAGCTCGCCCGAGGAGGTCCAATAGGCGAGCTGCGGCGTCACGTGCCGCGTCGTCATCGAGACCAGGGCGCCGCCGACGCCACCCATCAGCGCCGAGAGCACATAGGCGAACAGCAGCACCAGCCGGGCCGAGACGCCCATGAATTCCAGCCGCGTCTCCCGCGTCTTGATCCCAGCCAGCGCCCGGCCCATCGGGGAGCCAAGATAGGCCCGGACCAGCAGGCCGAAGCCGATGGCCAGCGCCAGGGCGATGCCGAACATCACCCATTCCTGCACCTCCCGCTCCAGCCGCATGCCGGCGAAGGTCAGGGTGGCGACGCGGATGCCGTCGGTGCCGTGGGTGATGGAATAGAGCTTCTCCAGCAGGGAATAGATGACCATGCTGAGCGCCAGGTTGAGCATGCCGAAGAAGATGTCGCGGTAGCGCACCACGAACAGGCCGATGACCAGGCCAAGAGCGGTGGCCAGCAGCGCCGCCAGCGGCAGCAGCAGCAGCACCTCGGGCACGCTGGGTGCCACGAAGGCGACGGTATAGGCGCCGACCGCGAGGAACATGGCATGGCCGAAGCTGACCTGCCCGGCACGGAGCAAAAGCAGGATCCCCAGGACCGCGATGCCCTTGGCCAGCGCGACAGTGAGGACGAACTTCAGCCAGGGAACCGCCCAGGCACAAAGGACGAGGGCGAGGGCGCCGACGATCGCCAACAGTGTCTCGCGCTTCATACCCGGCGAGTCTCCAGCACGCCGAACAGACCCTGCGGCCGCACCAGCAGCACCGCGACCATGATGATATAGGGCACCACCACCTCGAACTCCGGGGCGAAATAGACGGCGATGCTGCGGCCGAGGCCGATCATCAGGGAGGTCAGCGCCGCTCCCTCGATCTGCCCGAGGCCCGCGGTCGCCACCACCGCAAAGGAGAGCACGATGGTGCTGGCGCCGACGCCCGGCACCAGCGAGGTGGTTGGCGAGGCCAGCGCCCCACCCAGCGCGGCGAGGCCGGCGCCGAAGCTGAAGGTCAGCAGCATGATCTTCGCCGCGTCGATCCCCATCGCCGTCGCCGCCTCCTTGTCGGTGGTGACGGCGACGATGACCCGCCCCGTCAGCGTCCGCCGCAGGAACCAGGCGAGCGCCGCGAGCGTCGCCACCGCCACGCCCGGCAGGACGAACAGCTGGTAGGCGGTGAAGGGGATGAAATCGTCACCGAAGGGGATGTCGACCGTGCCGAGGAACTTCATCGGCGCGTCCTGCATGATGGGCTGTACGCCCCAGATCAGCTTCTGCACGTCTTCCAGGATCATGAAGAGGGCGAAGGTGACCAGGAGCTGCAGCACATCCTCATGCCCGTAGATCCGCCGCAGCAGCAGGCGCTCAATCAGCGGGCCGAGGACGGCGCCGACCAGCAGCGCCGAGAGCACCAGGGCAACATAGCCCGCCCAGGCCGGCAGCCCGAGCGAGGCGAGGAAGATGCCGATCGAGGCCGCGGTATAGGCCCCGATCGCAAACAGGCTGCCATGCGCCACGTTGACGATGCGCAGCACGCCGAACACCAGGTTCAGCCCGACGGCCACCATGAAGACCAGCGCCGCATAGGCCAGCCCATCGAGCAGGGCGAGGCCGAGCAGCAGGCCGTTGTCGCTGAACCAGTCCATCATGGTGCTGGGATCAGCCGGCCATCGGCGCGGGGACCTGGGAGACGAAGTCCGGCTTCAGGGTCTTCAGCCAATCCGTGCTCTTCTGCCCGACCGGGGCGCTGACCATGGCCGCCGGGAACAGAATCATGTCCTTCGGCACGGCGAAGGGGTACTTGTCGTTGAAGCTGCTGAGCCCGACGATCTGGTCCTCGAGGCCCTGGCCATCCTCGCGCAGGGTGATGGAGGAGGTCGGGGTGTCGAAGGTCAGGCCGCGGAAGGCATTGGCCAGTTCCTGGTCGTTCGGCCAGCCGCCGGCGCCCTTGGCCGCGATCGCCTTGGCGAAGCCGGCCTGCATGGCGGAGATGGCCTGCGCCATGTGGTGGCAGGGGTAGATCGGGTATTCGTTGTACTTGGCCCGGTAGGCATCGACGAAGCGCTTCAGCCGGGCCGGGTCCTTCGGTGCCGGGTGGTTGTTCCAGTGGTCGCCGCGGGCGCCGATGATATGCCCGGCGGGCATGGTGCGGCCGAGCGTCGGCAGCGAGGCCTCGGCGATCGGCATGACGAAGGTCGAGCGCTCGAACAGCCGCCGCTCGGTCGATTGCCGGATCAGCGTGGTGAGGTCGCCGCCCCAGGAGGTGGAGAGGATGACGTCAGGCCGCGCAGCCAGCAGCCGGGTGACTTCGGTGCTGTAGTCGGTGGCGCCGAAGCGGGGGAACATCTCCGCCACCACGCGGACGCCGGGCTTCATCGCATCCATGCCCGCCTTCCACAGCTCCCAGCTGTCACGGCCCCAGGCGTAGTCCTGGTTAATGACGGCCAGCGTCCGGAAGTCCGGCTTGTGCTTCAGCAGATAGAGCAGCGGGGCAAGGACTTCCGGCGTGCCGTAGCCCTGGGTGCGGAAGGCGTAGGGGTGCGGGCCTTCCTCGAAGATGCGCTGGGTGCCGCAATCCCACAGCAGCGTGGTCTTCTTCATCTCATCGGAGAGCGGCGTGCAGGCGAGGCAGGAGCCGGAGGAGATAGAGGCGAAGATGATCTGGCAGCCCTCGTTCTGCACGAGGCGGCGGTATTCGCCGACCAGATGGTCGGTCCCGGGTGCCTCGTCCACGAAGAAGGGGCGCACCGGGATGCCGCCGATGCCGCCCGCCTTGTTCAGTTCCTCGAACAGCAGCTCCGCCGCCTGCTTCGCCGGCACGCCGAAGACGCTGGCGGGGCCGGAGAGGAAGGTGGTGATGCCGACCCGCAGCTCGGTGGGCTTCGCCTGGGCGCGCGCATTGCCCCCGGCGAACAGCAGCGCACCGGAGGTGGCGGCGGCGCCGAGCATGGCGGCGCGGCGGGTGACGGCTTCGGTCATGGACGTTCCTCTCCTGGCCCCGGTGTCATCCCGGGATTGCGGGGGGCATCCTGCCGGGGCGGAGCCAGGGAGGGAAGGGGGGGACGGCTAGTCGTTGCTTTTCCCGATATTCCAGTAGACCGGCACCGGCGCATCCAGGATGCCCTGCAGCCGGGCGGAATAGCCCCGCACCAGGCTGAACTGGCCGAGCGGGACATAGGGCACGCTGGCCAGTGCCCGGGCGTGATAGGCGGCCGCGGCGGTGCGCCGGGTGTCGGCCTCGGGCGTGGCCAGGAAGGCGTCACGCAGCTTCTCCATCTCCGCATCGCAGGGCCAGCCCGGCAGGCCGGTGCGTTCGCAGGCGGAGCGCATGGCATTGTGCCCGGCCGGGTCCATGGCATCGAGGCCCGAGGGCGCCGAGACGAAGAGGTTCCAGCCCTGCGGCCCCGGCGTGCGGGAAAGACGGCGCTGCACCAGGGTCGCCCAGTCCATCGCCTGGATATCCACCTTGATTCCCGCCTGCTGCAGCAGGTCGGCGGAGACCATGGCGAGGCTGTGGCTGATGGTGCTGTCCTGCGCATCCAGCACCACGACGGGCGTGCCGTCGTAGCCGCTGGCGGCGACCAGCCGTCGGGCTTCGGCGAGGTCCGGTGTCACCCAGCCGGCGCTGGTATGGTGCGGGCTGCCGCAGACATAGAAGGACCGGCAGTCGCGCCACAGCGTCGGGTCCGGCAGATAGGCGGGCAGCACCTTGGCCGGGTCCACCAGATGCAGCATGGCTTGGCGCAGGCGCGGGTTGTCGAAGGGCGGCACCGCCTGGTTCATGCGGAAGATCGGCTGCACGCCGACATTGTCCTGCCCGCCGAGACGTAGCGTCCGGGTACGGCGCACGACCGGGAAGAGGTCGGGCGGGAGTTCCTCGAAGATGTCGATCTCGCCGGCGACCAGGGCGTTCAGCGCGGTCTGGGCATCCGGCAGATAGACCCATTCGACGCGCTCGATGCCGGCGCGCTTGCCGCCGGCCAGCCCATCCGGCGGCTCGGCGCGCGGCACGTAATCGGCGTTGCGGCGATAGATGACGCGGTCGCCGGCGCGCCAATCCTCCCGCCGCAGCGTGAATGGGCCGGAGCCGGTGGGATCGGTGATCGGCGTCGCGGGCGGCGTTGCCGCGACGCGGGCCGGCATGATGAAGGCGGGCTGGCCGGAGGGCTTGGCGAGCGCTTCGAGCATCAGGCCAAAGGGGGCGCGGAGGGTGATGCGGAAGGCACCCGGTGCCGTCGGTTCCAGCGCGGTGGCGAGGCCCATGAGCTGCTGGCCGAGCCCGTCCCGCACCGCCCAGCGCTTCAGGCTGGCGATGACATCCTCGGCGGTGACCGCGGCGCCGTCGTGGAAGCGCAGCCCCTCCCGGAGGGTGAAGTCCCAGGTGAGGCCATCCGGGGCGGTGGTCCAGCGCGCCACCATCTGCGGCCGCGGCTGAAGCTTCGAATCGAGGGCAAAGAGCGTGTCGTAGACCATGTAGCCATGGTTGCGGGCCATGTATTCGGGGCTGATGAAGGGGTCGAGCGAGCGCAGGTCGCCGAAGAGCTTCACCCGCAGGGTATTGGGGTCGCCACGGCCCTGGGCGGCGGCATCGGGGGTCGGCAGCAGCAGCGCGGCTGCCACCAGGGCGGCGAAAGGACGCAGCATGGGTTCCTCCACTGTTTTCGTTGCGGCGAGGATGCCCTAGCCTCCGCCCGGTGAATATCCTCTCGATTCAGTCCTGGGTGGCCTATGGCCATGTGGGCAATGCCAGCGCCGTCTTTCCGCTGCAGCGGCTCGGCGCCGAGGTCTGGGCGGTCAATACCGTCCAATTCTCCAACCATCTCGGCTATGGCGGCTTCCGCGGCCAGGTCTTCCCGGCATCCCTGATCCGCGACTGCGTGCAGGGGATCGAGGAGCGCGGCGTGCTGCCGGGCTGCGATGCGGTGCTGTCCGGCTATATCGGCGATGCCGAGACCGGGGCGGCGGTGCTGGAGGCGGTGGCGCGGGTGAAGGCTGCCAATCCGCGGGCATTGTACTGCTGCGACCCGGTGATCGGCGACAATGGCCGCGTCTATGTCCGCCCCGGCATCGCCGAGCTGATGCGCGATGAAGCCCTGCCGCTGGCCGATCTCGCCACGCCCAACCAATTCGAGCTGGAATGGCTGACCGGCACCACGATCGGCACCCTGGCGGCGGCCAAGGCCGCGGTCACCGCGCTGCAGGCGCGCGGGCCGCGCTGCGTGATGGTGACCAGCCTGCGGACCGCCGAGACGCCGGAGGATGCGATGGACCTGCTGGCCGGGGAGGGTGGCCGTTTCTGGCGGTTGCGGACGCCGCGGCTGGCGCAATCCTTCAACGGCGCCGGGGATGCGATTGCCGCGCTGTTCCTGTTCCACCGGCTGGGCGGCGATGCGGCAGGCGCCATGGCGGCGGCGGCGTCTTCCATCCACGGGCTGCTGCAGCGGACGGTGGCGGCGGGATCGCGGGAGCTGCTGACGGTCGCGGCGCAGGAGGAATTCGTCAGCCCGAGCACGCGGTTCCTGGCCGAGCCGGTCTAGCCTGTCGTTCAGCCGTGATAGTCGCGATGGTGCCGGCGGAAGCGCTGGGCAGTCTGCTTGCGGCGCCGGTGCTGAACCGAACCGGAGCTGGGATCGTTGCCGGTACCGGGGCCACGGCCGAGCCGTATGGGATACCGTATTGGTCACCTCCACCTCGCAGGCCATCGTGCCGTCGCTGCTGGCGCGACTGCCCTTCGATCCTGCAGGCGATTGATCCGCTCCTACATCGCCTTTGCTGCCTCTACTCGATTTGCCGGCCTGGTCTGCAGGTGCGGGTTGATCGTGCCGTCAGGATGCGCGATCAGACTGTCATGTCCCTACACCGGCGTACCCAATCGCACGCAGCCACTTCTTCTCGTGCCGCATATCGCTGCCGATCCCTGGCGTTGCCGGTGGTCGCCATGCTCGCCTTGCCGGGATGCCAGGCGCTTTTGACCGAGGCCACGTCCGCCACGGCCGGCATCGGCGGCGCCAGCGTTGCCGATGCCGTCGGCGCGAATGCCGCAACCACCACCGGCATCGGACTTGGCGTGCAGGCGCTCGGCCGCGCCGGGCTGCAATATGCCCAGCGCGTAACGCATAAGGCCGCGCAGGACCGCATCGCCGCCACGGCCGGGCCGCTGCCGGTCGGCAGCATCGGCGAATGGGCCACCGACCACAGGATTCCTGTCGAGCCGAACGAACGCGGCCAGGTCACCGTCAGCCGGGTGATCAGCACCGGCGCCCTGGAGTGCAAAGAGATCGTGTTCTCGGTGGACAGCGGCCAGGGAGAGCGGCTCAAACGCGGCTTCTTCCTTGCCGCGGTCTGCCGCGACGGCGACGCCTGGAAATGGGCTTCGGCGGAACCCGCCACCGAGCGTTGGGGTTCCTTGCAATGAGGTGGACCGTGGCGGCGGTCCTGGCAGCGGCGGCGACGCTGGCCGGCTGCAGTTCCGTCGGCGGCATCGTGGGCGCGGTGACCGGTACCGCGGCGGCGGTGGGATCCGGCAATCCTGCGGTTGGCGCAGCGGTTGGCGTCGGCACCCGGGCGGCCGCCGACTATGGCATTCGCTACGCGTCGCGGCGCTGGCATCGCACGGAGCAGGATGCGCTGGCCACGGCAGTGGGCACGATGACGGTGGGCGAGGCCCGTCCCTGGGAGGTCCGCCACGCCCTGCCTTTCGGAAATGCGCAGGGCGAGGTGAGGGTACTGCGTGCCATCGCCACGCCGCTGGCGGAGTGCAAGGAAGTCCTGTTCTCCGTGGTGTCGGGCGAGGCGACGGAGGCGACGCGGCAGTGGTTCGTCACCAGCGCCTGCCGCCAAACCGAGGGATGGAAATGGGCTGCTGCCGAACCGGCGACAGAACGTTGGGGTAGCTTGCATTAGAAGCTCTGCGCAGCCCGGTCGCAGGACGAAGGGGATCCGGGCCAGGCATCATTCGCGCTTCGGGTTGCTGGACCGAAACCGAAACTACGGCACTCGGCCGATGCAGGCCCGTTCATCTCCCGCACCCCTATGCCCCGTGCAGCGGTTCATTGCCTGCATCTCGAGAGGCGACGGGGAGCGGTTGAGAGAGGTCGACAACTTCCGGAATTAGCCTCTTCCGGATTCATTCCTGCCTAAAGCGGGGCGTCCTAGTTTTGGCCAAGCCTGAGAAGTGGCAGCAATGGGACCAGCGCGGCCAATGCCACTGGCAGGGACCAATATTCCATATTGATCCAGAACAGCTTGTGGCGGCGCCGGAACACGAACCGTTGCTGGGTCTTCGGATCAATGAGTTCCCGCTCTGCCGAGCCATTCAGTCTCCGCCCAATGATCCAGTTCGCTGCTGCTGCGGCAAACAACCCGACGCTGAATGCAATGAAAGCCAGGTCGGGACGGCCAAGCGCCGTGAGGATCAATTGCAGGATGGCACCCACGACAACGGCGGTTCCCACCACGATAGGCAGAGCCAGAATTCCCCAGCCGGACCAGATTACAAACACGCGCCGTGTCTCCAACTACCCTAAGACGATTGCACTGCCGACTTTGGCGGTGTTGCACCATGCCTACGAAAATTGCCACCCTTCGGCCTTTGCCGATGCAGCACCTCGCCAGAACAGCCTTGCTGACTGTCCGACAGCCTGCCAGAGAATCCTGTCGTGCCTCCACACACCATGGATAGGGATCCGCGATATCGCCTGGATCGAGCGAGATCATCCTATGGAATTGGAAGCCCTCTCTCGGCATCGCGCCGGCCTGCAGGCTCGAAGCTTTCGAAACGCGCCGGTAGTGCCTGCACCTCCCGTACGACGGCCCGGATCGCGCCCATGTCCGCGTCGTGTGGAAAGGGAATGACCACCGTGTCTACCAGGCCGCCGAAACGTGTCGCGATCCTTTCCGCGATCACGTCATAAGGGCCGATCGCGGCAAAGAGGTGCAGGACCTCGTCCGGAATCAGAGCCGACATCTCCTGGAACTCGTTGCGCCGCGCCATGACCGACAGGCGCATGCCGAGTTCGCCAAGGCCATGCTGATCCAGAACCGTACGGTAGGCAGGCGTGGAGGCATACCAGGCGACACGGGCACGAATTCGCTCCGCCTCCTGCTTGACCGCTTCGGCATTCGGTCCGGTTGCGATGAAGCCGCCGCCGCTCACTTCAAATCGCTCGCGCGCCATGCCGACCTCGGCAAGATGCCTGGCGATCGTCGGTTCCACCTGGTGTTCCAGATAGGCGCGTGTGGCGAAGCTGTGCAGCCGGACGCCGTCACAGAGCCGCGCAGCCGTGCGCAGCATCAAGGGCCCGACGGCGGCGAGGGTCACGGGCGGCATCGGCAGGTGATTGGGACCGGGCGAGAAGCCCTCGTTCATCAGGCTGAAGCGGTAGTGCTCGCCGGCGTAATCGAGCGGGCCGCCGGTTTCCCAGCAGTGCCAGATCGCCCGCAACGCCTGCACGTACTCCCCCATGCGCGCCGCCGGCGCGACCCAGGGCACGCTGAAGCGGCGTTCGTTATGCGCGCGCACCTGCGTGCCGAGCCCGAGCACGAAGCGCCCGCTGCTGTGGCGCGCCAGTTCCCAGCTCATGCTGGCCACGATCATCGGGCTGCGCGGGAAGGCGATGGCAACGCTCGTCGCCAGCTCGATCCGCGACGTGGCGAGCCCGGCGAAGGCGAGGGGCGTGAAGGGCTCGTGCTTGTTCTCGTTCGTCGTGACGAGATCGATTCCCGCGGCTTCGGCAGCGGCGGCGACGGGACCGCAGCGGCGCCAGTCCTCGACCGGCAGGTTGATGCCAACGCGCATGCGAGTCCTCCTTGCTTGGCCGCCACGCTGCGGCAGGCGCAGCCTAGCGGCTTCCCCGCCAGCGCCAAGTCCGCCCCGCTGCATTGGACAGCGCATTGCGGAGACGCCAGACTGGACCAACAAGAAACGGAGGGAACAGCATGCCGAGCCCCAGCCTGCCGTCCTTGTCGCGCCGTGGGCTTTTGGCTCTGGCGGCCGGCAGCCTCACGGCACCGGCCCTTGCCGCCTATCCCGACCGGCCCATCCGCCTGGTGGTGGGTTATGCCGCCGGCGGTGGCACCGACATCACCGCCCGCGCCGTCGCCACCCGCCTGGGCGCCGAGCTGGGCCAGCAGATCGTGGTGGAGAATCGCGGCGGCGGCGGCGGGTTGCCGGCGATCCAGTCGGTGCTGCAGGCGCCGGCCGATGGCTATTCGGTGATGTTCTCCACCGCCGCGGTGCTGGTGGCGCAGGCGCTCGGCACGCCGATGAATTTCGACCCGCTCGAGGTGCTCGCGCCGGTCGGCCTGATCGGCGTCAGCCCGAATGTGCTGGTCGTGCATCCCTCGGTGCCGGCGCATGACCTGCGGGAGCTGCAGGCCTATGGCCGCAGCCGCGGCGAAGCGCTGCGCTTCGGCTCGCCCAGCATCAGCTACACCACGCATCTGGTCGGGCAGGAACTGGGGATCGAAGTGGAGGAGGTGCGCTACCGCGGCACCGGCCAGCTGATGACCGATCTGCTGGCCGGGCGGCTGCAGGCCTATCTCATCCCGCTGCCGGGCATCCAGGCCGCGGTGCGCTCGGGGGAGTTGCGGGCAATCGCGGTCAGCACCCGGACACCCCTGGCGGCACTTCCCGACGTGGCGACCACCGTGGCGCAGGGCTTCCCCAACCTGATCTCCTTCACCTGGACCGGGCTCGAGCTGCGCAGCGGCACGCCGCCCGAGGCCTTGGAAAGGCTGGGTGCGGCCCTGAACCTCGCCCTGGCCGAGCCGGAGTTCCGGCTGAAGCTGAGCGGATCGGGCGTCGAGGCGGTGGAGCGCACCGATCCCGACAGCTTCCGCACCCTGGTGCTGGAGGACAAGGCGCGGGCGGAGGCGGTGATCCGCCGCTTCAACCTGCGCGGCTAGGCATCGGCCCAGGCGGGGACGCGGCCGCTGCATCCGCCGCGATCTCCTCCAGCAGCCAAGCCCGGAAGGCCTGCAGGGCAGGGATCGCCCGGCCCGGCGGCATGACCAGCCAGTAAAAATCGACGGTATCCACGACCTCGGCGGTGATGCGCAGCAGCCGGCCCTGCCGCACATCCTGCGCCACCAGCATCGGCGAGACGATGACGGCGCCCAAGCCCTCCAGCGCCGCCTGCACCGCCAGGGAGGTGCTCTCGAACAGCAGCGGTGGCCCCTGCAACGGGTGGCCCGTCGCCGCCGCCCAGACCTCCCAATCCCCCGGCCTGACCCGGCTGCCCAGCAAGGTCATCCCCCGCAACCCCTGGGAGCGGGCCATCCGCGCCTGCTCCGACGCGGCATAGGGCGCCACGTCCACCACCTGCAGCCGCTCCGCGCCGGGCGCCGGTGCCTGGTTGGCGGAGCGGATCGCGGCATCCACCGGATCCCGGGCGAAATCCACCGGCGCGATGGAGGTGGTGACCTCCACCTCCTGCCCCGGGTAGCGGGCGCGGAAGCGGGGCAGGCGGGGGATCAGCCAGCGCAGCGCCCAGGTGGTATAGGCCCGCACCCGGAGCGGGCCGTCTGGCCTGGCGCAGATCGCGCTGGTCGCGCCGCGGATGGCGTCGAAGGCTTGGCCGAGCGCCGCGGCGTAATCCTTGCCCGCCGCGGTCAGCTGCACCGAATTGGCGCCGCGATGCAGTAGGCCGGTGCCGAGATGCGCTTCCAGCGCGCGGATGCGCTTGCTGATGGCAGGCTGGGTCACGTTCAGCCGCGCCGCGGCAGTGGTCAGGCTGCCGGTCTCCGCCACCAGCACCAGGGCATGCAGGCTGGCCAAGGGGGGCAGGGTATCGCGCATGTCCAAGCCTAACCTGAGGTTGGCCTACCCCGCCAATTCATTCCTCGCGCGCCCTTGCCGCCGGGTGCAGCATCCGCGCCGGAGAAACGTCTGGAAGCCGGTAAACGATGCCACCCGACCCGCAATCCCCCGCGATTCATCTGCCATGGCCGCTGCGCGACAAGGTCGCCTTCGTCGGTATCGGCACCACGCGCTACGGCAACTTCCCCGAGACCGACAGCTATGGCCTGGGCTGCGAGGCGCTGAATGCGGCGCTCGACGATGCCGGCCTGACGCCGGGCGAGATCGACGGGCTGATTGTCAACCGCATCCCGAGCTACGAGCGCTTCGCGGAGATGATGGGCATCAACCCGCAATACTGCCTGCTGACCGAAACGCCGGGCCGCTTCTCCGCCGTTTCCCTGGCGCTGGCGGCGCAGGCCATCGCCACCGGCGCGGCGAAGACCATCGCCCTGGTCTACGGCAACAACGGCCGCAGCGTGCGGATGATGTATGGCGGCGGCGACAGCCAGTGGAGCCCCTGGGGCATGACCAGCCCCGGCGCCATCCACGCCATGATGTGGCAGCGCCACATGCATGAGTTCGGCACGACGCATGCCGACCTCGGCGAGGTCTCGGTCGCCTTTCGCCACCACGCCACGCTGAACCCCGTCGCGGTCATGCACGGCAAGCCCATCACGCTCGAGGACCATGCCGAGGCGCGGCCGATCTGCGAGCCGCTGAAGCTGCTGGACTACTGCCTGATCAACGACGGCGCCGTCGCCTGGATCATGACGAGCGCCGAGCGCGCCAAGGACCTGAAGCGCCCGCCGGTGCTGCTCTCCGGCTATGCGAGGCAGGACTGCTTCGCCTATGGCAGCGCCCCGGCCGACGACTACTGGCACCCGTCGCTCTCGGCCTGCCGCAGCGTCTACGACCGCGCCGGCATCGGCCGCGACGACATCCAGGGCCTCGGCATCTACGACAATTTCTCGCCGACGGTGATGTTCAGCCTGGAAGGCCTCGGCTTCTGCAAGCAGGGCGAGAGCGGCGACTTCGTCCGCGACGGCACGCTGCGGCTCGGCACCGGGCGCTGGCCGACCAATACCTCCGGCGGACATCTCTCGGACAGCTACATGCAGGGCTGGGGCATCATCGCCGAATGCGTCCGCCAGCTGCGCGGCGACTGCGACAAGCGGCAGATCCCCGATGCCCGTGCCATGCAGTACATCTGCGCCACCCATATCGCGCAAAGCCTGATCCTGCGGAGGGCCGACGCATGACCCTTTCCACCCGGCCGGTTCCCGTCGTCGACAATTGGAACAAGCCCTTCTGGGCGGCCTGCGCCGAGGGCAAGCTGACGCTGCAACGCTGCAAGGCGACGGGGCAATGCTTCTTCCCGCCCGCCCCGGTCTCGCCCTTCAGCGGCCGGCCGGAATGGGACTGGATCACCGCCTCGGGCCGCGGGACGCTGTGGTCCTTCGTGGTCTTCCACCAGAGCTACTTCCCCGGCATGCGTGACGAGCTGCCCTATCCGGTGGTGATGGTGAAGCTGGAGGAAGGCCCCTACCTCCTCACCAACCTCGAGGGGCTCGAGCCCCGCGACCTGAAGATCGGCATGCCGCTCGCCGTCCGCTTTCCCGGCGGGCCGGAGGGTTTCGTCCTGCCGCAATTCGGTCCGGAGGCCTGACGCCATGCCCGACCCGATCATCGTCACCCGGCACGACGGCTGGGCGGAATTGCGGATCGACCGCGAGGCGAAGCGCAACTCCATGGACCGCGCCAGCCGCCAGGGCCTGCTGCGCGCCTTCGAGGCGCTGCGCGGCGAGGCGCGGGCTATCGTCCTCACCGGCAGCGGCGGCAGCTTCTGCGCCGGCATGGACCTGAAGGAGCGCGAGCAGGACCGCCAGCATGGCATCGAGGGCGCCGGCGAGGAATGGATCGCGGTGAACATGGCGATCCGCGCTCATCCCTCGATCTTCATCGCTGCCGTGAACGGACTGGCGCTGGGCGGCGGTGCCACCCTCATCAATGTCTGCGACCTGGCCATCGCCAGCACCAGGGCCAGCATCGGTTGTCCGGAGATGGGTTTTTCGACGTATCCCGGCATGGCGGGGCCGGCGATCCAATTGTCCGGCGTGACCCGCAAGCAGGCGGCCTGGCTGGTCCTCACCACCAACCGCATCGACGGCGCCACGGCGGAACGCTGGGGCATGGTCAACCAATGCGTCGAGCCGGAGGCGCTGCTGCCCACGGCGCGGGCCCTGGCGGAGAAGGTCGCGGGCTTCGATGCCGTGGCGCTGGCCGAGAGCAAGAAGGCGCTCGACCGCATCCCCGGCATCATCACCGACTGGCAGGAAGCGATGGACCACGGCCAGATGGTGAACCTCACCATCCGCTCGAAGACCACCGCCCAGGCGGAGGGCAGTGCCCGCTTCGCCGCCGGCATCAAGAACCCAGGGCAGGGGGTGTGAGCGGGCCGGCGCCGCTCGCCGGACGGCGGGTGCTGGACCTCGGCGCGCTTTGCGAGCAGCGGCCGCATGCGCTGGCCGCATCCATGGCCGCCAAGCTCTGTGGCGCCTATGGGGCGGAGGTGGTGCGGCCACGGCCGGCAGGCGGCGAGCCCTTCGCCAGCCTGCCGCCGCTGCTGCCCGACGGGACCTCGGCGCTCGACCGCTTCCTGAACCTCGGCAAGCACCCCGGCCAGATGAGCGGCCGGTTCGATGCCGCCATCGGCGACGGCGCGACGCTGGCGGCGCATGCCGCCGGCGTGCCGGTCAAGGCGCGCCTCTCGGTCTTCGGCCCGGACCAGCCGGACCCGCCGATGACCGAGCTTGGCCTTGCCGCACTGTCCGGCCTGCTCGGCATCGTCGGCGAGGCACCGCCCGCACCGCCGTCGCGGCTGGCCGGGCACCAGATCGCCTATTCCGCCGGCCTGGCGACCTGCACCGCCCTGCTTGCCGCGCTGCGGGCGGGCGGGGAAGAGATGGTCGATGTCTCGCTTCTCGACGTGACCGCCTGGCTGAACTGGAAGGTGGCGGCGGGGGTGATGGTGATGGGCAGCGCGCCGGTGCGCGGCAGTGCCAAGCTCACTTGGTTCACGGTACCGGCGCGGGATGGGCACGTCGCCCTGGTCTACCAAGACAAGGACTGGCCGCCGCTGCGTGACCTCATCGGCGATCCGCGCCTGCTCGATGAGCGCTTCGCCACCGGCGCCGCACGCGGCGCCAATCGCCTGGCGCTGCTGGAGGTGATCGGCCCCTGGTTCGCCGCCCGCAACCGCGCCGAGATCACTGCGGCGGCGCAGGCGCGGCGGGTGCCGATCGGGCCGGTGAAATTTCCCGCCGAGTTGCTGGAGGATGCGCAGTACCGCGCCCGCGGCTTCCTGGCGCCGGATGGCACGCCATCCCTGCCGGTCGGCTGGGACGGCCGGCGCCTGGAGATGGCCGATGCCGCAACCTGATCCCGCCCTGCCCCTGGCCGATATCCGCGTCGTCGACCTCGGCTGGATCACCGCCGGCGCCGCCTCCTCCACCATGCTGCTCGACCTCGGCGCCAGCGTCGTGAAGGTCGAGGGCCCGGGCGCCCCCGACCCCTTCCGCCAATGGGAAGGCGCCGACCTCGGGACCGACTGGTGGAACCGCTCCCCCTTCTTCGCCTTCACCAACCGCGGCAAGCAATCGCTCTGCCTCGACCTGAAGGACCCGCTCGGGCGGGACGCACTGCTGCGCCTGCTGGAAGGCGCCGACGTGCTGGTGGAGAATTTCCGCCGCGGCGTCATGGCCTCCTTCGGGCTCGATGCCGCCATGCTGCGCCAGCGCTTCCCGCGCCTGGTCATCGCCAGCATCTCCAGCCAGGGCGAGACCGGGCCCGACCGCGACATGGTCTCCTTCGGCTCGACCCTGGAGGCGACCGGCGGGCTGGCGGCGCTGACCGGGGCCGGCGATGCCCCGGTGATCACCGGGCGCGACGTGAACTACCCGGACCAGGTGGTCTGCCTCTTCGCCTCGGGCGCCATCATCGCCGCGTTGCTGGAGCGGGACCGCACCGGGCAGGGCGCGCATCTCGACCTTTCGCAGCGGGAGCTGACCAGCTTCCTGCTGGGCGAGGAGCTGATCGCGGCCGCTGCCGGCGCGCCCTCGCCGCGTCACGGCAATCTCGACCCAGGCGAGCCGGCGGAGCGGCTGATGGCCGATGGCCAAGGGGGCTGGCGGGTCGAATGGCCCGGTGGCAGCGCGCCGGTGCGGGACGGCGTGACGCTGGCCGCCGCCGCGGATTTCGCCGCCGGTACCGCCGTGCTGCGCAGTCCGGATGGCGCCCCGGCCAAGGGCATCCCGTTCCGGCTGGCCCGGCGCCCGCTGGCGGTGCGGGACTGCTGCCACGCGCTGGGCGCCGACAACCATGCGGTGCTGCTCGCCGCCGGCTTCGAGGCAGATGACATCGACCGGCTCGAAGCGGCCGGCGTGTTGGCCGACCGGCCGCGTCCGACCGGGCGCGGCTGAACAAGATCAACCTGGCAAACCAGGATCACCGGAGGAACCGACCTTGCGACCCGTCACCTATACGCCGCTGGGGCGCCGTGGGCTGCTGACCCTGGCCACCGGGCTGGCCATCGCCGCGCCGGCGCGCGCCGAGACCTACCCAACGCGGCCGATCCGGCTGATCGTCCCCTATACCCCAGGCGGCGGCACGGACAATCTCGGCCGCCTTGTTGCCCGCACGCTGGGGGAGCGGCTGGGCCAGCCGGTGGTGATCGAGAACCGCGGCGGGGCCGGCGGCAATATCGGCCAGGCCGCGGCCGCCCAGGCTGCGGCGGATGGCTATACCACGCTGATCACCGGCAACGGCATCGCCATCAGCGACCTGCTGTTCCGCAACCCCGGCTACGACTGGAAGAAGGATTTCGTGCATATCGCGCGCTTCGCCAGCACGCCGATGCTGCTGGTGGTGAACAACGACGTCCCGGCGCGCAGCCTGGCGGAGTTCATCGCCTATGCCCGGGCCAATCGTGGCAAGCTCAACCACGGCACACCCGGTGCCGGCACCTCCCAGCACCTGGCGGCGGCGCTGTTCGACGACCTGGCGGGAACGCAGATCATCCACGTCCCCTATCGCGGCACCGGCCCTTCGGTCACCGGGCTGCTGACCGGCGAGGTGGAGGTGATGTTCGCCTCGGCCAGCGCGGTCGAGACCCTGATCCGCGAAGGCAAGGTGCGCGCCCTGGCCACGACCGCGGCAACCCGCGCGCGCGCCTGGCCGGAGCTGCCGGCGATCGGCGAAGCGCTGCCGGGCTATGCGGCGGAGCTCTGGTACACCTTTGCCGCGCCGGTGCGGACGCCGCCCGCCATCGTGTCGACGCTGGAAGCCGCGGCGAAGGACATCATGGCCAATGAGGCTTTCTGCAACCTCTTGATGGAGCGCGGCTTCGATCCGGCTTATCTCGGCCATGCCGCGCTGGATGCCGCATTGGACGCGGATCGGCGGCGGTGGGAGCCGGTCCTGCAGCGCACCGGCATCACCCCGGAGTGAGGATCGCTGCCAACGCTGTTCGCGGTGCGGCGACCGCTGCCCGGCACGTCGGAACAGGCAGCCTGACCTAAGCAGCTAGCCGGGGCGGAAACCCTCAATCACCCGCAGCACCTCGGGGCGGATCGTCGCCCAGTCCGCCAGCGGGGCGGAGCCGATGATGAGATAGCTGCGGCCCCGCCCGAAGAGGCAGACCGCCCGCACCATCACCGGAATTCGGCTGCCGATGGCGATGGCCTGCGACTCGATCGCCCGCCCCGGCAGACCGGCGGCTTCGATGACCTCCTCTGCCGGCAACAGGTTGAAGTGGAAGGGGCGGAAGTGGCGCAGGCTGGCGGCGAGATGCCCTGGCCGGTCGGCTGGCGCCACCGGCCGTTGCGCCCGCACCAGGACCATGCCGGTCTCCCGCGCAGCGGGTGCCGCCTGGCTGTCCCGCAGCACGGTCCAGCCGAAGGCTTGGTTGGTGATGCGCAGCCGCTGGCCTTCGGGAAGGCCGAAAGGCGAGGCCGCCGCCAGCAGGACATCGCGTCGCATCCAGGCTTCCATGCCGGAAGCCTAGCGCCATGGGCCGGCCGCGGCCAGTCCAGCGGGCATTTTCGGCATGGATTGCGCGCGGGGCGCGCAACCCATTGCTCAAGCCGCGTTGTCGATTCCGGAGGTAGGCGAATGGCAGACCCGGAGGATCGTGACGCCGGCTTCTACTGGATCAGTATCGATGGCCAGGAAGTCGAGGTCGCGCAGTGGCAGAGCGAATGGAGCCAATGGCTGGTGACCGGCAGCACAGAGCCCCTGTCGGATGCGGTATCCGCGCATGTGCTAGTGCTGAGCGAGGCGCTGCCGGTGCCGGTGGTGGACATGGCGCGCGCCAAAGCCGGTTAGTATCGCAAGCGACGTGGTTGGCGGGACGCCCGCAGGGGGGCATCATGCCGGCAAAGCCGGGAGATCCTGATGCACGCCCCCATTCTCGCCGCGGCCCTTGCCGCGGGCCTCGTACTGCTCGCCCCCGGCTCGCTCAGGGCGCAGGGTCCGGCCCAAGGGTCTGCTTCCCAAGGTGCTGGCCAAGGGTCTGGCCAGGGGCCAGCACAGGGCCAACCCCAGGCCGCCGGCCCGACCCTGGCGGCGGTGAAGGGGCGGGACCTGCTGATCTGCGGCACCTCCACTGGCGCCGCCGGCTTTTCCCTGCCGGATAGCCGGGGCGAATACCGGGGCATCGACAACGACCTGTGCCGCGCCGTAGCCGGTGCGACGCTGGGCGACCCGACCAAGATCCGCTGGGTGCCGCTGACCACCACGGCGCGGCTGACGGCGCTGCAGTCCGGCCAGATCGACGTGCTGATCCGCACCGTGACCTGGACCCAGGGGCGCGACACGGCCAACGGGTTGAACTTCACCGCGGTGAGTTTCTTCGACGGCCAGGGCTTCCTGCTGCGCGCCTCGCTTGGGCTGAAATCCGCCAGCGAGCTGGTCGGCGCCTCCATCTGCGTCGTCGCCGGCAGCACCAACGAGCTGAACCTGTCGGATTGGGCGCGGACCAACAACATCCGCTACAACCCTGTGGTCTTCGAGCAGAACGACGAGGCCCGGCGCAGCTACCTGGCCGGGCGCTGCGACGCCTATTCGACCGATGCCAGCCAGCTCGCGGGGCTCCGCGCCTCCTTCCCCAATCCGGCCGAGCACGTGATCCTGCCGGAGATCATCAGCAAGGAGCCGCATGCGCCGGTGGTCCGGCACGGCGACGACCAGTGGTTCGACATCATCCGCTGGACCTTCTTCGCGCTGCTGACGGCGGAGGAGCTGGGCATCACCCAGGCCAATATCGATAGCTTTCTCACCAGCCAGAATCCTGAGGTCCGCCGGCTGCTCGGGCTCTCCGGCGACCATGGGCCGCTGATGGGCCTCGACCGGCGCTGGGCCTATTGGGCCATCAAGGCGGCGGGGAATTACGGCGAGATCTTCGAGCGCAACCTCGGCATGGGCAGCCCGATCAAGCTGCCGCGCGGACTGAACGACCTCTGGAGCCGCGGTGGGCTGATGTACGCGCCGCCGATCCGCTAGGGTGCGGGGAAACCGAGAGGAAACCCCGATGTCCAAGCTGCCGCTGGGCTGCGCGATCGCCAGCCTGCTCGCCTTCGCCGCGCCGGCCGCCATGGCCCAGCCTGCTGGCCCCAACTCCGGCCCCGGTCCGCGCGACGTCCCCGCCCGCAGCCTGCCGGTGCCGAGCTCGCCCAGCCCGCAGGTGCAGCGGCTGATCGCCGCGCCGCTGCGCCAGGGTTGGAACACCCCGCCGACCACGCCGGAAGGTTGGCGCGCCCTGGCCGAGGCCGGCGCTGCCGCCACCCGGCTCGGCCTGCCCGGTCTGCGGGAGCGGCTGAAGGTGGATGTCGAGGCGGCCGAGATGGGCGGCGTGAAGGTCTTCCGCGTCACCCCGCGCGAGATCCGGCCGGAGAACCGCAACCGCCTGCTGATCCATGTCCATGGCGGCTGCTACGTGCTGAACCCCGGTGAGGCCGGGCTGCCCGAGGCCATCTTCATGGCCGGCTTCGGCGGCTACCGCGTCATCTCGGTCGACTACCGCATGCCGCCGGAGGCCTATTTCCCCGCCGCGCTCGACGATGCCATGGCGGTCTGGAAGGCGGCGCTGCAGACCACCGATGCGCGGAACATGGCGATCTTCGGCAGCTCCGCCGGCGGGGCGCTGACGCTCGAGATGGTGCTGCGGGCCAAGGCGGAGGGGCTGCCGCTGCCGGCCGCCATCGCCCCGGGCACGCCCATGTCGGACGTGACCGGCGTCGGCGACAGCTTCCAGACCAATGGGCTGGTCGACAACGTGCTGGTCGCGGTAGACGGCTTCTGCGATGCGGCGACGCGCTTTTACGCCAATGGCCACGACCTGCGCGACCCGCTGCTCTCGCCCATCTACGGCGATGTGCGCGGCTTCCCGCCGACCATCCTCACCACCGGCACCCGCGACCTGCTGCTGAGCAATACCGTGCGGATGCACCGGGCGCTGCGCCAGGCCGGCGTCGAGGCCTCGCTGCAGGTCTTCGAGGGCCAGTCCCACGCGCATTACTACCGCGACGACACCGCGCCCGAGAGCCGCGAGGCCTTCGGCGAGATCGCCGGCTTCTTCGACCGGCATCTGGGTAAGTAGCTCGGGGGCAAGTAGCTCGGTGGCAAGTAGCGCTCAGGGCACCGCGACGGCCGGCGCCATCAGCCAGGCCGTCGCCGGGAAGGCCAGCGCGGCGATCAGCGTGGAGAACAGCACCACGGCGGAGACCTCGTCCTCCGCCGCCTGGTTGCGCTGGGCCATGACGAAGGCATTGGTCGCCGTCGGCATCGCGGCCAGCAGCACGCCGGACTGCACCCAGAAGGGCTCCAGCCGCAGCACCGTGCCCAGTACGACCCAGACCAGCAGCGGATAGGCCGCCAGCTTCGCCATGACCGCCCCGCCGGCCGCCGCCAGCAGCCGCCGGTCGATCTTCAGCCGCGCCAGCGTGCCGCCGAGGGCAAAGAGCGCCGTCGGCCCCGCCGCGGCGCCGAGGAAGCCGAGGAAGCGCTCGATCGGCCCCGGCAGCGGGATGCCCGCGGCGCCGAGCAGCGCCCCGCCGGTGATGGAGAGCAGCACCGGGTTCAGCGCGACCGAGCGCAGCGCCCGCAGCCCGTTGCGCAGCCCGGCGCCGGGGACGGCCGGGGCCATCAGCACGGAACCGAGGGCGAGGACCACCGCGACCTCCGACATGATGGACATGGCGATCGGCCCGGCCCCGCGTTCGCCCAGCAGCGGCAGCAGCAGCGGCGGGCCGAGATAGCCGACATTGCCCATGGCCGCCGCCGCGCCGATCGCCGCCGCCGGGCCGCGCCGGCGGAAGGGCAGGGCGGCCAGCATCACGGCGCCGAAGATGCCGAGGCAGGCGCCGAGGTAGCCGAAGAAGAAGCCGGCCTCGAAGCTTCGCGCCAGTGGTTGCGCCGCCATGAGACGCAGCAGCAGCGCCGGGAGGGCGAAGAGGAAGGAGAAGGCGCCGACCGCATCGACCATCGCCGGCTGGATCAGGCGCAGCCGTGCCGCGCCCAGCCCCAGGCCGACCACGGCGAAGATCGGCAGGCAAAGGGCTAGGAAGGCAATCACCGGGGCAGCATAACCGGCCCCGCTTGCCCCGTCGCCCATTGCGCGCTTGGCTGCGCCGAACAAAAGGAGACGCAAGCATGGAATTCGGCATCGCCATGGCGACCGACGCCACCGCCTGGAAGCTGACGGCCCGGGCCGAGGAGCTCGGCTTCCGCACCGCCTGGTTCTACGACACCCAGATGCTGAGCGCCGACTGCTTCGTCGCCATGGGCGCCGCGGCGGTGAAGACCAGCCGCATCCGGCTCGGCACCGGGGTGCTGATCCCCTCCAACCGCATTGCGGCGGTCACCGCCAATGCCTTCGCCACCCTGAACAAGCTGGCGCCGGGGCGGGTCGATATCGGCATCGGCACCGGCTTCACCGGGCGGCGGGCCATGGGCCTCGGCGCGATGAAGCTGAGGGATTTCGAGGAATACATCCGCGTCATGCTCGCCCTGCTGGCCGAGGAGACGGTGGAGACCGAGATCGAGGGGGCGCGGCACAAGATCCGCCTGCTGAATCCCGACCTGGGACTGATCGATACCCGGACGCCGATGCGGCTGCATCTGGCCGCCGCCGGCCCACGCGCCCGGGCGCTGACGGCGCGGCTGGGGGCCGGTTGGATCAACTTTTTCTCCGACGTCCCTGCCGCCGTCGCCATGCTGGGCGAGATGCAGCAGGCCTGGGGTGCCGCCGGCCAGGCGAAGGCGCTGGAAGCGACGGCCTTCGTCCTCGGCTGCGTGCTGGAGGAGGGCGAGCCTTGCGACAGCCCCCGCGCCATGGCCCAGGCCGGACCGCGCGCCGCAGTGCTGCTGCATCGGGCGGCGGATGAGGTGCTGTCCGGCCTGCCCAACATCTCCCCGGTGCCGGAGCAGTGCCGCGCGGCGGTGGAGGGCTATGTCGCCCTGGCCCGTAGCTTCGAGCCGAAGGACGCGCCCTACCTCAACAACCACCGCGGCCACCTGATGTTCGTCAAGCCGGAGGAGAAGCCCTTCGTCACCGCCGAGATGATCCGCATCAGCAGCTTCACCGCGACCGAGGCCGAGCTGCGCCAGCGGGTCGGCGACCTGCGGGATGCCGGCTATACCGAGTTCACCGTGCAGATCGTCCCGGGGCAGGAGGCGGCGATCGAGGATTGGGGCCGCATCATGCGGGCCTTTCGGTAGCCTCGCGGCGAATATTTTCGCGCGCCGCCGCCTCCCACCAGCCCGGCACCTGGCCGGACCGGAAGATGGCCGGTTCCGCCAGCAGCCCGGCCAGGAAGGCGCGACGGCCGGTGCGGAACGCCGCCTCCGGCACCATCGCGTATTCCCGCCGCACCCGGGCGGTATTGTCCGCGAAGCCGGCGGGGTCGCAGGCCAGCCCGGCGAGGTCCAGGTCGCAGAACAGCCGGTTCCGCGGGGCCATGGCGGCCAGATGGTCGGCGGTGGCCTCGATCATGTCGATGGCCTGGTCCAGCACCACTGGGTCCAGCCGCAAGGCGGAACCGATCCGGGCCAACTGCCGGGCCGATTCCGTCTCGTTCCGGCCCTTGGGCGCCGGGATGTCGTAGATCAGGTCGTGATAGGCCGCGGCCCAGAGGATCGCCCGATCCCCGGCATCGCCGCCGAGCGCCAGCCAGGTGGCCCAGATGCCGCCGACATGCTCGCCGTCGTGGTAGTGGCGGGCCGGTCCGGCATAGGCGGTGGCGACCTCCGCCCGCATGGCCTCCGGCAAGGCGGCCAGCAGGGCGTTCCAGCCTTCGGCGGAGCGCCGGATCGGTGCCGTCATGGCCGCAACCGTTCAGCCCTCCGCCAACGCCGCCTCGATCGCCGCCGCGGTGCGGAACAATGCGGCATCGGCCATGTGCTCGCCGGTCAGCATCAGCCCCACCGGTGCCTCGCCCGGCCGCTGGATCGGCAGGCTGATGCTGCAGCGGTCGAGGAAATTGCCGACTGCGGTATTCCGCAGCAGGAGCATGTTGATCCGGTTGTACTCGCCCTCGGCTTCCACCTCGGCGATGGCGGGCGGGACGATCGGGCAGGTCGGCGTCACCATCGCATCGAAGGCTTCCGTCCGCTTCGCCACGGCAGTGCAGAGCCGGGCGCGGGCGGCGAGGAGGTCGATGTAGTCCGCCGCGCTCATGCGCTCGCCGCGGCGGATGCGGGCGAGGATGCGCGGGTCGTAGCCCGGGCCGCGGACGCCGATCAGGCCGCGGTGCCAGGCCCAGGCCTCGCTGGCCGCAAAGCCGCCGGTGGCATTGACCGTCGGCAACTCGGCGAGTTCCGGGATATCGAAGAGCTCGATCCGCGCGCCGGCGGCAGAGAGCCGCGAGAGCGCGCGCTGGAAGGCATTGCCCACGGTGGTGTCGATGTCGTCGGTTAGGAAGGTCCGCCGCGGCAGGCCAAGCCGTAGCCCGGCGAGTGCCCGGGGCGCCACCGGCTGCGGCGATTCGACGCCGCTGATCACCGCATCCAGCAGGGCGCAGCAGGCGACGCTGCGGGCCAGTGGCCCGACCGAATCGAGCGAGGGCGCCAGCGGCAGCACGCCGGCGATGGGCACGCGCTTCGCCGTCGGCTTGTAGCCGACCACGCCGCAGAGCGCCGCCGGCACGCGGCAGGAGCCGCCGGTATCGGTACCCAGCCCACCAAAGCCCATGTGATCCGCCGCCGCGACCGCCGCGCCGGAGGAGGAACCACCGGGCAGCCGCCCGGTGGCGCGGTCCCAGGGACTGCGCGGCGTGCCGTAATGCGGGTTCACGCCCAGGCCGGAGAAGGCGAATTCCACCATGTTGGTGCGGCCAAGGATGACGAAGCCCTGGCGCCGCAGCCGCGCCACCACCGGCGCATCCTGGCTGGCCGCTGGCGCATCCTTCAGGACGGCGGAGCCGGCCGGGGTCGGATGGCCATGCTCGTCGAACAGGTCCTTGACGGTGATGGGAATGCCGGCCCAAGGGCTGGGCGCCCGGCCGGCATGACGCAATGCGTCCATGGCCCGGGCCTCGGCCCGGGCCGCCTTGGCATGCACGGCGGTGAAGGCACGCTGGCCCTCGCCACCCGGTTCGGCGATGCGGTCGAGCGCGGCATCGACCAGGGCTTCGGCGGAAATTCGACCGCTGGCCAGGGCGGCGGCGGCGTCGGCGATGTGCTGCATGGCCGGATGCTGGCCAGGATTGACGGCCAGCACAAGATGTTTACCCGGCTATTACTCCGGATCGTTCGCGGGCGGATTGCGCACGATTTCAGCCATGGCCGGTGGGAACATCACCACACCGAACATCCAGCCCTCCATCAGCTGGAACTCCGCGCCGGACTCCTCGTCGCTCATGCATCCATCCTCTCACATCGTGGCATATAACGTGAAAGAGGATGAAATGGCTCCGCAACTCTCAGTGAATTTCCGGCTCCGGCGTCGGCGCCCCAGCTTCCAGGAAGTCGAAGTCGCAGCCTTCATCGGCCTGGCGCACATGGGCGAGATGCAGGGCGGTCCACCCGCGGGCATAACGGGTCGGTGGCGCGACCCAGGCGGCGCGACGTGCCTCCATCTCGGCCGGATCGACCAGCAGGTCCAGTGTACGGTTCGGGACGTCCAGCCGGATGAGATCACCGTTGCGGACGAGCGCCAGCGGCCCGCCGACATGCGATTCGGGCGCCACATGCAGCACGCAGGTGCCGTAGCTGGTGCCGGACATGCGGGCATCTGACAGCCGCACCATGTCGCGGACGCCTTCTTTCAGCAGCTTCTTCGGGATGGGCATCATGCCCCATTCCGGCATGCCGGGCCCACCCTGCGGCCCGGCCTGGCGCAGCACCAGCACGCTATCGGCCGTGACCTCCAGGTTGGGGTCGTCGAGGCGCGCATTCATGTCGTTGTAGTCCTCGAAGACCACGGCCGGGCCGGTGTGGGTCAACAGCTTCGGGTCGGCGGCGCTGGTCTTGATGACGGCGCCGCGCGGCGCGAGCGTGCCGCGCAGGATGGCGACGCCGCCTTCCGCCTGCAGCGGCCGGTCGAGGGGACGGATGATCTCCTCGTTGTAGATCTCGGCGCCGTCCAGGTTCTCCCCGAGGGTCGCGCCGGTGACGGTGCGGGCAGTGAGATCGAGGTAGGGCGCCAGCCGCGCCAGGAAGGCCCGCGCCCCGCCGGCGTAGAAGAAATCCTCCATCAGGAAGGTGTCGCCGTTCGGCCGCAGGTTGGCGATCAGCGGCACCCGGCGGCTGATGGCATCGAAGCGCTCGAGGTCGAGCTGGAAGCCGCCGCGCCGCGCCATGGCGATGAGGTGCGGGATGGCATTGGTCGAGCCGCCGAAGGCCATGGTCGCGGTAACGGCATTGTCGATGCTGGCCTGGCTCAGCAGCCGCGCCGGGGTCTCATCCTCCCAGACCATGTCCACGATGCGGCGGCCGCAGGAGGTCGCCATGCGCGGATGTGCGGAATCGGCGGCGGGGATCGAGGAGGCGCCGGGCAGGCACAGGCCCATCGCTTCCACCGCCAGCATCATCGTTGCCGCGGTGCCGGCCGTCATGCAGGTGCCGAAGGACCGCGCGATGCCGGTCTCCATGTCCTTCCACTGCGCCTGGCTGATGTTCCCGGCGCGGAGCTCGGCATGGTACTTCCACACGTCGCTGCCCGAGCCCAGCTTCTTGCCGTGCCAGTTGCCGCTCAGCATCGGCCCGGCGGGGACGAAGATGCAGGGGAGGCCGGCCGAGAGCGCGCCCATGACGAGCGCCGGCGGCGTCTTGTCGCAGCCGCCGAGCAGCACAAGGCCATCGCAAGGATGGCTGCGGGCCAGCTCCTCCGTCTCCATCGCCAGCAGGTTGCGGTAGAGCATGGAGGAGGGCTTCTGGTACTGCTCGGTGACGGGATGCGCCGGCAGTTCCACCGGGAAGCCGCCGGCCTGCCAGACGCCGCGCTTCACCTCCTCCGCCCGGGTGCGGAAATGGGCGTGGCAGACGCTGAGGTCGGACCAGGTATTGATGATGCCGATGACCGGCTTGCCGCGGAAGTCCTGCTCGGAAAGCCCGGTCTGCAGCAGGCGGGAGCGGTGGCCAAAGGCGCGGATGTCATCCACGCCGAACCAGCGGTGGCTGCGCAGCTGCTCGGCCGTCTTGCGGCGCGGCTGGTTTCCCATGGGCTTTCCCTCCGGCGTGACTTCCGGGGCAAACTGCCACCTGCTATAGCAGATGTCCATGTCCACCGCCGTCGAACCCTTCGCCGAGGCCGAGACCCTGTCGCTGGGCGAGCGCGCCTACCGGCGTCTGCGCGACAGCATCGTCCAGGGCACGCTCCAGGCCGGCAGCCGCATCTCGGAACGCAGCATGGCGAGCGCCCTCGGCATCTCCGCCCAACCGGTGCGGGAGGCCTTGCGGCGGCTGGAACAGGACGGGCTGGTGGTGACCCTGCCACGGCGCGGCACCGTGGTGGCGGAATTCGGACTGGAACGGCTGGCCGAGCTGGGTCGCATCCGGGCCGCGCTGGAAGGGGTTGCCGCGGCGCTGGCGGCCGAGCGGATGACCGGCGAGGACCTCGCCAGCCTGGGCGAAGTGGTGCGCGGCATGCGCACGGCGACGGCGGCGGCGGATACCGAGGCGCTGGCCGAGCTGAACGAGCGCTTCCACGCCCTGCTGCAGGGCGCGACCGGCAATATGTTCCTGGTGCGCTCGCTTGAGGCGCTGCGCGCCTATGACGATCTCGGCCGGCTGCGTGCCATCGGCAGCGCGCCGAAGGACATGCCGAAGGCGTTGCGCGAGCATGTCAGCATCCTCGCCGCGCTGCGGGCGAGGGACCCGGTGCTGTCCGAGGCACGGATGCGGGCACATGTGCTGCGGTCGCTCACCACCAATGGTGTTCTCTCGCCCCCCAGGAAACGCCCCGCATGACGCCCGATGCCCTGGCCGCCGCGCTATCCGGGATTTCCGGCATTCTGGTGACGCCCTTCGATGCGGCGGATGCCATTGCCCCGGCAAGGCTAGTGCCCATCGTCGAAGCCTGTGTCGCGGCCGGTATCGATGCCGTGACAATCAATGGCAATACCAGCGAATTCTATGGCCTGACCTATGCCGAGGCCGAGCGCATGCAGGCCGAGGTGCCAGCCCTGGTCGGCGGGCGCATGGCGGTGACGGCGGGCATCGGCCGCAGCGTGTCGGAGGCCTGCGCCCTGGCCCGTCGTGCCGCCGCCGATGGCGCCGATGCCATCATGGTCCACCAGCCACCCGATCCCTTCGTCGCACCGCGCGGCGTGGTCGCCTATGTGGCGCGCGTGGCCGAGGCGGCGGGGTTGCCCGTGGTGCTCTATCTCCGCAACGACGGGATCGGCCTGCCGGCGATCGAGGCGCTGACCCGCATCCCCGGCGTCGTCGCAGTGAAATGGGCGACGCCCAATCTCATGGTGCTCGCCCAGGCGATGCGCCGGGCGGCCGAGGGGGTCGGCTTCATCTGTGGGCTGGCGGAGCCCTGGGCGCCGCCGATGACCGCGCTCGGCGCGCGGGGCTTCACCTCCGGCCTGATCAATGTCGCGCCGGAGCGGTCAGCCGCCATCCGGGATGCGTTGCGGGCGGGCGACTACGCCGGGGCCAATGCCGCCATCGCCGCGATCGGTGGCTTCGAGGCGCTGCGGTCGGAGGAGCAGAACGGCGCCAATGTCGCGGTGGTGAAGGCGGCGCTGATCCTGGCCGGGATCGAGGCCGGCGCCGCCCGGCCGCCCGCGGCCTGGCCGCTGCCGCCCGGTTCGGCCGCGGCCTTGCGGGACCTCATGGCCCGCTGGGGCAAGCTCGCACGCCAGCATTGACTTCTCGGCGAGGCGGGGAGCATCCTGCTATCTGCTATAGCAGGTAGTGGGCGACGCAAGATCGCCCTGCGGAGGGGATTTCCATGCAGAGCATCGCCTTGACCCGTCGTCTTATGCTCGGCGCGACCTTGGCAGCCCCCTGGATCGGCGGCCGTGCCAGTGCCCAGGGCCTCACCCTCCGCGCCGCCGACATCCACCCCGATGGCTATCCGACCATCGAGGGCGTGAAATACATGGGCAAGCTGCTCGAGGAGCGGACCGGCGGCCGCATCCGCATCCAGATGTTCCATTCCCGCCAATTGGGCGACGAGAAGGACAGCCTTGAGCAGACCCGCTTCGGCGTCATCGACATCACCCGCGTCAATACCGCGCCGCTGAACAACTTGGTCCCGGAAACCCTGGTGGCAGGCCTGCCCTTCCTGTTCCGCGACACCGCACATATGCAGAAGGTAATGGACGGGCCGATCGGCGAGGATATCGGCCGCGCGACCCTGCCGCATGGGCTGGTGACGCTGTGCTACTACGATGCCGGCGCGCGCAGCTTCTACACGCGCGGCAAGCCGGCGCGGACGCCGGACGACCTCAAGGGCATGAAGATCCGGGTCCAGCAATCCGACATGTGGGTGGCGATGATGCGCGCCTTCGGCGCCAATGCCACGCCGCTGCCTTATGGTGAAGTCTATTCCGCCCTGCAGACCGGCGTCGTGGATGGCGCGGAGAACAACTACCCTTCCTACCTCACCGCGCGGCATTTCGAGGTGGCGAAGCACTACGCCCTCACCGAGCATTCCCTCACGCCCGAGATCGTGGCGATGAGCAAGCGCAGCTTCGACCGCATCGCCAAGCCGGACCAGGAGATCATCCGCGCCGCGGCGAAGGAAAGCGTGCCGCATATGCGCGGCCTCTGGGTGAAGATGGAGGAGGATGCGCGCAAGCAGGTGGAGGCCGGCGGCGCGCTGATCGTCGAGGCCGACAAGCCGGCCTTCGCCAGGCTGGTGCGCCCGGTCTACGACCAGTTCGTGCGGGATGCCAAACTGAAGCAATTGGTCGAACGCATCCGGGAAGGCTGAGCGGTGCGCGCATTCTCGGCCCTGCTGGACGGCGCCGTCCGGGTGGCACTGTTCGTCGCCGGGCTGGCATTGGTGGTGATGACGGGCGTGGTCGCCTGGGGTGTCTTCGGTCGCTTCGTGCTGAACGACACGCCGGCCTGGGCGGAAGCCTCGGCACTGCTGCTGATGGGCTGGGTCATCCTCGGCGCTGCCGCGGCCGGGGTGCGGGAAGGCTTCCACATGGGCTTCGAGACCCTGCGCGACGTGCTGCCGCCGCCGCTCGCACTGGCCTGCAAGGTCGTCTCGGATGCGGTCATCACCATCTTCGGCGCGGCGATGGCCTGGTATGGCGCTGATCTGGCGCTGACGGTCTGGGATGCGACCCTGCCGACGCTGGGCCTGCCGGGGACGGTGGAATACCTGCCGATCACCCTGGGTGGGGTGCTGATGGCCTTGTTCGGGGTGGAACGGCTGCTGGCGCATGTCGTCACCGGCGCCGACCCGGTGGGCGTGCCCAAAGACACCATCCTGACCGATAGCTGAGGGCACGGATTTGGAACTGACCCTGTTGCTCGGCGCCTTCACGCTGCTGCTGCTGATCGGCTTGCCGGTCGCCTTCTGCCTCGGCGCCGCGGCTTTCGCCACCGTGCTCTACATGGACCTGCCACCGATCGTGGTGTTCCAGCAGCTGGCATCGGGCATGAACGTCTTCTCCATGCTGGCGATCCCCTTCTTCATCTTCGCCGGCGACCTGATGATGCGCGGCCAGATCGCCGACCGGCTGGTGGCGCTGGCGGCCGCCATGGTCGGGCATCTGCGCGGTGGGCTGGGGCAGGTGAATATCGTCGCGGCGACGCTGTTCGGCGGCGTCTCCGGCTCGGCGGTGGCGGATGCCAGCGCGGTCGGCGGGGTGATGATCCCGCAGATGAAGGCGCGCGGCTATGCGCCGGACTATGCGGTGAACGTCACCGCCAATGCGGCGCTGATCGACCTGCTGATCCCGCCCAGCCACAACATGATCCTCTATGTCATCGCGGCCGGCGGGGCGATCAGCGTGGCGGACCTCTTCACCGCCGGCATCGTGCCGGGGCTGGTGATGATGGTCTCCCTCATGGTCGTCGCCTGGCTGGTCGCGGTAAAGCGCGGCTACCCGCGGGAGGCCTTCCCGGGTTGGGCCATGCTGGCGCGGCTCGTCTTCAACGCCATCCCCGGGCTGATGCTGATCGTCATCATCTTCGCCGGCGTCCGCAGCGGCGTCTTCACCGCGACCGAGAGCGCCTGCGTCGCGGTGATCTATGCGCTGCTGGTGGTGCTGTTCGTGTACCGGAGCCTGCGCTGGGAGGGGTTCGTCTCGGCGATTGGCGGTGCGGTGCGGACGACCGGCATGGTGATGCTGATCATCGGCACGGCCTCCGCCTTCGGCTGGCTGATGGCGCTGCTGCAGGTGCCGGCGATGACCGTCGCCATGATGCGCGGCATCACCGACGACCCGCTGATGACCCTGCTGATCATCAACGTCATCCTGCTGCTGCTCGGCACCTTCATGGACATGGCGCCGCTGATCATGATCGGCACGCCGATCTTCCTGCCGGTGGTCAAGGCGATCGGCATGGACCCGGTGCAGTTCGGGATCGTGCTGATCGTCAACCTCGGGATCGGCACCATCACCCCGCCGGTCGGGCCGGTGCTGTTCGTCGCCTGCGCGGTTGGCAAGGTGAGCATGTGGGATGCGACCAAGACCAGCGGGCCCTTCTATGGCGCGATGGTCGTGGTGCTCGCCCTGGTCACCTATGTGCCGGCGCTGTCGTTGTGGCTGCCGGCGCTGTTCCGCTGAGGGGCGCGGAAGCGCGAAGCTGGCCGGTGACGCGGAAGGCAACCAGCGCCGCCGCGGCGCCGAAAACCACCGAACCGATGGCCTGCCCCAGCATGATCCCGGCCGGACCATGACTGATGCCGAGCATGACCAGCGGGATGGTCCCCAGCGTCGCCCGGCCCCAGTTGAAGGCGGTGGATAGCAGCGGCCGGCCGAGGTTGTTGAAGACCGCGTTCGAGACATAGAGCGCGCCGATGAAGACGAAGCTGCCCGCCGTCCAGGAGCAGAACAGCCGGACGATCTCGGCCGTCGCGTCGCGGGCGGAGAAGGCCGCCACCAGCAGGTCCTGTGCCAGCCAAAGCACCGCCCAGGCCCCGAGCACCGCCACCAGGGTGAAGACCATGCTGTCCCGCACTGCGCTGCGCACCCGGTCGTAGCGTCCGGCACCGGCATTCTGCGCGACGATCGGCCCGACCGCCCCGGTCAGCGCATAGACCAGGCCGAAGGCGACCGGGGTGATGCGGTCGATGGTCGCCTGGCCGGCGACGGCCGCCGGGCCGAACAGCGCCATGCTGCCGGTGACATAGGCGGCGGCCACCGGCGTGGCGAGGTTGGAGAGCACCGCCGGCCCGGCGACCGACAGGATGCTGCGGGTATCGGCGCCGAAGGCGGCCGGCGTGAAACGGCCGAGCAGCCGGTGGCTGTGGGTCACGCCATGCCAGCCGACGAAGGCCAGGAATACGCGGGACAGCACCGTGCTGATCGCCGCCCCCGTCAGGTCCAGCCCCAGGCCGAAGATCAGCAGCGGGTCGAGCACCGCCGTGGCGAAGGCGGCGGCCAGGGTTACGTTCATGGACCGCCGCGCATCGCCGACCGAGCGCAGCAGCGCGGCGAAGCACATGCCGGCGGCGAGGAAGGGGACCGAAACCGCGGTCAGCGCCAGGAAGCCCGCCGCCAGGCTGCGGGTCTCGCCCTCGGCCCCGAGCAGCCGCAGGATGGGCTCAAGCGCCGCGACCGTCGCGATGGCGACCAGGGAGGTCGCCAGGATGATCAGCACCAGCCCGGCGGTGGCCAGCCGGCGCGCCTCCGCAAGTTGGCCGGCGCCGATCCGGGTGGAGACTGCGGCGCTGACGCCGATGGTCAGGCCGATCGCCAGCGAGACCTGGAAGAAGCCCACCGTGCCGGCGAAGCCCACCGCCGCGGCGACCGGCTGCTGCCCAAGCATCGAGATATAGAGCAGGTTGAGCAGGTCCACCGCAAAGATGGCGACCAGCCCGATGGCGCCGGTGCTCGCCATGACGGTGACATGGCGCATGGTTGAGCCCGTCAGGAAGCGGGCATTGTGGTCGGTGGCGCTGGCCAAGGGAGTATCCAGACGATGGGGGAAGCCCAGCCTTAGGTCGGGCCCCCACCCATTGGTTCCGGCCGGTGCCGGAAAGTCTACTCGGCGGCCTGACGCATCGGGGCCAGCAGCGGCACCGCTCCTGGCAGGGCATCGCTGGTCCAGAGCTGGTCCAGCAGGGCGGCCGCCGCGCGCTCGCCGATCACCGGGGCGACCAGTTCCAGGAATTTCTCGGACAGCTCGGCATCGCTCAGCGGCGCGTCCGGGTCGCCCTTGCGGGTCGGCTGGAAGCGGTACAGCTCCCGGCCGTCGTTGAGGGTGATCCAGACCTTGGCGGCGCGCTGGCCGGGATAGGCGTCGGCCAGCTCGGGGTCCAGTTCCACCGTCACCTTCGGCATGATGGCGCGGATGGCGGGGTTCACCAGGTTTTCCGGCTCGAAGGCCGCGATCCGCACCCCGCCGAGGACGAGCAGCGCGCCGATGGTGAACTGGACGGAGAAGCGGGCTTCCTGTTCGGTGCTGATCACCGGGCGGTCGCAGATGCTCTTCGTCGGGCCGTAGCCGCCGACGTGAATCTTGGCAACGTCGGTCGCCTTGAAGCCATGTTCCGCCTGCAGGTCCCGCACCGCGTCCAGCGCGGCGAAGATATGGCCGCAGCAGCCATGGTTCTTAAAGGTCATCTCGGTGATGCAGATGCGGCTGTCGAGATCGGCGAAGGCCTTGTCCCACTTGCCGGTATCCTCGCTGGTCGCCGCGGCGAAGCCCTTCGGCCCATGCAGCGCATCCAGCGCGCCGGTGACGCCCGCCGCCGCCGCGATGGCCGCGAGTGAGCCGGCATCGGCGGCATGGCCGGGATGCAGCGGCTTCGACATGGAATCCGATAGGAAGGCCTGCTGCAAGCCGCCGGCGAAGGTCGCGGCGGTGGCGATGGCATGGCCGATCTTCGTCGCATCGCAGCCCAGCGCCACGGCGGTCGCCACCGCCGCGCCGAAGGTGCCGACGGTGCCCGTCGTGTGCCAGTTCTTGTAGTGGCTCGGCTGCACCGCCATGCCGATGCGGCAGGAAACCTCGTAGCCGGCGGTGATGGCGCGGAGCAGCTGCTCCATCGTCCCGCCATGGGCCTGGAGCGTGGCCAGCGCCGGGGCGATGGTGGGGCAGCCCGGGTGGTAGCCGGCATCGCGGAAGATGTCGTCGAATTCGACGGTATGGCTGGCCGTCGCGTTCAGCAGCGCGGCATGGCGCAGCGGCCCGGGCTTGCCATCGACGTAGCAGGTCGCCCGCCCCGGGCCGCGTTCCGCTGCCATGGCGGCCGCCAGCAGGGTGGCGGGCGGCTTGGAGCAGCCGGGCAGCAGCGCCGCGAACCAGTCGATCAGCGCCCGGCGGGCGTGATGCGCCACCTCGGGCGAGAGCGGCCGGTCGCGCCAGGATGCGGCGTGTTCGGCGAGGACGGGAAGCGGGTTCTCCACCATGCTGTGACTCCTTCTGAAGGCCGTCCGATTCACGCTTCGGGCCATGCGGCCCTCCGCGATCGGGCGGGGCTACGCGTTGCCGCGCAGCACCTCCTGGTTGATGACCACGTCGGGGTCGAGCTTGCCGTCGAAGACCTGCAGGATGCTCTCGGCGCAGGACAGCGCCATGCGGCGCAGGCTCTGATCCGTCGCCGCCGCGGTATGCGGCGTGCAGAGGACGTTCGGCAGCTTGAGCAGCGGGTTGTCCGGGCTTGCCGGCTCCTCCCAGAAGACGTCGAGGCCGGCGGCGGCGAGATGGCCCGAGGTCAACGCCCCGGCCAGCGCCTTCTCGTCCACCAGGGTCCCGCGCGCGGTATTCACCAGCACCGCGCCGCGCTTCATCGAAGCGAAGAACTCGCCGTTGACGCTGCCGCGGGTCTTCTCGTTGCTCGGCAGGTGGATGGTGACGACATCGGCCTCGGCCAGCCCGGCCTGGAGGTCCTTCACCGGGATGAAGCCGGCGCCCTTGATGGTGTTCTGCGGGATGAAGGGGTCGCGGACCAGCACCTTCATGCCGAAGGCATGGGCCAGCCGGGCGACGCGCCCGCCGATGCGGCCGAAGCCCATCACCAGCAGGGTGCGGCCGGCCAGGTCGAAGGTCGCCGGCACCGGCGGGTTGGACCAGCGCAGCTCGCGCGTCGCCGCATCGTAGAAGCGGGTCTGCCGGGCGATGTTCAGCAGCAGCATCATCGCATGCTCGGCGACCGAGGTTGCATTGGCATCTGGCGTGACCGTCAGCGGGATGCCGCGCTCGGTCAGCGCCGGCACATCCACCGCGTCGTAGCCGACGCCGTGCCGCGCCACGATGCGCAGGTTGGTCGCATGCGCGAGGAAGGCGCGGTTGATCGGCGTGGCGCGGACGATGACCGCATCCGCCTTCGGGATGGAGGCGGCGATGGTTTCGTCATTCACCGGGTTCAGCACCTCCACCGTCACGCCGGGGCGGGCGCGCAGCAGGGCCAGGGCTTCAGGATGGACGGGGCGGAGACAGACGACATGGGGCATGGTTCAGGGTCCTAGTCGGCGGTTGCGCCGGAAAGCCGGACGATCTCCGCCCAGCGCGGGATCTCGGCACGGATGAAGGTCGCGAAGTCCTCGGGGGTGCTCGGGGCCGGCTCGCTGCCCTGCTCGGCGAGGGGCTTCATCAGTGCCTCGCTGCGCAGCGCCGCGCCGATTTCGGCCGAGATGCGGTTCACCGCCGCGATGGGCGTCCCGGCCGGGGCGACGATGCCGTTCCAGAGCGGGATGGCGAAGCCGGGGAGGGTCTCGCCCACCGTCGGCACATCGGGCAGCAGGGCGGAGCGCCGGGGCGTGGTGACCGCCAATGGCCGGAGCTGCCCGGCCTGGACGGCGCCGATCACCTCGACCAGGGGCGAGGCCAGCATCTGGATCTTGCCCGCCATCAGGTCGGTCGCCGCCGGGGCGCCGCCGCGATAGGGGATATGCACCAGCTCCAGCCCGGCTTTGGCGGCGAAGAGGGCGGAGGCGAGATGCAGCGAGGTGCCGGAGCCGGCGCTGCCGTAGTTGACTTGGCCAGGCCGCGCCTTGGCATAGGCGATCAGCCCGGGGAGGTCGCGGACCGGCAGATCGGGGTTCACCACGATCAAATTCGGAATCACCGCCACCTGGGAGATCGGGGCGAAGTCCTTCAGCGGGTCGAAGGGTAGGGTTTTATACAGCGCCTTGTTGGCGGCCAGGATGCCGCTGACCGCCATGAACAGGGTGTGGCCATCCGGCGTGGCCCGGGCCGCTGCCTCGGCGCCGATATTGCCGCCGGCGCCCGGCCGGTTCTCGGCGACGACCGGCTGGCCGAGCCGGTCGCCCAGTGCCTGGGCGACCAGCCGCGCCGTCACATCCGTGCTGCCGCCGGCGGCGAAAGGGATGATCAGGCGGATCGGCCGATCCGGCGCCCAGTTCTGGGCGAGGGCCGGGCAGGGGAGGGCGGCCATGACCGCCAGCAGGCTTCTTCTTTTCATTACCCGTCCTCCCTCTCAGCCCGGGCTACATCATTGCAGATGCGCCGACTTGCCCATGATGGCCTCGCGCATCCGCGCCTGGAGGATGCTCGCCTCACGCGGCGGCAGCACCAGCGGCAGGGTCTGCTCGTCGATCTTCACCTGGGCAAAGAGCGGCCCGGCTCCGGCATGGATCGCCTGGCGCAGCGCCAGCACCTCCTCCGGCGTCTTCACCAGGCGGCAATCGCCGATGCCGGCGCCCTTCGCCATCGCCACGAGGTCGACGCCGTGATGCGTATGCGTCTCCTGCATGCCGGTCTCGCCGTAGTGCTCGTTGTCGAGCACGACGATGGAGAGGTTCTTCGGCCGCTGCACCGCGATGGTCGCCAGCGAGCCGATGCCCATCAGCATCTCGCCGTCGCCGGTGATGACCAGCACCTTGCGGTCCGGCTGGGCCAGCGCCAGGCCGAGGCCCATCATCGCCGCGCCGCCCATGCCGCCCCAGAGCGGCAGGTTCTCCGGGCAGTCGCCCGCGGCGGTGATGTCCCAGGCCGGCGCGCCGAGGCCGGCGATGCAGAGCATGCCGCGGCGGTCCTCGAGCAGGGCGGAGACCACGGTGCGGCGGAGCAGCTTGCCGGTCGCGCCGGTTTCGATGTTTGCCATGGGGCTCACTTCCCGAAGGTCTTGGCGCCGATGACGCGCTGGCCGATCAGGGTCGCGGTCGGGCGATAGGTATTGAAGGCCATGCGCAGGGTGGCATTGACCGTCGGCGCGATATCCTCGGGGCTGTCGGCCCGCTTCACCAGGGTGCCCATGGCCTCCAGCACCGTCTGGGTCGCATTGCCCATCGGCACCTGGAAGGGGTTGAACTCGCCGTAGTCGCCCCGCATCGTCACGATCATCGGCAGCGGCGTCCGGTGGGCGATGGCGACCGAGAGCATGTTGATGCAATTGCCGACGCCGCTGGACTGCATCAGCAGCACGCCCTTCTCCCCGCCCAGCCAGGCGCCGAAGAGCATGCCGATGCCCTCTTCCTCGGTGGTGAGGGTCACGACCTTGATGTCGTTGTCGGCGAGGCAGCGCTTGATGAGCCGGGAATGCCCGGCATCAGGCACCAGCGCGACCTGGCGGATGCCGTGGTCCTTCAGCAGGCCATAGATCTGGTCGGGCCAGTCTTCGGCAGAGGTATCCGGTTGCATGCGTTTCCTCGATTGGGGTTGGCCGCACCATCCCGCGCCGCCGCCGCGCTGGCAAGACCGGGCCCGGCCGGGCTAGAGGAAACCATCAGGAGAGCAATTATGGGCTTCGCGCAGACGGTGGGCGGCACCCGCTACACATTCCCCGATCTCCGCACCCTGCTGGCCCGCGCCACGCCGCTGCGCTCGGGCGACGTGCTGGCCGGCTTGGCGGCTGAGACCGCGGCCGAGCGCGTGGCCGCCCAACGGGCCCTGGCCGACCTGCCGCTGCGACATTTCCTGGATGAGGCGGTAGTGCCCTACGAGGCGGATGAGGTCACCCGGCTGATCCTCGATGGTCATGATGCGGCCGGCTTCGCCCCGATCGCCCATCTGACGGTGGGCGGCTTTCGCGACTGGCTGCTGGCAGCCGAGCCGGCAGCCCTGGCGGCGCTCCGTCCCGCGCTGACGCCGGAGATGGCGGCCGGCGTGTCCAAGATCATGCGGCTGCAGGACCTGGTCGCCGTTGCCGCCAAATGCCGGGTGACGACCGCCTTCCGCAACACGCTCGGGCTGCCCGGCCGGCTCTCGATCCGCCTGCAGCCGAACGACCCGGTGGACGACCCGCGCGGCGTGGCGGCGGCAATCCTCGATGGGCTGCTGCTGGGGGCGGGGGATGCGGTCATCGGGGTCAATCCGGCGACCGATAACCTCGAGACCACGATCCGCGTGCTGGAGCTGCTGGATGCGGTGCGGGACCGCTATGCCATCCCGACGCAGAGCTGCGTCCTCGCCCATGTCACCACCAGCCTGCTGGCGATCGAGCGCGGCGCCCCGGTCGACCTGGTCTTCCAGTCGATCGGCGGGACCGAGGCGGTAAACCGCAGCTTCGGCGTCTCCCTCTCCCTGCTGGCGGAAGCCCACCAAGCGGCGCTATCGCTGCGGCGTGGCAGCGTCGGCAGCAACTGCATGTATTTCGAGACCGGCCAGGGCAGCGCCCTCTCGGCCGAGGCGCATCACGGCGTCGACCAGCAGACTGTCGAGGCCCGCGCCTATGCCGTGGCCCGCGCCTTCGACCCGCTGCTGGTCAATACCGTGGTCGGCTTCATCGGTCCTGAATATCTCTTTGACGGCAAGCAGATCACCCGGGCGGGGCTTGAGGACCACTTCTGCGGCAAGCTGCTCGGCCTGCCGATGGGGGTCGACGTCTGCTACACCAACCATGCCGAGGCCGATCAGGACGACATGGATGCGCTGCTGACCCTGCTCGGCGTCGCCGGCGTCACCTACATCATGGGTGTGCCCGGGGCGGATGACGTGATGCTGGCCTACCAGTCCACCTCCTTCCACGATGGGCTTTATGTGCGGGAGGCGCTGGGCAAGCGCCCGGCTCCAGAATTCGAGGCCTGGATGACGCGCATGGGGATCGAGGCCGCCAGCGGGGCCGGGCTGCTGCCGGGCGGTATGGCGCCGGCCCTGGTCGGATTGGCATGACCGAGCCGGTTGCCTGGACCGACCTTCGCCGCTTCACCAGTGCGCGGGTGGCGCTCGGCCGCGCCGGGCATGGCCTGCCGACCGCGGCGCATCTCGATTTCCAGGAGGCCCATGCGCGGGCCCGGGACGCGGTGCATTCCACCCTCGACGCCCCGGCGCTGGAAGCCGCCATCGCGCCTGAACCGCTGCTGCGGGTCGCCAGCCAGGCCAGGGATCGCCGCAGCTACCTGCTGCGCCCCGACTTCGGCCGGCGGCTGCGGGAGGCGGATCGCGCCGGCCTGCCGGCCGCGCCGGGCAGCTTCCTCTTCGTCGTCGCCGACGGGCTTTGTGCCACCGGGGTGCAGGTGCAGGCTCCGCGGCTGATCGCGGCCGCCGTGCCGCTGCTGCGCCGGGCCGGGCTGGCGATCGCCCCCATCGTGCTGGCCAGCCAGGCACGCGTGGCGCTGGGCGATGAGATTGGCGAGGCGATGGGCGTCGCGATGGTCGCGGTGCTGATCGGCGAAAGGCCGGGCCTGAGCGCGACCGATAGCCTCGGCCTCTACCTCACCCTCGCGCCCCGGCGCGGGCGGACCGATGCCGAGCGCAACTGCATCTCCAATATCCGCCCCGGCGGGCTCGATGCGGCGGCGGCGGCGGAGAAGCTGCTCTGGCTTACCGGGGCGGCGCTGCAACTGGGGGCGACCGGCGTGGCATTGAAGGACGAACAGCCGGCCACGCCGTTGCTGTCGCCATGAAGATACCCGTCACGCCGCGCATCGCCCTCGACGAGGAGGAGCTGAGCGAGGATTTCATCCGTTCCTCCGGCCCCGGTGGGCAGAACGTGAACAAGGTGGAGACCGCAGTCCAGCTGCGGTTCAATGCCCGGCTCTCGCCCAACCTTCCGGACGCGGTGCGGCACCGGCTGGAGAAGCTGGCCGGGCATCGGCTGACGCAGGATGGGGTCATCATCATCACCGCCCAGCGTCACCGCACGCGGGAACGCAACCGGGAGGATGCGCTGGAACGGCTGCTCGAGCTGATCCGCGAAGCCGCCATCCCGCCGCCGCCGCCGCGCCGGCCGACCAAGCCGACGCTCGGGTCCAAGCTGCGCCGGCTGGAGGGCAAGGGCCGGCGGGCCGATGTGAAGAAGGGCCGGGGCCGCCAGGATCGGGATTGAGGGCGGGGATTAAGTCAGCAGCTGCCCGCCATCGACAATCACGGTCTGCCCGGTGACCCAGCCGGCCAGCGGGCTGGCCAGGAACAGCGCCACATTCGCCACTTCCTCCGGCGTGCCGAGCCGGCCGAAGGGGATGCTTTCCAGGATGCGGCCATAGAGTGCCGGGTCGGAAGCTTTCCGCGCCTCCCAGGAGCCACCGGGGAATTCGATCGAGCCGGGCGCCACCGCATTCACCCGGATGCCCTTCGCTGCATACATCGCCGCCTGGGACTGGGTGTAGTTGATCAGCAGCGCCTTCACCGCGGCATAGGCCGGCGTCCGCAGGGAGGGCCGGTAGCCCGAGATGGAGGAGACGTTGATGATGCTGCCGCCGGTTCCGCCCGGCCCCGCCTCGAGGAAGGGCAGGGCGGCGTGGGTGGCGCGTACGGTTGCCATCACATCGACCGAAAGACCCTTCTCCCAGCCCTCCTCGGTATCCGGCGCGCCGAAGCCACTGGCGTTGTTCACGAGAATGTCAACGCCACCGAGCGCTGCCGCGGCGGCGGAGACGTAAGCCTTTACCGCCGGCCCATCGCCCAAGTCGCATGAAGAGGAATGGGTTTTACCGCCGAATGTGGCGAGTTCGGCCTCGGTGGCGGCCAGTGGCCCAGTGCTGCGGGCGCAGATGGAAACCGCCGCCCCGGCTTGGGCGAAGCCCAGAGCGATGGATCGTCCAATGCCGCGGCTGCCGCCGCATACGATCACGCGCCTGCCCTTGAAGTCGAACATGCCGAAGCTCCCGCCCTTGTTTTCGTCGGCAGGCTGACGGAGCGGTCCAGCCAGGGCAAGGCCCCCGCCAGACCCGGCTGAAAATCGTTTTTATTTCGTCATGAAATCGCGTATTGCGGGAATGACTCTGCGGGCTGCTACCAGCAATAGGTTGTTAGGCGATGCCACGAATGCGAGATTGTTCCGTATCAGTGATGCATCTCGCTTATCGCGCATGACAGCGGCCAGGAAATGGGAACTCAGCATGGTTTGGTCGCGGTCGCATGCGCGGCACCATTTGGCCGCTGTCTTGTGCTGGGCGGGCATGTTCCTCGTCCCCGCTGCGGCGACCAGCCTGGATGACCTCGGTTTCCCCCAAGGCTTCACCCTGCGCGGGCCAGCCGGTGCCGCGGAAGCCTTCTTTCCGCTGCCGCAGCGCTCCGGCCGCACCGACCTGCAGCTCGAGGTCACCGCCTCGCCGATGCTGGATGAGCTTTCCTCGGTCACCATCTACGCGGATGAGACACCGCTCGGCACCGTGCAGGTCAACCAGGGCCAGGTACGGGAACGCATCCCCATTCCGCCCCGCTTCCTGAACAACGACTTCCTCCGCATCCGCTTCCAGGGCGACCAGGCGCTGCGTCGCGGCGTCGAATGCTTCGACAACGACACGCCGGCGGTCTGGAGCCGGATCGAGCCGACGACCCAGCTCGTCGCGGCGGAGGAGGGCAACCCAGGCCTCGGCGTCATCTGGCGGATGCTCTCGGGCGATGTCGGCATCTCCCTGCCGGTCAACATCACCACCAACGACCTCGAGGCCGCGGTCTCCGTCGCCATGGCGCTCACCGCCCGCGGCGCCCGCCCGGTGATGCTGCCGCCGAACGACCCGAATGCGCATATCCGCATCGGCCCGGCGACCTCCCTCGGGCTCGAGCCACGCACCGCCGGCGGCCAGCGCATCATCATCTCCGATAGCGCTTCCGCCGCCGCCCTCATCGCCATGGGGCCGGCGCTGCGGGTCTTCAACACCACCGCCGCCAGCGGCCAGGCCCTGCCGCGGCCGGACCTGACCAAGGCGGATGCCGTCTCCTTCAACGAACTCGACATCCCGCGCCAGGCGATCGACGTCTATGGCAGCGCGGCGCTGACCTTCGAGCTGCCGCTGAACCGCCTGCCGCCAGGCCGCCGCCCCTATGCGCTCAGCCTCAATGGCAAGGGCGCCACGGTGCCGCAGGGCGAGAGCATGGTGGTCGCGGTCTATGCCGGCCGCCGGCTGGTCTGGTCGGAGACCTATCGCGGCCAGCTCGACCTGAACGAGGTCCGCATCAACCTGCCGCCGGACCTGATCCGGCACCGCATGGCCGTCACCCTGCGGCTCATGCGGATCGGCATCCGCCGCAGCTGCACCTATTCGGATGCCTTGTCCTTCCAGCTGGCCGGCAGCAGCAAGCTGCTGCTGCAGGATGGCTTCGTCTCCCCCGGTGAGTTCGGCGGCCTGTCCTTCCCGGATACCGCGGCGGCGCTGATCCGCCTCGGCACCTCCCAGGCAACCGCGGCGGCCGCCATCCCGTTGCTGGCCCGGCTGCTGAGCGATGCCGGTGCCCGGCCGGAGCTGGTCGAGGTCGCCACCAGCGGCCAGTTGAACCGCCCCTTCATCGCCCTCAGCGAGACCTTGCCGCCCGACCTCAGCGGCGCCGGGCTGCTGCGGCCGGACCGCGGCCGCGTCATCCTCGAGATGCCGCGGGCCGGGATGAAGGTGGAGCTCGGCAACGTCGGCGGCATCACCGTCGTGCAGCTGGCCAATGCAAGCAATGTCCCCGGCCTTTGGATCAGCCCCGGCACGCCGGCCAGCATGGTCATACCGCCGCGGGCGACGCTGACCACCGGCACCGTCGCGGTCTATGACGGCCGCGGCCTGCCCTCCGCCTTCGATACCCGCAGCCCGGAGGTCCTGGTGACCGAGCTGGTGGCGCCCAGCCAGACCTCCCTGCTGGACCGCTGGCGGACCGAGCTGTTCATCGCGATCTGGGTGCTGCTGACCGCCGCCGTCATCGGTGGCGTCATCCGCTACCGCCGCCGCCGTGCCGGCTGACCTGCCAACCGATGGCCGAGCCCCATCCCCCGCGCGACGCCGAGACCATCGCCTGGCTGCTCGCGGAGGGGCGGCTGGAGCATAAGCAGCTCGCCAAGGCGCGCGAGCAGGCGCGCGGCTGGAATACCGGCACCGGCGCGGCGCTGATGGCCGAGGGCAGCATCAGCCATCGGGACTGGGCCGCGGGCATCGCCGGCGGCTCCGGCCTGCCATTGGCGGACCTGCTGCAGGAACCGCCGGAGGAGGCGCTGCTCGACCCCGATGACCGCCCCGACTACCTCGAACTCGGCGTGCTGCCCTGGCGGGAGGAGATGGGCCCCGAGGGCCAGATCCGGCTCATCCTGGCGGCCGAGGCGCCGGATTGCCCGGCCGTCGCCGCCTGGGCAGCCGGCCGCTTCCCCGGCATCGTCCTCGGCTGGGCCGCGACGACCAAGTTCGACATCCTCTGGGCGATGCAGCAGGCCTTCGACGACATCGCCGACCATGAGGCGCGCGAGGCGCTGTTCATCGCCTCTCCGCATCTCTCGGCCAAGCATACCGTCACCCGGCCGCAGGTCGTCAGCGTCGCCATCGGGCTCGGCATCCTGCTGCTCGGACTGGCCACCGCGCCGATGCCGACGGTCATCGTCCTCTCCGGCTTCGTCACCGTCTTCTACATGCTGAGCTTCGGCTTCCGCTTCCTGCTCACCTGGGTCGGTGCCCACAACGACGTCGATATCTCGGTGACGGCCGAGGAAGTCACCGACCTCAGCGATGATGAGCTGCCGGTCTATACCGTGCTGGTGCCGATGTACCGGGAGGCGGAGGTACTGCCGATCCTGGTACATTCCATCCGTCGCATGGACTATCCCCGCGCCAAGCTCGACGTGAAGCTGGTGCTGGAGACGGACGACAAGGAGACGATCGAGGCGGCCAAGGCGCTGCGGGCCGAGGGGATCTTCGAGATCATCCGCGTCCCCACCAGCCATCCGAAGACCAAGCCCAAGGCCTGCAACTACGCGCTGCGCTTCGCCCGTGGCGAATACTGCGTGGTCTTCGACGCCGAGGACATGCCGGAGCCCGACCAACTCAAGAAGGCGGTCGCGCTGTTCAAGCGATCGGCCGACAACGTCGCCTGCATCCAGGCACGCCTGAACTACTTCAACCGGCGGGAAAACTTCCTGACCCGGATGTTCACCCTCGAATACAGCAATTGGTTCGACTACCTGTTGCCCGGCCTGCATGTGCTGAAGGTGCCGATCCCGCTCGGCGGCACTTCCAATCACTTCCGCACCAGCATCCTGCGCGACCTCGGTGCCTGGGACCCCTACAACGTGACGGAGGATGCCGATCTCGGCGTGCGGCTGACCCAGGCGGGGTATGAGGTGGCGGTGGTGAATTCCACCACCTTCGAGGAAGCCAATGGCGTCCTCCGCAGCTGGATCAACCAGCGCAGCCGCTGGATCAAGGGCTACATGCAGACCTGGCTGGTGCATATGCGCCACCCGATGCGGCTGTACCGGCGCCTGGGCTTCGTCGGCTTCTGGGGCTTCCAGTTCTTCATCGGTTTTCCCGTGCTGACCTCGCTGGTCAATCCGCTGCTCTGGTCCACCACCCTGATCGCCGTGGTGGCCGGGGCGGATGTGGTGAACAAGGTCTTCCCGCCGCCCATCATCTACTTCGCCATGTTCAACCTGGTGGTCGGCAATGCCATGTACGTCTACCTGACCATGGTGGCGGCGGCGAAGCGGGGCTGGTTCCAGCTGATGCCCTGGGCGCTGCTGGCGCCGGTCTATTGGGTGCTGCATTCGGTCGCCGCCTACAAGGCGATCTGGCAACTGATCGTCGCGCCGCATTACTGGGAGAAGACCCAGCACGGCACCTCCTCCGCCACCCAGCAGACCCTGGCGGCGATCGCCGAACCCCATGCCGCGGTGCCGGCCGAATGAGTGGCGCCGCCGGCTTCGCCCCGGTCATCGCGGCCGCGCCGGCTTCCCGGCAGCGGCCGCGCTTCCGCCGCACTTCGGCGCTGCTCATCGGCTATCTCGCCTTCCTCTGGTTTGCTCTGGTCGCCGACTGCATCCTCGGATCGGGCCAGCTCGACGAGGTGTTGGCGCAGATCTGGCGGGTCAGCGACGACCCGGCGGCCTTGGCCGGGCAGTGGATCGCCGCCTCGCTGCTCGGCATCATCCGGATGGTGCCCAATGCCGGGCCGCAGACCCTGGTGCTGACCACGACGCTCGGCGCCGGCGGGCTGATCGGGATGCTCTTCCTGCGCCTTCGCCGCTTTGGCTGGGGCTTTGCCGAGGCATTGGCCGCCGTCGCCATGCTGGCGCTGCACCCGGCGATGCTGATGCTGGCGACCACCGGCCAGACCCAGCTGCTCTCCGTCATGGTGATCGGCATCGTCATCCTCTGCCTCGACCGCGCGGCCTCGGTCGGCGATGCGCAGTCGCTCATGGCGCTTGGGCTGATGCTGGCGGTGCTGATGCTTACCGCGCCGGATGCGCTCTACGTCGTCCTGCCGATCGCCGCCATCCTGCCTTTCTGCCTGCGCGGAGTGCAGGATCTCGGCTCGGCCGCGGCGCTGTATCTCATCACGCTTTTCCCATCGGCCGTCGCGGTTGGTGGCATCCTGCTCGGCTCGGCCACGATGGGGGAAGCGCCGGCCTATGCCCTGCGCCGCTGGCTGGCGCCGATGCATGGGGCGCTGGAAGCCGCGGGCTCCGTCTGGCTCAACCAGCGCGGCGGCGACTTCTTCGCGCCGCTGCTGGAACTGCTGCCCCTGTTCCTGCTCGCCATGCCGCCGGCGCTGCTGGCGCTCCTGGCGCTGGTATTGCGGCCGGAGGAACGGCGGCGGCCGGTCGCGGCCTTCCTCGCATTGCTCGGCGGCCCGCTGTCGGGGGCGGGGGCGACGCTGTTCTGGCATGCCTCCGGCCCGCTGCCGGCCATTGCCGTGGGGATGGCCGCTGTGCTGGCCTGGACCGTGAGCCGCAACGGCACCCGGCTCGAGCGCCAGGCCTGGCTGGCTGCCATGGCGCTGGGCCTGGGGTTGAGCTGGCGCAGCGGCTGGATCTGGGATGGCGCCGACATGGCCGCCTGGCGCTCGGCCCTGCCGTTGTAAGCCGGGCCTGAGCCATGACGGCGGAAGATCTCATCGCCTTCTGGTCCAGGTTCGGCGAGCCCTCGAAAGAATAGGAACTGCGGCCCCTGCGCGATGCCGCTGCCTCGGCCGAAGCCCTACCGCCGGTCGATATCCTCCGCACCGGCCGTCATGCCACGGCTTCCAGGTCGCGCAGCGATTGGATCAGGGAGGTCTGCAACAGGTGCTCGCGGTGCTTCACCGGATCCTGCGCCACCGACCGCAGGCTGTCGTGATAGGCGGACCGCGCCGCCGGGTCCCGCTGGCTCAGCATCTGCCGGTTCCGCATCGCCTGCGCCTGCACCACATCCAGCGCCACCTTGCGCCGCTGCCGCTCGTACCGCCCCAGCAGCGCCATCGGCTCCCCGCGCCAGACCGCGGCGAGCTTGTCCGCCAGGTTGATGGCGTCGTGGATGCCGCCATTCATGCCCATGCCGCCCAGCGGATTGTTCACATGCGCCGCGTCGCCGACCAGCACCACGCGCCCGGCGACATAGCGCTGCGCCACCCGCTCATGCACCCGGTAGGCGGTGCGGTGCCGCAGCTCATAGGCAGTGCCGGTCGGCAGCACGCGCTGCATGCGTTCCTGCAGGCGGCTCTCGGATATCATCCGCTCCTCCGGCTCGGCCGGGTTGGTCGGCAGCAGCAGCCGCCACAGCAACCGTGTCCGCACCAGCACGAACCATTCCTCGGGGTCCGAGACATAGGCGACATTGGCCAGCTGCGGGATCGCCGCGTGGAAGGCGAAGGGTGTCGAGAGGGTCAGGTAGGTTTCCGGGACAGTCATCTCCTCGAAGCCGATGCCGGCCGCCTTGCGCACCGCGCTGCGGGCACCGTCGGCACCGATGAGGAAGGCGCCCGTCAGCCTCTCCGTGCTGCCATCGGTGCGAGAGACGGTCAGGTGTACCGTATCGGCATCCTGCCACAGGTCGGTGGCCCGGGCGTCATAGATGAATTCCACGTCTCCTCGCGCCGCCAGCCGGTCCCGCAGCAGCCGGGTCAGCCGCCATTGCTCGCACTGCAGCCGGTAGGGATGCCGCGTGTCGTCCTTCAGCAGGCCGAGGTCGAAACAGGCCACCGGGCCGGAGGCGCGATCGCGGAATTCCCAGGTCGGGCAGACCATGCCCATCGCCAGCATGGGCTGCACCACGCCGAAGCGGTCCAGCATGTCCAGCGTCGGCGGATGGAAGGTGGAAGCCCGCAGGTCGTCCGGCAGTTCCTGCTCCGCTTCGACGATGGTGACGGGGATGCCTTCCTCGGCCAGCGCCGCGGCTGCCACCAGCCCAACCGGTCCCGCCCCCGCCACCAGGATGCGACGCGCCTTCATCCGTATTCCCTTTGATCCAATCGGCCGGCCGCCATCCAGGCCCAGGCGCCCAGCGCAAGGCCGAGCATACCCCAGGTTGCATTGTAGTTCGCCACCGCAACGGTGCCCAGGGCCACCGCGGCGACCCTGATGCCGAAGGGCGCACCGAACAGTGACCAGATGCCTAACCCCAGCGCGGAGGCACCCCAAAGCTGCCAATGCTGCAGCCAGAGCAGCGCATCGCGCGGCAGGCAGGCCAGCCGTGGCATCGCCACCGCGCAGGCGGCGGCCCAGTCCCGCGGCTCCACATAGGCGGCGCGATAGGCAAGGATCCCGCCCAGCGCCGCCGCCACCGCCAGCAGGCCGTATCCGTCACGTTTCGTCATGGGGAGAATGGATGCCATGCCTTGATGGCGGCGCCGCGGCGGGCATTTGTTGAAGCCATGATGACCCTTCCCTGGCGGCCCCGGCCGCCGCGTATTGCCCTGGTCCGCCTGCAAGGCCCCATTTCCGCCCGGCCCGGCTTCGGCGGAGGTATCAGCCTCGCCACTGCGGCGCCGGTGTTGGACCGCGCCTTCGGCCTGAAGCACCTGGCCGCCGTCTTCCTGGTGATCAACTCGCCCGGTGGCTCCCCGGTGCAGTCCAGCCTCGTCGCCGCCCATATCCGCCGCTTGGCGGAGGCGAAGAAGCTTCCCGTCATCGCCTGCGTCGAGGATGCCGCGGCCTCCGGCGGCTATTGGATCGCCTGCGCGGCGGATGAGATCGTCGCCGACCCGGCCTCGATCCTCGGCTCCATCGGCGTGGTCGCCGCGAGTTTCGGCTTCGAGGGCGCGCTGCAGCGGCTGGGGGTCGAGCGGCGCATGCATACGGCCGGGACGGAGAAGAGCTTCCTCGATCCCTTCCGGCCGGAGGCGCCCGAGGATGTCGCGCGGCTCGGGGTGCTGCTGGAGGATCTGCACGGCGAATTCCGCAACTGGGTGCTGTCCCGCCGGGCGGATAGGCTAAAGGCGCCGCCGGAGGCGCTGTTCACCGGTCGCTTCTGGCCGGGCCGCAAGGCGGTGGAGCTGGGGCTGGCGGATCGCCTGGGGGACGCCGCCAGCGAGGCGAAGCGGCGTTTCGGCGATACGGCGAAGCTCATCCCCATCGGTGGCCGGAAGCCGGGCCTGCTGCGCCGGCTGTTACCGGGACTGGAGGTGGAGGCGGTGATCGCGGCGCTGGAGGAGAGGGCGGCCTGGGGGCGCCTGGGGCTTTAGGCATGCCGTTCCGGGAGCATCGCGTCAATTGAAGTGCTGTCCGCGACCCGCTGGTCGACTAGGCTTTGGGGTCACCTTGTCGTATCAGGCGCGATCGGCATCCTCATCCCCCACCTGGCGGACCGGCGGTGCGGCAGACTTCGACAGGGGGCATTGGCCAAGGCCTAGCCTGTTGTTTTCCTGCATGATTCATGGCCTTCGGTGATTTCGCCGCAACGGCATCCGCACTAAACTGGCGCCCAAGCCTGGGGCCGTGGGTGCGACCCGCGGGTGGCGCATGGTCGAGGGGGCAGGGGCATGGCGGGCATCAAGCGGCTGGCGGAGGAAGGGCGGCTCTCGGGCGCCGTGGTGCATGGCGGGCTGGTCTATCTTGCCGGGCAGGTCGCCGATGATCCCAGCCTGGATACCGAGGGTCAGACCGCCGACGTTCTGGCGCAGATCGATGCCTTGTTAGCCGAGGCCGGCACCAGCAAGTCCGGACTGCTGAGCGTGACCATCGTGCTGGCGGACATCAAGGATGCACCGGCGATGAACCTGGCCTGGGACCGGTGGCTGGACCCGAGGGCGAAGCCGGCGCGGATGACCATCCAGGCGCCGCTGGTGGATCCGTCCTGGCGGGTGGAGATTACGGGTATCGCCGCCCTGCCAGATACCGGGACGGCGTGACGCCCGCGGCGCGGCCACGCCGGCGGCGGACGCCGCGGGGCTTCGTCTCGGCGCTGGGCATGTCCCTGGTGCTGATGCTGCTGGTGGCAGGCGGGATCGCCGACCGGGGCGGGGCTTTCCCACTGGTGGTGCTCGGGGGCTCGGCCATGGCGGTCGGCGCCTTGTACCTGCTGTTCCCGCATGGGCCGGCCTTCTCGCTCGGCACGACCAACGGGCTGGCGATGTATGCCTGCCTTTATGTGGTGCTGGGGAGGGCCGGCTTTCCGGAGGCGACGGCCTGGGCACGGGCGCTGGGCTTCCTGCTGCCGGTCGCCACCTTTGTCCTCGCCTGCTGGGTGCGGCGCCGCGACCTCAGCGCCTGGGCGCAGGAGGAAGAAGCGGCCGACTTGGCACATCTGCCGCGCTTCGCCCGGTGGCTGGGGCTGATCGGCGTGGTGGGCGTGGTCTCGCTCGCCTTCCCGGTCAACCGGCTGGACGAGATGGGCCAGGGGCTGGCGCTGCTGCTGGCGATGGGGGTGATCGCCCTGGTCAGCGCCGTCGCGGTGGGCGACGTGGTGCGGCTGCTGGTGGATATCGCGGTGATCTTCCGCGCGGTGACCCGGCGGCTGGCCCGGCTGGCGGTGCCGATTGCGGCCTATTCCAGCCTCTGGGCCTTGCTGACGGTGGTTTTCGGCTGCCTGTACCGGATCGCCGATGGGCTGTCCTCGGCCCCGCTTTTCACCAGCACGCATGGGCCGATCCGGGTGGATTTCTCGGATGCGCTGCATTTCAGCGTGGTGACGCTCTCGACGGTGGGCTATGGCGATATCCTGCCCTCCGATGACGGCATCCGGCTCTTGGCCAGCATCCAGATGCTTCTGGCGCAATTGCTGCTGCTGTTCGGCTTCCTCGAGATCATGCGCGGCAGCCGGGCGGGATTGCCGGACCAGACGGCCGCGGATAGTCACGCTTCCGCCGCCTCTCGAATACCTCATTCCCCCATTGATGCAATGACAGGGCATGCTGCGGCCGTGGCGGAACCGCGCCGCGCGGGTGCCGGGGAATAGGCGCGCTTCCGCCTTATTCACTTGCGAAGCCTAGAATATCGCCGCGGCCGGTGCCGCGGCAGGGAAGGACGGGGATCGATGACCGACGCGGAAAGGGCCGCCTTCTGGCGTGGCAAGCGCGTGCTGGTAACAGGCGGCGCCGGCTTCCTCGGCAGCGCGCTGTGTCATGCGCTGGCGGGGCTGGGGGCGCGCGTCACCGCGCTGGATGCGATGTTCGAGGATGGCGGTGCCAATATCGCCAATCTTGAAGGCGCCTCGGTGCTGCTGGTGCGCGGCGATATCCGGGACGTGGAGCTGCACACGCTCTGCCAGGGCGTCGACGTGCTGTTCAACATGGCGGCGCAGACCAGCCACATGGGCGGCCAGAAGGACCCGGTGGCGGATATCGCCATCAACGCCGTCTCCCAGGTGCGGCTGATCCAGGTGATGCGGGAGGCGGCGCCGAAGGCGACGGTCGTGCACGCCTCGACCCGGCAGTTCTACGGCCGGCCGACCTATTTGCCGGTCGACGAATTGCATCCCGTCAATCCGCCGGATGCCAATGGCGTCTCCAAATGGGCCGGGGAACAGTATTGGCTGCTGGAGCAGAGGGTGCTGCATCGTCCCGTTGTTTCCCTCCGGCTGACCAATTGCTACGGCCCGCGCCTGCGGATCCGCGATGCCCGGCAAACCTTCCTCGGCATCTGGATCCGCCAGTGCCTGAGGGGGGAGGGCTTCGAGGTCTGGGGCGGCGAGCAGTTGCGCGATATGACCTATGTGGACGACGTGGTGCAGGCCTTCCTGCTTTCGGCCGAATACGCGCCGCGGCCGGAGGTGGCGGGCAAGGTCTTCAACCTCGGTGGCTCGCCGCCGGCGAGCCTGCTGGAACTGGCGGACCGCCTCATCTCAGCCAATGGCGGGCATGGTCATTACGATATAAAATCATTCCCTGCTGACCGGGCGCCGATCGATATCGGCAGCTACCACGCGGATGACCGGGCATTCCGGGCGGCGACGGGGTGGGAGCCCCGGATCGGCCTGGACGAAGGTCTGGCGCGGTCGCTGGAATGGTATCGCGGCCGGCTGGCGGATTACACCTGAGGCCGGTGCCGGCCCCGGCGGAACACGGAGGCCATGCAGGATCGGGTAATACCTCCCTGATCTTTGGCCTCTCCGAAGCGAATCGAGACACGGTCCAAGGGACACCGTTATGAACGCCACCCATACCATCATCGCCCAGGCCGATCCCGGGGCTGGCTACCGGGCGCAGAAGGAGGAGATCGATGCCGCGGTGGCCCGCGCGCTCAACTCCGGCTGGTACATCCTCGGCAAGGAAGGCGAGGCCTTCGAGCAGGAATTCGCCCAGTGGCTCGGCACCACCCGTGCTGTCGGCTGCGCCAATGGCACCGATGCGCTGGCGCTGATCCTGCGCGGCCTCGGCATCGGCGAGGGCTGCACCGTCGCCACCGTCTCCCATACCGCGGTTGCCACGGTGGCGGCGATCGAGATGGCCGGGGCAACGCCGCTGCTGCTCGACATCGACCCGGATACCTACAACATGGACCCGGATGAGCTGACCGCGGTGCTGGAGGATCCGCCGCCGGGCCTGCCGCCGATCCGCGCTGCGATCGCGGTGCATATCTACGGTCAGGCCTGCGACCTGGACCCGATGCTGGCGGCCTGCCAGCAGGCCGGCGTGGCGCTGATCGAGGATTGCGCCCAGGCGCATGGGGCGATGCTTGGCGGCCGCAAGGTCGGCACCATGGGAACGGCAGCCGCCTTTTCCCTGTACCCCACCAAGAACCTCGGCGCGCTGGGCGACGGCGGCGTGCTGGCGACGGATGACTTCGAACTGGCCGACCGCATCGGCGCCATCCGGCAATACGGCTGGCGGGAGCGCTATGTCTCCTCGATGGTCGGCGTGAACAGCCGGCTGGACGAGATCCAGGCGGCAATCTTGCGGGTGAAGCTGCCGATGCTGGATGCCGGCAATGCGCGGCGGCGGGAGATTGCCGCCGCCTATGACGCGGCGCTGGCCGGTGGGCCGCTGGCGCCGCCGGTGCGGCGGGCGGATGCCGAGCATGTCTTCCACCAGTATGTCCTGCGGACCGGGGCGCGGGCCGAAATGCAGGCCCGGCTGCGCGCCGATGGCGTCGGCACGGGCATCCATTATCCGGTGCCGGTGCATCTGCAATCCGCGTACCAGGGCCGCACGGCCTTGGGCCCGGCCGGCTGCGCCGAGACGGCGCGGGCGGCGGAGGAAGTGGTGAGCCTGCCTATGTATCCCGAGTTGACGGATGAGCAGGTGGAGCGGATCTGCGGAGCGTTGCGGAATCTGGCCGAATGACCCTGCTTCGCCGTATATAGAATACCGACGCATCATGCGGTGCCGTCCAGCCGTCTGCGGGTATTCCGCAACGAGTTCCGGGCGGCTTGGGACGAGGACGCAAGATGGGTCTCCGGGCGAAATTCAATTTGGCCGTGGTGGTGGTCTTTCTGTTGGGCTTCGCCGGCGCCTGGCTTTTTCTTGAGCAGCGCTTCCTCGAGACCGCCCGGTCGGAAGTGCTGCAGAACGCCCGCATCATGCTGAGCGCAGCCAATGCGGTGCGGGGCTATACCGCGCGGGAGGTCGGCCCGCTGATCTCTGCCGCGGCGCAGGGGACGACGCGGTTCGAGCCGACCACCGTCCCCTCCTATGCGGCGCAGACCAATTTCCGCGCGGTACAGGCGGAGTACCGCGACTACACCTACAAGGAAGCCGCGCTCAACCCGACCAACCCGACCGACCGCGCGACCGACTGGGAAACCGATTTCATCAGCACCTTCCGCAACCGGCCGGAGCTGGGCGAGCTGATCGGCGAGCGGCAGACGCCGACCGGGCAGACGCTGACCCTCGCGCGGCCGATCACCATCGCGGATGCGAATTGCCTGGCCTGCCACAGCACGCCGGAGCGCGCCCCGGCCGCCATGGTGCGCACCTATGGCACGGCCAATGGCTTCGGCTGGCAGCACAAGGAAACCGTGGGGGCGCAGCTCGTCTCGGTGCCGATGGCCCTGGCGATCGGCCATGCCCAGGCCAACCTGCGGGCGACCATGGTGATCCTGTTCGGCATCTTCCTGGGCATCATGCTGGTCCTGAACCTGCTGCTGCACCTGCTGGTGATCCGGCCCGTGGTGCGGCTTTCGGGCCTGGCGACCGCGGTCAGCCTCGGCCAGCCGGTGGCGGAGGAATTCGCCCGCGGCGGGAATGACGAGATCGGCCGGTTGGCGGCCGCCTTCGGCCGGATGCGGCACAGCCTCGACAATGCGATGAAGATGCTGGAGGGCTGAGTCCATGGCGGCGCTGCCGGCCGCGATCGGCCGCTACCTGCCCCAGGGGGTGCTTGGGACCGGCGCCATGGGCGTGGTCTACCGCGCGCATGACCCGCTGCTGGACCGTCCGGTCGCGGTCAAGGTGATGCGGACCGCCGGGCTGGAGGAGGAACTGCGGGCGGAATACCTCTCGCGCTTCCGGGTGGAGGCGCGGGCCGCCGGCCGTTGCTACCACCCGGCGATCGTCCTGGTGCACGACTTCGGTGAGGAGGTCGAGGGCCCCTACCTGGTGATGGAACTGGTGGAGGGGCCGACCCTGGCGGCGCTGCTGCGGCGTGGCCCCGATCAGGTCCGGCCCTGGGATGCCGCCACGCTGGCGGGGTTGCTGCCTTCGGTGCTGGACGGGTTGGCCAGCGCACATGGCTTCGGCATCGTCCACCGCGACATCAAGCCGTCCAACCTGATGGTGGCGCAGGGCTCGGACCAGGCGAAGATCGCCGATTTCGGCGTCGCCAGGCTGCCGCTCGGCACCCTGACCGCGGTCGGCGGCATGGTTGGCACGCCGAGCTACATGGCGCCGGAGCAGGCACTGGGGGAGGTGGTGGACCATCGCGCCGACCTCTTCGGCACGGCGGCCATTCTCCATGAGATCCTGCTGGGGCGGCCGCCCTTCGCCGGCAACGGGCTGGCCGATACCCTGCGCCGGCTCTGCGGCCCGGAGCCGGCCGAACTCGGAACGCTGGACGGCTCGCCGCTGCAGGCGGTGCTGCGCCGCGGGCTAGCCAAGGACCCGGCGGCACGCTTTGCCGATGCGGCGGAATTCGCCTCGGCGCTGAGAGCTGCGCTCGCGGCCCCGGCCGCCATTCCGCCGCCGGCCGAGGAGGGTGCAACGGTGGTTATGCCGGCGGCCGCCATGGCGGCGGCGTCGGATGCGCAATTCCTCAACCGCCTGACCGAGGATCTGCGGGCGACCCTGGGCCCGGTCGCTGTCACCCTGGTGCGCCGCACCGCCGCGGCGCTGGGCCCGGGAGCCGGGGATGCGCTGGTGCGGCAACTGGCCCAAGCATTGGAACACCCGGACGACCGCCGCGCCTTCCTCCGCCGGCATCGGCTGGAGCCGACGGTGGCGACGGTATCCAGCCCAACCTTCGGTAGCCCAACCTTCAGTAGCCCAGCCTCTGGAAGCTCGGCCGTGCCCGCCCCTGAGGCTGGCTGGCCCGCCCCGGCGCTGGCGGCGGCGGAGGCGGCGCTAGCCTTCCACACCGGGCCGATCGCCCGGGTGATGGTGCGGCGTGCCGCCGCCGAGGCGCGCAGCGTGGATGCCTTGATCACCCGGCTGGAGTCGCAGCTGCCCGAACCCGGTAGCGCCCCGGGGTTCCGCCGCAAGCTGAAGGCTGCGCTGGACGCGCTGCCCTGCCCACGCGGCTGAGGCCAGCGGGACGATACGGCACTGGTCGCTGCCATGGCCGCTTGAACCGTGTCCTTGAGAAAGCTGGCGGCATGGACCGCCTCATTGGATTGGAATATGGCGTGCAGGGCGTTGCGGTGACTGCCGCGGCGCAATCCGCACCGGCGAGAGCGGCGAAATACTGGCGCTTCCGGCCTTCGCAGGTGCAACATCGGCGCATGCCCGATATCACCCCCGATCCGCTTCAAGAACTCCTTGCCCGTCTTCGGGACGCTCGCGCCGCCGCGGCGCAGGACCCCTTCGGCGATCCGGTGCTGCTCATTGCCCTGGCGATCAGCCGCAGGATGGATGACGGGCTGCTGGATCTGGAAGGATTGGCCGGGCTGGTCCAGCGGCTGGCGGATGCGGCGGCCGGGGACCGGGCGAAGCGGATCGGCGCCTATGTCGGGCTGGAGGGCGGCGTGCCTGATATCGCCGCGCTGGCGGCCCGGCTGGTACGGCCGGACCCCGAGGATAGCCCGATCCCCTTCGCGCAGTACCGGTCGCTGCTGGAGACGCCGCGCTTCGCCGCGGTCTTCACCGCGCATCCGACCTTCTCCCTGCCGCCGGAGACCGGGGCGGCGCTGGCGGCGGCGGCGAGCGGCGCGGCGTTTCCCGCCGGGCTGGGGCACCGGCCAAGCGCGCCGACCCTGGGCGAGGAATTCCGCCAGGCGGCGGCGGCAATCCAACGCGGCCGCGATGCGATCGACGGGCTGACCGAGGCGCTGCTGCGGGCGGCCCAGGCGGTCTGGCCGGACCGCTGGACATTGCTGGTACCGCGTCCCGTGCTGCTGGCCACCTGGGTGGGCTACGACACCGATGGGAGGACCGATATCGGCTGGTGGGACACGCTGCGGCTGCGGCTGACCATGAAGCGGCTGCAGCTCGAACGCCTGGCGGCGCAATTCGGCGCGCTGGGCGAGTGTGCCGAGCCGCTGGCGGCACGGGTGGCGGAAGCGCTGGCGGCAACCGAGGCGCAGATCGCCGCGGTGCCGGAAAAGCCGGAGCCGCTGGAAGTGCAGGCCCTCGCCAAGGCGCTGATCGAAGGGCGCGAGGCGGCGATGGTGGGGGTGGCGCCATTGCTGGCACTGTTCCCGGCGGCCTTGGCGGCGGCACCGGATGAGGCGAGCCGGATGGGTCTTGCGGTGGCCCGGGCCGGGCTGGCGGCGCATGGGTTGGCGCTGGCGCATACTCATATGCGGCTGAACGCCGCGCAACTCCATAATGCGGTGCGGCAGCGGCTGGGACTGGAAGTGAGCGCCGAGGACATGGCGCAGCGGCGCGGCCTGCTGGTGGCGATCAACGAGGCGCTGGCCGAGGTCGTGGCGCTGCCGGTCGATTTCGGCGCGCTGATCGCGGAGCAGGCTTCCGCCGCGCGGCTGATGCTGATCTGCGCCCAGATTGCCAAGCATGTGGATGGCAGCGCGCCGATCCGCTTCCTCATCGCCGAGACGGAGACCGGCTATACCTTGTTGGCGGCGCTGTGGCTGGCCAAGCGCCTGGGGGCCGATCGCGCCATCGAGATCTCCCCGCTGTTCGAGACGGCGGAGGCGCTGGACCGCGGCGAGCGGGTGCTGGAGGAGGCGCTGCGCAGCCCGCACTACCGCGACTACTTGCGCGCCCATGGCCGCATCTGCCTGCAGTTCGGCTATTCCGACAGCGGCCGCTACGTCGGCCAGCTCGCCGGCAGCTACCTGGCGGAACGGCTGAAGCTGCGGCTGGTGGAACTGCTGCGGCGGCACAAGCTGGACGGCATCGAGGTGGTGCTCTTCGATACCCATGGCGAGAGCGTCGGCCGCGGCGGGCATCCGGATAGCCTGGCGGATCGCTTCGCCTACCTGTCACCGCCGCAGGCGCGGATGGCGCTCGACCGGGCCGGGCTGAAGCTGCGGGAGGAAACGGCCTTCCAGGGTGGCGACGGCTACCTGCTGTTCGGCACCCCGGCGCTGGCGGCGGCAACCATCGCCGGCATCGCCAAGCACGCCTTCGCCCCGGCCAAGGACGTGCACGACCCGGTCTATGCGGAGGCCGATTACGTCGCGGATTTCTTCGCAACCGTCAGGCGGGAGATGCAGGCATTGGTGGCCGACCCCGGCTATGCCGCGCTGCTCGGCGCCTTCGGGCCAGGGCTGCTGGACCGTACCGGGTCCCGCCCGGCGGTGCGGCAGGCGGATGGCATGGGCGGGCCGGTGCGAATCAGCCATCCCGGGCAGCTTCGGGCAATCCCGAACAACGCCATCCTCCAGCAACTCGGTTGGATGGCGAATTCGCTGCATGGGTTGGGTGCGGCGGCCACGGCCAATCCGGATGCCTTCCAGGAGCTGCGGGCCAAGTCGCCGCGCTTTGCCCGGGCGCTGGCCATGGCGGCGCGGGCAGCGGCCTGTTCCGATATCGGCGTGCTACGTGCAGTGGTGGATACGCTGGACCCGGGGCCCTGGCTGGACCGCGCCGGCTTCACCCGCCGCCCCGGGCGGCGGGAGGAATTGCTCGGCGTGGCCACGGCGGTGGAAGGGCTCGACCTCGATGCGCCGGTGCGGAAGCTGTTCCGCCGCTTGCAGGCGGATCATCTGGCGCTGCGCCATGCCTGGCCGGACCTGCCGGTGATGCAGGACCGGCTAGTACTGCTGCATGCGCTGCGGCTGGCGCTGATCCATCGGATCTGGCTGCTGGCGGTCACGCTGCCGGAGTTCTCGCCGCGGCATGGGGCGACGCGGGAGTCGCTCGTCTCGCGCATCCTGCAACTGGATGTGGAGCCGGCGCTGAAGCTGTTGGAGGAAGTCTTTCCAGCGGCCCCCGGTGCGGTCGTAGGCCTCGACTTCGGGGAGCCGGCGCCGCCGCGCGAGGGGCTCAGCTATGCGGCGGAACATGCGGCGATCTTCGGGCCGATGGCGACGCTGTTCTCGCTGGTGCGGGGATGCGGCGCGGCGATCACCCATGAGGTGGGGGCCTTCGGTTAAGGCTGGGCCAGGGGAGGCGGTTCGTCCTCTGGAGGGATATCGGACCTCGCCAACTCCTGACCGGCTGCGGCGTTTTAACCCGACAATGGCAGGAGACGGGACTTGGAACGCATGAAGCCCATGGCACCGATGAAACCGCTCGACTTCGGACCGGCCTGGTGGCCCAAGGAGTTGGGGCAGCCGGCCAGCAGTGGCGGGCAGAACGAGATCGGTTATGCCTTCTTCCCGGAGCAACGGCGTTTGGCGATCCGTCGTGGCCAGACGGTGACGGTGCATGACAGCGGCGACCACCAGATCGGTGGTGTCCAGGCCCAGGGAGGGAGCCTGCGCTTCACCAGTCAATCAGGTGAGGTGCGGGTGGAGGAATTGCCGCAGGTCGGGTGAAGCCCGGCTGGGGTGACCGCCCCGCCTATCTGGGGCTGTTCGTACTGCTCTCCCTGGGCTGAAGCCCGTTGAGCCCCTGCTTGCCGGTGGTGCTGGCAGCCCAGGGGGACTCGGCATCGTGGTGCGCCTGCTGGTGATGCGGGCCACGGGATGGCTGGCGGATCGTTGGCAGGCACCGCGGCAGGTGCTGGCAGGGGCTGCCTTGTGCGCGCTGGGCCATGGCTCGGCGGTGGGTTTCCTGCCGCTCCTGCTGGCCGGTACGCATGCTGCATGCCCTCGCCACCGGGCCCTTGGGACCCTTGCCGGATGCATTGGTGGTCAGGGCTGCCGGATTACGGCGTGGTGCGTGAGGCCGGGGCGGCGGCCTTCATCCTGGCAAATGGCGTGGCGGGCTGGGCGGCTGGGATGGCGGGGTCGCCTTTCGCGCTGCTCGGGATGCATGCGGAGCTGTTCGGCCTGGCGGCGCTGCTGCTGGCTGCGGGGCGCTCTATGCCGCCTAGGGCGGTAGCGGGTTTTGGCTGATGGCGGCAGCCAGCGGCTTGGCGGCGCCACTGGCACTCGGGCTGGAAAGGGGGGACCGGCCGGTGACGGGGACACTGCCCGCCTAAGCGATCAGTCTTCCCCGGCATCGCCCGGCGCGGTTTCCCAACCGAGCCCGGCGATGGTCACGATCCGCCGCCCTGTCATGTCGGGCCGGCACATGATGGCGCCCTGTTCCTCGATGAAGCTGAGGGCGCGGCGGGCGCGGCCGACGGAGCGGGTGCCATAGGCGCGGGCGATGGCGGCGTCGGAGGGGCAGGGGGCTGCGGCAAGCGCAGCCTGTGCCAGCAATAGGAAGACGCCCTGCAGGTCGTCGGGCAACGGGGCGGCCAGCATCAGGGCCTCGGGCCATTCCGGGTGCTCGGCGACCTCCGGCGTCACTCCGGCCTTGCCGACTGCCAGCAACCGGCGGAAGGCGGCCAGGTCCGGCACCTTGCTGCCGAGCTGGTGGATGCGGCAGCGGACCAGGAAGTCTTGGTAGAGCGTCGCCACCGGACGGTAGCCGCTGTCCGGCTCGTGCAGCACCTCGCGCATCACCGCCTCCAGCCGGCGGCGATGGGCGGCGATCTCCTCCGGCGCCGGGGGCGGCAGGGTGGCCGCGGGCGCGGCGGGGCGGGCGGCGGCCAGCTGGGCGAGGATATCCGGCGGTGGCGGGGGCGGGGCACGGCGGATACGGGGAGCTTCGGGCGCCGGCGGCTGCAGGATGATGGCGCGGGCCTCGGCCAGCGGCATCTCCGGCAGGGGGGTGAGGCGGGGTGCGGCGCCGCGGGATTCGGTCTCGACCGGGCCGATCTTCACCGACAGCGGGCGACGGGCCAAGGCCGGGCCGAGCGCCATGAAATGGCCCTGGCGAAGGTCGCGGAATTGTTCGGCCTGGCGCCGTTCCATGCCCAGCAGGTCGGCGGCGCGGGCCATGTCGATATCGAGGAAGGTGCGGCCCATCAGGAAGTTGGAGGCCTCGGCGGCGACGTTCTTGGCGAGCTTGGCCAGGCGCTGGGTGGCGATGATGCCGGCCAGGCCGCGCTTGCGGCCACGACACATCAGGTTGGTCATGGCGCCGAGCGAGAGCTTGCGGGCCTCGTCCGGGACCTCACCGCCGACCATGGGGGCGAAAAGCTGGGCCTCGTCCACCACGACCAGCATCGGCGTCCAAAATTCCCGGTCGACGTCGAAGAGGCCGCCGAGGAAGGCCGCAGCGCGGCGCATCTGGCCCTCGGTATCCAGGCCCTCGAGGTTGAGGACGACGGAGACGCGGTGCTGGCGGATGCGTTCGGCGGCCAGTTGCAGCCCGGCCTCGGAATGGGTGGCAGCGTCGATGACGAGGTGGCCGTAGCGGTCCGCCAGGGTGACGAAGTCGCCTTCCGGGTCGATGATCGCCTGTTGCACCCAGGGGGCACTGCCTTCCAGCAGGCGGCGCAGCAGGTGGGACTTGCCGGAGCCGGAATTGCCCTGGACGAGGAGGCGGGTGGCCAGCAATTCCTCAAGGTCCAGCAGTGCGGGGGTGCCGGCATCGTTCCGCCCGAGATCCACGCTGACCGTCATCCTGCTCCTGCTCGGTTCTGCGGCCTAGGGCTGCCGCCTGGGTCCTAGCCCAGACCGGCACCGCCATAAACCCCAGCCATAAACAACATGTTCATCGTCTTGCCGGATGCTGCACGGGAGCCGAGGCGTGGAGGCAGGACCGATGCAGCTTGAGACGAGCGTCGATATGACGGAGCCGCTGCGGCAGGCCCTGCGGGGTGACATGGGCGGGATGTTCGCCGACCTCCGCAGCTTCGTCGACCGGCGCATCGCGGAGCTGAGTGCCGAGGTACATGCGACGGTCCAGCTGGTGGATTATTCCGAGGAGAACCTGTCCGGCCAGCTCGGCAAGATCCATGAGCAGATCGCCAGCCTGGTCGCCATCCCGGCGGCGACCACCCGCAACAGCGGGCTGGAGCTCGAGGCGGTAGTGCAGGCGACCGAGGCGGCGGCCAATGTGATCATGGAGGCGGCGGAGGAGATCCAGAACTGGCTGGATGGCGGCAACCAGGACCCGGCCTCGCTGCGGGTCGTGTCGGAGAAGGTGAATTCGATCTTCGAGGCCTGCAGCTTCCAGGATGTGACCGGGCAGCGAATTCGCCGGGCGATCCAGCATCTGCAGCAGGTTGAGACCATGCTTGAGGGCATGGTGCCGGGCGCGATCGCCCCGGCAGCCGAGAAGCTGAAGGTCAGCGCGGTGCTGCATACGGTCGAGGAGCCGGCGCAGGCCGGACCGGATCTGGCACAGGCGGAAATCGACCGGCTGATGAACGATTTCTGAGGCGTCCGGGCCGGATCACTCCGGCGGGTAGCAGGGTTGCGTCAGTTTCATTGTGCAAACCCCGTAGGCGGCGACATATGGGCCCCAGCAACAGCTTGGCACCGAATTGATGGACACGCGGACCGCCTTCCTCGCCCATTGCGACGACAGCCTCGGCGCGCTGCGCCAGGAGGGGCGGTACCGGGAATTCGCCCGGCTGGAGAAACTGGCGGGACGATTCCCGATCTATCGCTGGCATTCCGAGACGGGGGTGCGGGAGGTAACCGTCTGGTCCTCCAACGACTACCTGGGCATGGGCGCGCATCCGGCGGTATTGGCTGCGGCGACCCGCGCCATCGCGGAGCATGGCGCCGGGGCAGGCGGCACCCGCAATATCTCCGGCACCTCGCCATTGCATGCGGCGCTGGAGGCGGAATTGGCCAGCCTGCATGGCAAGGGCGGGGCGCTGCTCTTCGGCAGCGGCTATATCGCCAACCAAGCGGGAATCTCGGCGGTGCTCGAGGCGCTGCCGGGCTTCATCGTCTTCTCCGATGCCAAGAACCACGCTTCCATGATTGCCGGCATGCGTGGGGCCAAGGACGCCAGGCGGGTGATCTGGCGGCACAATGACCTGGCCGACCTGGAGGCCAAGCTGGCGGCGGCGCCGGCCGGGGCGCCCAAGCTGATCGCATTCGAGAGCGTTTATTCGATGGATGGCGATATCGCCCCGATCGGCGCGATCTGCGACCTGGCCGAGCGGTACGGGGCCATGACCTACCTGGATGAGGTCCATGCGGTCGGGCTCTATGGAGCGACCGGCGGGGGCATCGCGGAGCGGGACGGGGTCGCGCACCGGGTCGACCTGATCGAAGGGACCCTGGCCAAGGGCTTCGGCGTGCTCGGCGGTTATGTCGCAGGCGATGCGGCGGTGGTGGATTATATCCGCAGCGTGGCGGGTGGGTTGATCTTCACCACAGCGCTGCCGCCGGCGGTCGCGGCCGCGGCGTTGGAGAGCGTGCGGGTGTTGAAGGCCGATCCCGCCCGGCGCGCGGCATTGGCAGCACGGGCCGTGGCGCTGAAGGCGGCGCTGGATGCGGCCGGGCTCGCCCGGCTGGACGGGCCGAGCCATATCATCCCGGTCTGGGTCGGTGAGGCCGGGCTGTGCCGGGACGTGGCGCGGCGGCTGCTGGTCGAGCACGGGATCTATGCCACCCCGATCAACTACCCGACGGTGCCACGGGGAACGGAGCGGCTGCGGCTTTGTGCCACGCCCTTCCATACCGATGCGATGATGGCCGACCTGATTGGGGCACTGCAGGCTGTGCTGCCGGCCGGGGTACGGCTGGCGGCGGAATAGGCCCCATTCGTGCTGGCGCCATCCGGGGATGGCGCCAGGCGAGAACGCTCAGTTCGCGCGCAGCCCGCTGTCGGTGGCGGTGATGGTGCTGGCGACGCAGACGTCGATGCCTCGCAGTTCCGTCGAGCGACCATTGGCCCAGACCACACGGAAGTCGTAGGCGCCAGTATTGGCGGCCCGGTAATTGGTGGCACGGCCGGGTGGCAGCACCGCTTCGCCGAGTTGGTCGTTGCCCCAGCCACTCTGCGAAGCATGGCTGAAGAACAGCCGCTCCACCGTACCGGAGGAGGCATTGACGACGCGGAAGCTGGTATCACAACTCCGCTCCCGCACCACCACGGTTTGGGTCGGCGGCACGCAGCCGGCCAGCGCCAGGGCCAAGCCCATGGGGGCAAGGCCCAGCAGGGAGCGTTTGAGCATTGTGGCGAATTCCTCCGTTCGGTTCGGAACGGTATAATCGCATAGCGCAAGCTGCAACCCGGCGTTTCGCCTGAGACAAGATGGGCGCCTCAAGGTGAATACGCTCTATTCGGCGCGCAACAGTCCATCGAGGATGGTGATGCGCGAGGTGGTGCAGCCATTAAGGTCGCTCATTTCCGCTGCCTGGCCATTCACCCAAACCACCCGGAGGGCATAGGGGCCAAGGCCCTCGAAGCGCAGCGGCATGCCGGCGCGGCTGGGCAATTCACCGCCACCCTTGAATTCCTGGCCAATCAGGTCGCGGCCCCAAGGGGTGCCGACCGGGCTGAGATAGAGCTGCTCGATCGCCTGGCTCGAGAGGTTTTCCAGCCGGGCCGCGGCCTGGGCGCAGCCCGCCGGAGCATTGCCACGGGCACAGGCAGCCAGGAGCAGCGGGGCCAGCAGAGGCAGTAAATGTCGCATCAGGCCGGGTCGATGGGAGACGGTGGGGTACCGCCGGCCTCGATCGCCTCGGCGGCGGCGAGCAGGATGTCTTCCCGGTAGCGACCGCCGACAAGTTGGACGCCGACCGGGATGGTGCCGACCAGGCCGGTGCTGACAGCGAGGCCGGGCAGGCTCAACAGCGGCAGGCCGACCTGCGGAAGCTGGGCCGCGAGGATTTTCTGGAAGCCCTCGAAGCTTTCCACATCCGAATGGTCCGGGAAGGGCAGGGCGCCGGAGACGGGCATCATCGCCACCGGATAGCGTTCCAGGAAAAGCAGCCATTCGCGCAACAGAGTAACGCGACGCTGCAAAGCGTCCTGGAAGTCATTGATATCCGGCTCGGGGCAGAGCCGCTCCATGTAGCCATAGACGGCCAGGGCATCCGGATCGCCCTCCCGCGCAAAGGCCGCACCGCCGCCGCGACGGGTTTCGGCAAGCCAGAGCAGGGCCTGGAGCTGGGCCGTCTCGGCCAGCGGCGGCAGGGTGGCCACTTCCTCCACCTGCCAGCCAGCGGATTGCAGACGCTGGGCCGCATCGCGCAGGGCGGCGGCGACGGCGGGGGCGACCGGCATGCCCTCGGGCGCGATGCAGAAGGCGGCCCGCTTCGGATAGGATGGGCCTTCCAGCGGTGCCGGGGTCCACCAGGGATCGCGGGCATCGGCCGCGCTCATGGCCTGAAGGCCGAGGCGGAGATCGGCGATGGTGCGTGCGATGGGTCCGGAGACGGCCATGAGCTGCGCGCCGATGAAGCGGTCCGGCCCGGTCTGGTTCCAGGCGGGGATGCGGCCGATGGTCGGGCGCAGGCCATGGATGCCGCAGGCATAGGCGGGGTAGCGGATGGAGCCGCCGATATCCGTGCCATGAGCGAGGGCGCCGATGCCGGCCGCGACCGCCGCGGCCGCGCCGCCGGAGGAGCCGCCTGGGGTGATGCTGGGGTCGCGCGGGTTCCGCGTCGCGCCATGCAGTGAGTTGCGGGTGAACCAGCGCAGCGAGAAGGCCGGCGTATTGGTGCGGCCGACGACGACGGCGCCGGCCTTGCGGAGGTTGGCGAGGACCGGGCTGTCGTGCTCGGCAATGGCATCCTTCTGCAGGCGGAGGCCATTGGTGGTGGCCCAGCCGGCCTGGTCCAGGTTGACCTTGACGGTGATGGGCACGCCGGCCAGGGGGCCTGGGTCCTCGCCGCGGGCGAGGCTTGCGTCCACCGCATCGGCGGCGGCCAGCGCCTCGGCCGGGTCGTGCGCGATGACGGCATTGATGCGGGGATTGACGGCATCGAGCCGCGCCAGGGCATCGGCTGCCGCGTCCCGGGCGGAGATCTCGCGCCGGCGGATCAGGCCGGCGAGGTCGGTGGCCGAGTGCCGCCAGAATTCGGTCATGCGAGGCTCCTGTCGCGCTGCAGCATCGTCACGCGCGACAGGAGTCAGGTCAACTGGGCGGGTCTTCAGCTATGCGCGCTGGCCAGCAGGACGACGCCGCCGCAGATCAGGCCGATGGCGGCCAGCTTCTGGGTGCCCAGGGCTTCGCCGAACATGAAGTGGCCGATCAGCGCCACCGCGACATAGCTGGCGGCGGTGCAGGGCAGCGCCACGCTCATCGGGATCTTCCGCAGCGCGACGATATAGAGCAGCGCGGCTCCGCCATAGGCGGCGAGGCCGATGACGGTGGTGGGGCGGAAAAGCTGGGTGATGAAATGGCCCTCGGCCACCGCCCCGGCCTTCAGCAGCACCTGGCCGCCGAGCGAGGTGCAGATCGCCGCGGCGAGCGCGACCCAATAGATGTTCACTGGCGGGCATCCTCCCGCTCGCGTGCCGGGATGACCTGACGGACGACGCCCTGGGGCTTGCCGTTGGCCGAGAGGAAAGCGCGGCCGACATACTCGCCGAGCACGCCGAGGATAAGGAATTGCACGCCCGAAATCAGCAGGGTGGTGGTCATCGAGGAAGCCCAGCCGGAGGGTGTGCCGGTCACCATCGCCTCGAGGACCACCATGGTGGCGCCGATCAGCCCCAGTACACCCATGGCGACACCGGCGAAGATGGCGAGGCGCAACGGCAGGATGGAGAAATTGGTGGCCAGGTTCATCCACAGCATGATCAGGCGCTTGATGGTATAGTTGGAGCGGCCCTCCATGCGGGCGAGGTGCTTCACCTCGATGCTGTCGATGCGCTGCGTGACCTGCATGATCAGCCCGTCCACGTAGGGGTAGGGGCCGCGATACTTGGCAATCTCGGCGACGACGAGGGCGGACATGCAGCGGAAGGAGCAGAGATAGAGGCCTTTCGGCTTGTCCAGCAGCGTATCCGCCACCCGATTGGCGAAGCGGCTGCCCAAATTGCGCCAGCCTTCATGCTTCTTCTCGGCATAGCGGGTATAGACCACGTCCCAGCCGCCGAGGCGGGCATGGTCATACAGCTTCAGGACTTCTTCCGGCGGATTCTGCAGGTCGTCGTCCATGGTGATGACATAGGCGCCGCGGGCATGGCGCAGGCCGGTCATGACCGCGTTGTGCTCGCCGAAGTTGCGCGCATGCTCGATATAGGTGAGCGGGATGGTTGCGGTCGCGGCCAGTGCGCGACAGACATCGCCCGAATTGTCCGGGCTGCCGTCATTGACCAGCACCACCTCCAGCCCCCCGACCGGGGCGAGGGCGGTAAGCGCTTCCACCAGCTTCCCGACGGTGGCGGCGCCGCGATAGACGGGGACGACGATGGACAGCCCCACCGGATGCGCGGGTGGTTCAGCGATGGACAGGCCCATGCGACGGTCCTCGAAACCCATGGTGGTCACCCTCGGTCTTTGCTGGCTGTGGCGAGGACCGAGCCGCCGGCCGGGAATGGCAGCCCTGCCGCCATCAACCGCCGTTCCAGCCTGGTCACGCCATGCAGGGTACGATTGAGCCAAGGCGAAAACGGGGCGACATCTGAGCCGTGGTTGGGCGCGCGTGCCAGAAGCTTGCGTTGCAGCACCATCAGGGGAAGCAGAAGCGCGTTCCAGTAACAAGTCCGGATGGTGGTGAGGCCGGCGGCTGCCAAAAGCGTGCGCGCGCCGGCGGCGGTGAAGCGGCGGGCATTCTGCACCCGCATGTCATGGGCGGAATGCAGCCAGGCAAAGGCCGGCAGGTTGACCAGCAGCAGGCCGCCGGGGGCGAGGACGCGGACCATCTCCGCCAGCGCCGCCTCCGGCAGGACCGCCGCATGGGACAGGACGTCGAGGCTGATGACCGCATCGAAGCTGCCATCGGCGAAGGGAAGGGCATTCACCGTGCCGACCGCGACCGGCGCGCCGGATTTGGCGGAAGCCCGCGTCGCCGCGGCGGGAAAGTATTCAAGGCCTGTGGCGGCCATGCCGGGCAAGTCCTGGCGCAGACGCATCAGCAGTCCCCCGGTGCCGCAACCGGCATCCAGCAGGCGAGATCCGGAACCAAGGCCAGGGGCCTTGGCAAGGGTGGCGATGACATGGGCGTGCAGGGCGCGGTACCACCACATCCCATCCTCGGCCGCATCCATCAGGTCGTATTCGGCTGGTTCCACGGTTTCGTTCTGCACGGGGCCTGGGGCGGGAACAAGGCATTGCGGTGCAGCAACCGTGTGAGCAACTGAAAGGTGACCGCGGCGGCATGCCGTATCCCGGCCGCAATCGGCCAGCAGGATCGGCAGCCGATCCATGACCCCGCCCGACCATATTCCTTCCGCCAGCCTGTCGCTTGTCCGGCCGGGACTGGCCGCTTCGGCCGCCAGATCGCCGTGGGGCTTGCGGCTGCTGGCGCTGTTGCCGGCGCTGGCCTTCCTGCTGACGGTGATCGCCCCGCCACTGAACCATGACGTGGCGGCGGTGCTGAACTTCAGCGAGCGCTGGCTGGCCGGGGAGCGGCTCTATGCCGACCTCATCGATGTCAATCCACCGCTGATCTTCGTCCTCACGCTGGTGCCGGCGGCGATCGGCGCCTGGACGCCGCTGGATACGGTGCAGGGTCTGCTGCTGTGCCTGCTGGCACTGTGTGGGCTGGCAAGCTGGCTGGCGCTGCGGCTGGCACGCGGCCGGGCCGAGTCGCCGGTGGAGGCTGCCGCGCTGGCGGCAGTGCTGCCGCTATTGACTGTCTCGGCCGGCTACGACTTCGGCCAGCGCGAGCATCTCATGGCGATGGCAGCACTGCCTTATCTGCTGCTGACGGCGCGGCGGATGGAAGGGGTGGGGACCGAGTCCCGCCTGGTCCTGGGTGTGGCAGTGCTGGCCGGGCTGGGCTTCGCGTTGAAGCCGCATTTCCTGGCAATACCGGGGCTGGTGGAGGCGCTGGTGCTGCTGCACCGCGGCTTCGGCCGGTCTGGGCTCAAATGGGCCGGGCTCTGGCGCGGCCTGGGCGACGCGGTGCCGTGGACCATGGCCGGCATCTGGCTGCTGTACCTCGCCAGCATCCCCTTGGTCTTCCCGGACTACTTTGGCCATGTGCTGCCCCTGGTCTGGGATTTCTACCTGGACCTGGGCGGCTTCGCCTGGTGGCAGGTGATCCTGACGGAACGCCTCGGCACGGCACTGATGCTGCTGGTGCCGCTGGCGGTGGTGGCCGCGCGTGGCCGCTTCGGGGCGCTGCCCAAGGTGCTGGCGGTGGCGGCGCTGGGGGCCACGGTTTCCGCCGTGGTGCAGCACAAGGGTTGGTCCTACCACGTGGTGCCGGTACGAATCTTCGCCGGGCTACTGGCGGTGGTGATCGGGGCGCGCTGGCTGGAACGCATACTGCCAGTTCGTCAAGCGCTGCGGACGGCGCCGGCGATGGCGGTGGTCGCCGCCTTCGGCATCGGCATCCATAATTTCGCCGGGGCCGAGGCGCCATGGCGCGAGATCACCTGGAGCTGGTCCCGCGCTGGCGAGGTCTCCGCCCTCCTGAAGCGGGAAGCCTATGGCGAGCGGCTGCTGGTGCTGTCACCGGATATCTTCCCGGTGTATCCGGCGCTGAACTACGCTCGGGCACAATCGACGCTGCGGACGATGAACCTCTGGCTGTTGCAGGGCGTGTACAATGCCTGCCCGGCGAATGGCGCGCGCTACCGCGAGAGCTGGGAAATGTCCCGCACCGAATTCTTCGTCTACCGGACGGTGGCGGAGGATTTCTCCCGTGCGCCGCCGGCTGCCATCCTGATCGCCCGAAATCCAGGCATCCCCTGGTGTGGCCGGGAATTTGACGTGCTGGAATATTTCTCCCGACATCCTCTATTCGCCGAGACCCTGAAGCGGTACCGGCCGGCGGCGGAGATCGAGGGCTATCGGTTGCTGCGGCGCGAGGATTAGCGCGTCCGCTTCGACTTGGATTGTGAGACTGATGTGAATACTGCCGGGACGGGAACGACACTAATTCAGCCAGCCGGCCAGGCGGCGGGCTATCGCGCCCTGCCGACCGGCGAGGAGGCGATGCGCGGCTTGGTCTTCGTCGGCATCGGCTACATGGTGATCTCGGCCGCGGATGCCGCGGTGAAATGGGTGTTGCCGGAGATCGGACCCGCCGCGGCCCTGGTCTGGCGCGGGGCGATCGGCGCGCTGCTGGTCTTCTGCTTTGCCCGTGGGCGGGGCCTCATCCCGGTCAACAAGCGGCTGCTGGCGGTCCGCAGCCTGCTGCATTGTTGCATCTCGGTCACCTGGTACTACGCCTGGGTGGCGGGGGTCTCGCTGGCCGACAGCTACGCGGTGGCCAGTGCCTCACCCTTGCTGATGACCCTGCTGGCGATCCCGCTGCTCGGGGAGAAGGTGGGCTGGCGGCGCTGGACCAGCACCGCGGTCGGCTTCTGCGGCGTGTTGTTCATGCTGCAGCCGGGGGGCGAGCTCTGGCGCTGGACTTCCGCCATGCTGCTGGTGGCGACGGCGGCCATGGCACTGACCCGGATCTGGACCCGGGTGCTGACCCGGACCGATCATCCGAATACCATCGCCTTCTGGCTGCTGCTGACGCATGTGCCGGTGGGACTGCTGCTGCTGCCTTTCCCGGGCCTTTGGCCGGCCGGGGGGCCGCCGCCGCTGCTGCCGAGCCTCTTCGGCATCCTCGCGCTCATCGCTTTCGGCCTGGCCAATGGGGCGGCGCAGATGCTCTTCGCCCGCGGCTTCGCGCTGGCGCCGGTCTCGGCCATCGCGCCCTTCGAGTATACCCCGCTGCTCTGGGGCATCGGCATCGGCTACCTGATCTGGGGCGAGGTGCCGGCCTGGACGACGCTCGGCGGCGCCGCGGTGGTGGTTGCCGCCGGCCTCTATAACGTGCATCGGGAAAGGGTGCGGCGCGCCGAAGAGCGTGCGGCGGGGAGGCTGAAGGGTGGCGCTACGCCATAACATCAAGCGCGGCGCCATCTGCATGCTGGCAGCGCATGCGCTCTTCACCGGCATGGGGGTGCTGGTGAAGGACCTCGCGGTGACCATCCCGGTGGTGGAGCTGATGGTCTTCCGCAGCGTCTTCGCGCTGCCGGTGCTGCTGGCGATCCTTTGGCGCTCCGGGCTCGGCATCGGCACGCTGAAGACCAAGCGGATCGGCGGGCATGCGCTGCGGGCCAGCACCGGGATCGCGGCGCAATCCTGCGGCTTCTTCGCCCTGACCCTGCTGCCGCTGGCCGAGCAGACGGCGCTCGGCTTCACCCAGCCGCTGTTCGTGACCATGCTGGCGATCCCGCTGCTGGGGGAGCGGGTCGGGATCTATCGCTGGTCCGCCGTGCTGGTCGGTTTCTGCGGGGTGCTGATCATCGCCGCCGGCCAGGGCGCGCTGGGCGGCGTCGCCGGGGCGCCGGTACTCGGGATCGGCACGGCGGTCGCGCAGGGGCTGTTCTCGGCGCTGACGACCTTGCTGGTGCGGCAGCTCTCGGCGACCGAGAGCTCGACCACCATCACGCTCTGGCAATCCCTGCTGATGGGCGGCTTCACCTTGGTGCTGCTGCCCTTCTTCTGGGTGACGCCAAGCCCGCTGCAATGGCTGCTGCTGATCCTGATGGGGCTGATCGGCGGGGCGGCGCAATGGCTGCTGACCGAGGCCTGGGCCAGCGCACAGGTCTCCTCGCTGGCGCCCTATTCCTATTCGGCGCTGCTTTGGTCGGTGCTCTTCGGCTGGGTGGCCTTCGGCGACGTGCCGGGCTGGAGCATGCTGGCGGGCGGCGTGTTGATCGTGGCGGCCGGCTTGTACATCCTGCACCGGGAGCTGGTTCGCCGGCGGGAAAAGACCGAGGAAACGACGCCATGACGATCCCTTTCCTGAAGCAGGACCCGCTGGCGCATGGCGCGGTGGAGGAGACGGCGCCCGGGGTGCGGCGGATCGTCTGCCCCAACCCCTCCGCCTTCACCTTCCGCGGGACGAATACCTACATCATCGGCCGGGGCAGGGTCGCGGTGATGGACCCGGGGCCGGAGGATGCGGCGCATCTGGCGGCCATTCTGGCGGCGACGGCGGGCGAGACCATCACCCATGTGATCATCACCCATACCCATCGCGACCACTCGCCGGGGGCGCGCCCGCTGGTCGCGGCCACGGGGGCGATGACCTATGGCTTCGGGCCGCATATGACCCCGCCGGATGCGGGCGGCGAGGGCGGCGACCATGGCTTCCACCCGGATGTGCGGGTGGGCGATGGCGAGAGGATCGAGGGGGAAGGCTGGGCCCTGACCGCACTGCATACGCCGGGGCACTGCGCCAACCACCTGTGCTTCGCGCTGGATGGCACCGGGGTACTGTTCAGCGCCGACCATGTGATGAGCTGGTCCACCAGCGTGGTCTCGCCGCCGGATGGCGACATGGCGGATTACATGCGCAGCCTGGCGCGCTTGCAGGCGCGTGACGACACCATGCTGCTGCCGGGACATGGGCCGGCGATCACCGACCCCAAGCCATTCCTTGCCGCACTGGCGGCGCATCGGCTGGAGCGTGAGGCGCTGGTGCTGCAAGCCTTGCGGGCCGCGGGGCGGGCGACACCGGCCGAGCTGGTGCCTCCGGTCTACGGTGCGTTGGATCCGCGGCTGGTCGGGCCGGCGGGGCGAAGCCTGCTGAGCCACCTCCTCAAACTGCAGGGCGAAGGGCTGGCCCAGCGCGACGGGGACGCCTGGCGACCCGCTGCGATGCAGTAACGAGGCATGTATATAAATACTGGACTGCCGACCGCTGATCCGCGATTTTATAACGGAATCGTCGCGGGATAGGGTTCGTCATGGACGGAGGAGTGCAGCTGCTGGGGCTGGCGCCGGACGCCACCCGTCCCGTGGGACTTGCCCGGGTTTCGGGCGGCACAATGGAACAGCTTCGCCAGGGGAGTGTCCAGGAACAGCCAAAAGGGCCGGCCCAGGCCCAGCCGCAGATGCGGGGCCCGCAGGCGACGTCGGGGATGCCGCCGGCAGCCGCGCCGGCCGGTTGGGCAAGCCTGCTCACGGCGCGGGTGAGGCAGGTGGCCGGGCTGGATGCATCCCGCCCCGTCGCGCCAGGCACCGAGGAAGGCTGGGCCAGCCGGCTGAAGGCTCATGCGCTGCGGTCCGGGTGGGACCGGGTGGAGCAAGCCCGTGTGGCGACACCGGCCACCGACCCGATCGCCACCTTCGCCGCCGCGCTGAACCTGCTGCGGGAGCAGCTGGAGCGGGAAAGGCATCGCGCGGATGCCGCTGAAAAAGGCGGCCAGTCGCGCATCGCCGCGGCCGAAGCCCAGGTGGCGGCCGCCGAGCGGCAATTGCGCGAGGTCCAGGCGATGCTGGCCCGGCGCGAGGGCGACCTCGGCGTTGCCCATGGGCGCATCACGACGATCGAGGGCCATCTGGCCGGCGCCATGCGCCGCGCCGAGCAGGCCGAGGGTGAGGCCAAGGAGGCCAAGTCGGAACTGCGCCGGCTGCGGTCGCGCGGGCTTTGGGCCCGGATCTTCAACGCCGATTGATTAGCCTCGGGCGGTCAGCGTTCCGGCGTGCGGCTGTCCATGCCGCGGAAGCAGATGAGCGGACGCGCCCCGCGCTCCGCCGGGGACATGGCAAGCCAGCCCTGGAATTCCGCCAGAACCTTGGCGGTGATGGTGGCGATCTTGTGCCGGAAGGCATCCTCGAAGCTGAAGTAGCGCAGCTCCTCCAGCTCCCCGCTGCCCTGCAGCCTGCCATGCGCGGCATCGCCTGGGGCGATCAGGAAGCGGGCGTTGAAGCGGCGGAAGCGGTTGGGTGGCGTTACCGCGCGGCAGAGGTAGTCCACCACCCCGAGCTCCGGCAGCAGCCGCGCACCATCCATCCGGCCTAAGACGAGGCCGGTTTCCTCATGCAATTCGCGCGCAGCGGCGATGCCGATCGCCCGCGCGAGGGAGGGGGCGGCCTGGCGTTCCAGGCAGGCCCGGGTGAAATCCGACAACTCGCTGAGTGCCGGGGCGCGATGATCCGGGCGATCCACCCTTCCGCCGGGAAAGACCAGCACATTCGGCATGAAACGGTGCGAGGCGTGGCGGAGGCCCATCAGCACCTCCGGCCCCGCCGCGGTCTCGCGCCAGAGGATGAGGCTGGCGGCGTTGCGCGGGGTGACGGAGCGGGTCGAGGCGCGCTTCGCTTCGGCCGGGCCGCCGGGATTATCGTCGGTCGGGTGCTCGATCGCTGCCGCGTTCTCAGTCAAGCGACAGGCCTTGCAGCTTGAGCCAGGTGCGCAGGCCGAAGCGTTCGGGGACGGAAAGCTGGCGGGCGGCATTCACCGACCAGCCGCAGCCCTCGGGCGCCGGGCCGTGGATTTCCGGATAGCGCGGCTTGGCCGGGGGACGGGCGGCATCATAGGCGGGCAGTGCGGCTTCGAGGCCGGTGTCGTCATAGGTTTCCCGGTGCACCACCAACGGCTGCGGCAGGCGGGGGGAAAGCCAGTTGCGCGGGCCGGTTGGCCAGCCGAGAGTCAGTCCGGCGACCGGGAAGACACCTTTGGGCAGGCCGCAGAGCGGAGCGATCTTCTCCACGTGGTTGCGGACATAGCTGATGGGGCAGGTGCCGAGCCCGGCGTGTTCCGCCGCCATGACGGTGAAGCCCAGCGCCAGGGCGGCATCGGCCGTGGCATTGATGAAGGTATCCACGTTGTCGTTGGCGTGGTCCCGGCCATGCAGGGTGGCAACACGGCGGCCGCGGCGGATATCGCCGCAGAACAGCAGGAAGACCGGGGCCTGCTTGATCCAGTCCATGCCGCCGATCCAATCTGCGATACGGGCGATCTTCGCCGCATCCTGGATGACGATAATCGAATATTGCTGAAGATCCGACTTGCTGGGCGCGGACTGGGCACCGGCGAGGATCGTCTGCAGCAGCGGCTCCGGCACCGGCTCGGCCGCGTAGCGGCGGGTGACGCGGCGGTCGAGCAGCGCGGCGAGGGCCGGGGCGACCTCGGGCGCGGGGGCGAAGGGGAGCGGGGCATTCGGCTGGATGCCGTAGCGGCCGCGGATCAGCGCTTCGGGGGCATTCTCGGACATGAGGGGAGGATGGCAGGGGATCGGGGTGACGCCCAGCCCCCTGGGCATGCCCGGTGACGCGATCTGCATCGTTTCAGCGGACGCGCACGACCCAGGCATCGGCCACCGTCACGCCGGCGCCTTCTGCCCCGATGATGAGCGGATTGATCTCGGCCTCGGCGATATCCGTCCGGGCAGCGAGGCGGGAGACGGCGACGACGGCCTGGGCGAGGGCCATAAGGTCGCCGCGCGGCAGGCCGCGCCAGCCGGCAAGGGGCTTGAGGCCCTTCACCTCGGCGATCATGGCTTCGGCTTCGGCGAGATCGACCGGGGCGAGGCGGAGGGTGACGTCGCGGAACAGCTCGGCGGTGACGCCGCCGGTGCCGAGCAGGACGACCGGGCCCACTTCCGGGTCACGGCGGAAACCGAGGATGGCCTCGCCAAGGCCCTTGACCATGGGCTGCACCAGGAAGCCGGTCAGGCTGGCCTCCGGCGCCATCCGGGCGACGCTGTAGTGCATGGCCGCGGCTTCCTGCTTCAGCGCCTCGGCATTGGCGATGCCGAGCTTCACGCCGCCGACCTCGGTCTTATGCGCAAGGTCGGGGGAGAGGATCTTGAGCGCGACCGGATAGGGAGTGACGGCGGCATCCTGTGGGCTGGCCAGCACGGCGAAGGGGCTGGCAAGGCCGAGGGCGGCGAAAAGCCGGCGGGCATCGGCCTCGTCTGGATGGGGGGGCAGTTCATGTGAAACGGCGGGGGCGGCGGTTTCGGCGCGCGGGGCAGTCCAGTCGCACCAGGCGCGGATGCAATCGGCAGCGCCTTCGGGAGTGCGGAAGGCGGCGATCTTCTCGGCCGCGAGCAGGCTGAGGGAGGCATCGGCCTGGGGAACCAGGAAGGCGGCGCTGGGCTTGGCACCCCCTGCGTCCCGGGCGCGGAGGATGCCGGCGACCGCATCCTGCGGCTTGAACTGGGCGGAGGAGCCGATGACCGAGAGCACCAGGTCGGTGTCCTCGGCGGCCTGGAGGGCGCCGATCGCGGCCGCCACGCGATCTGGCTTGGCGCCGGCCAGGGTCAGGTCCAGCAGCCGGCCGTGGTGGTGGATGCCGGCGGCGTCCAGCAGCGCTGCGGCGGCGGCATCGGGGGCGCGGGCCTCGATGCCGAGGACGCCAAGGCAATCGACGGCCATGGCGCCGCCGCCGCCGGTGGTGGTGGTGACGCCGACGGCGCGATGGGCCTTTGCCATCGGGCGGCGGCCGACCAGCAGGGCCGGCAGTTCCAGCAGGCCTTCGAGCGTCGCGACGCGGGCGATGCCATGGGCGCGGAAGAAGGCTTCGGCGGCGGCGTCCGAGCCGGCGAGCGCACCGGTATGGCTGGTGGCAAGCTCCGCCCCATAGGGGCTGCGGCCGAGCTTGTAGGCGATGACCGGCTTGCCCGCGGCATGCGCTCGGCGGGCAAGGTCGGCGTAGTGCTCGGGCGCGCGGATCGCCTCGAGGAAGAGCAGGATGGCATCGACGTTGGGGTCGTCGACCAGCAGGCCGGCGACCTCGCCGGCGGTCAGGTCGGCCTCGTTGCCGGTGCCGATGATATGGGAGAAGCCGATGCCGCGCGGGGCGCCGCGCGACATGATGGCGCCCATCATGGAGCCGGACTGGCTGACCAGGACGAGGCGGCCGGCCGGCAGCGACGGGGCCTCCAGCGCGGCATTCACCGAGCAGGCGATGCGGGCGTTGAGGTTGATGAGGCCCATGGAATTCGGGCCGAGCAGGCGGAGGTTGGCGGCGCGGGCGGTGGCCAGCAGCCGGGCCTGCAGCGCAGCGCCCTCGGGCCCGGCCTCGGCGAAGCCATCGGCCAGGACGCAGGCGGCGGGGATGCCCTTGGCGGCGATGGCATTCACCACGCCTTCGACATGCGGGGTGTTCAGCAGGATATAGGCGAAGTCGACCGGGCTGGGGATATCCGTGACGGTTGGGTAGGCGCGTTCGCCGAGCACCTGGGATTCGCGGGGGTGGACCGGGTAGATCTCGCCCTCGAAGCCGTGCTTCCTGAGGTAGAGCTGGGCGCGGGCGGTCAGCCGCGTCGGGTCGGCGGAGGCGCCGATGAGCGCGATGCGCCGGGGTTCGAACAGCGCGTCATGCAGGGCGTTCATCGGACGGTCCTCGGTTGGCCGGCCTGCACGAAGCGGGCCGGCCGGTCGGCTTACAGCGGATCCCAGCTGAACACTTCACCCGACCGCTCCAGCGGCACGAAGAAGCTCTTCAGCGCCGGCAGGGCGTGCTCGGCAAGGCTCTCGGGGGTCCAGCCCTCGGCGGCGTGGATGCCGCGGATCGGCCGGTTCTGGCTGAACAGGAAGAGCTCGTTCATGCGCGGTCCGAAGATCTGGCCGTTCACCTCCTTGGCGGCGTCGGAGGCGAGGAAGACCGCGAGCGGGGCGTTCTTTTCTGGGCCCATGCGCATGATCTTCTCGACGCGGGCCTTCTGCTCGGGCGTCTCGGCCGGGATCGAGCTGGTCATGCGCGACCAGGCGAAGGGCGCGAGGCAGTTGGAACGGACGTTGTAGCGCTTCATGTCGAGGGCGATCGACTTCGAAAGTGCTGCGATGCCGAGCTTGGCGGCGGAGTAGTTCGCCTGGCCGAAATTGCCGATCAACCCCGAGGTCGAGGTGATGTGGACGTAGCTGCCGCTCTCCTGCTTGCGGAAATGCGTCGCCGCATGGCGGGAGACGTAGAAGCTGCCGTTGAGGTGGACGCCGATGACCGCGTCCCATTCCTCCTGCGACATCCGGTGGAAGATCTGGTCGCGCAGGATGCCGGCGTTGTTCACGACGATGTCGATGCGGCCGAAATGGTCCATCGCCGACTGCACGATCTTGCCGGCGCCGTCCCAGGAGGAGACGCTGTCGGTGTTGATCTCGGCGGCGCCGCCGCGCTGCTCGATGATCGCCTTGGTCTGCTGCGCCGGGGTGGCCGAGAGGCCTTCGCCGGTCAGCGAGGCGCCGATGTCGTTGATGATGACCTTGGCGCCGGCCTGCGCCATGTGCAGCGCGATCTCGCGGCCGATGCCACCGCCCGAGCCCGTGACGACCGCGACTTTACCATCCAGCATGCCCATGGGCGTTCCCTCTCCGTTAGTTGGCTACCTATTCCTAGACCCGTGCGGGCCAGACGTGAAGCGGGGGGCGTAGGGCGGTTGCCGCTTCGGTGCCGCCACTGCATACCCGCAGGGGTTGGATGGGGGATGGCGCTTGGCACTGGTCACGCTGGAGGCGGTGGGCAAGACATTCCGGGGACGGGCCGGGTCCTGGGAGGCCGTCCGCGGCTTCTCCCTGGAGCTGGCGGAGGGGGAGTTCACCTGCCTGCTCGGCACCTCGGGCTGCGGCAAGACCACGGTGCTGAACCTGCTGGCGGGCTTCGAGGCGCCGACCACCGGCCGCATCCTGCTGGACGGCGTCCCGGTGCGCGGCCCCGGCGCCGAGCGCGGGGTGGTCTTCCAGGGCCATGACAGCCTGTACGATTGGCTGAGCGCGCTCGACAACATCGGCTTCGGTCTGCGCCTGCGCGGGGTGCCGAAGCGCGAGCGGCGGGCGCGGGCGGGGCATTTCCTCGCCATGGTCGGGCTGGAGGGGCAGGGGGCCAAGCACCCGGCGGAGCTCTCGGGCGGGATGAAGCAGCGCATCCAGATCGCCCGGGCGCTGGCCGCCGACCCGCGGATATTGCTGATGGATGAGCCCTTCGGCGCGCTGGATGCGATGACCCGCGCCACCCTGCAGGGCGAGCTGACCCGGATCTGGGCGGAGACGCGGAAGACGGTGCTCTTCATCACCCATGACATCGAGGAGGCGGTGGCGCTCTCGACCCAGGTCGCGGTGATGACGCGGGGGCCGGGCGGAACGCTGAAGGCGGTGATCCCGGTCGATCTGCCCTTCCCGCGGGACCGCACCTCGGACGGCTTCATGGCGGTGTTCCGCCAGGTGCATGCCCTCATTCACGCGGAGATCCACTCGTGAACCGCGACGGCGCGACCACCCTGCTTGGCTATCTTGCGGGCTTCGTCCTGCTGTTCCTGGTCTGGCACCTGGCGGCGGTGCTGCTGGTGCGCTCCACGCTGTTCCCGCCGCCCTGGCCGGTGCTGGAGCGCGGCTGGGTACTGCTCGAGGACGGGCTGCTGCAGGAGAGCGTCCTCGCCAGCCTGCGGCGCATCCTGCAGGGCTTCCTGCTGGGCAGCGCCATCGGCATCCCGCTGGGGCTGGCCATCGGAAGCTTCCGCTCGGTGCGGCTGCTGCTGGAGCCCTGGACCGAGTTCTTCCGCTTCATCCCGGCCGTCGCCATGATCACCGTCTCGGTCATCTGGTTCGGCATCGGCGAGGAGAGCAAGGTCTTCCTCATCGCCTATACCACCGTCTTCGTCGTCATCATTGCGACCGCCGCCGGCGTCGGCGCGGTGACGCCGGACAAGATCCGCGCGGCGCAATGCCTGGGCGCTTCCCGCTTGCAGGTCTTCGCGTTGGTGGCGCTGCCGGCGACGGTTCCCTTCATCCTGACCGGCATGCGGCTGGCGATGGCGAATTCCTTCGTCACCATCGTCGCGGCGGAACTCGTCGCCAGCAACGACGGGCTCGGCAAGATGCTGTGGGACGCCCGGCTCTTCATGCAGATCGAGGATATCTTCGTGGCGCTCGTCACCCTCGGGCTGCTCGGCTTCGCCACCGACCGCGCCTTCCGCCTGCTGATCCGCGCCTTCGCCGGCCGCTACAACCCGACCATGTGAGGAAACGCCCGATGCTCCGCCGCACCTTGCTTGCCACGCCCGCCCTGGTCGCCGCCTTGCCCGTGCGCGCCCAGGGCACCATCAAGATGACCATCGCAACCGGTGTCGACCCGTCCTTCGCCCCCTTCTACGTCGGGCGGGAGGGCGGCTTCTTCGAGCGCAACGGCCTCGACGTCACGGTGAATACCGGCCCCTCGGGCAGCGCCATGGTGGCCTTCCTGATCGGCGACCAGGTGAATGCCGCCTTCGGTGCCGAGCAGGCCGGCGTCTCGGCCCATATCCGCGACCCCAACGTGGTCGTGGTGGCGGAGGGGACGGCGCTGCTGCGCTGGATCAGCGTGCTCGGCCGCAACGTCGAGAGCATGGAGGCGCTGAAGGGCAAGAAGGTCGGCGTCGCGCGCGGCACCGGCAGCGAGACCTTCTGGCTTTCCGTGGTGGCCAAGCAGGGGCTGAACCCAGCCGACTACACCATCGTGAACGTCGAGGCGCCGGAGATGGTGGCGGCGCTGGAGCGGGGCAACATCGATGCCTTCGCCGTCTGGGAGCCCTGGCCGACCCGGGCGCTGCGTGCCATCCCGGGGACCAAGATCCTGCTCAACAACGAGAGCATCCAGATCGTCCGCAACTTCATCTACATGAACAAGGCCTGGGCCGGGGCGAACCCCGAGGCTACCACCCGCTTCCTGCGCGCCCTGGTGCAGGCGACCGCCTTCCTCGAGAGCAACAAGACGGAGGCGGCGCAGCAGGTGGCGCGCTTCCTGCGCCAGGACCGCGGGCTGATGGCCGAGCTCATGACCAAAGTGCGCTACCCGCTGGATCTCACCGCCGATTCGGTCGCCAACGTCCAGCTGGCGATCGACCAGCTCCGCGGCATGGGCCGGCTCGGCAAGGAGGTGACGCCGGCGCAGGTGATCTGGGCCGACCCGCTGCGGGCTGCGGCGCCGGAGCGGGTGACGATCTAGGGTTCGTCCGGCTAGGGTTCGTCCGGGCGGGCGGCACGGTCCGCCCGGACCCTGGCCCTCAGGCCTTCGGCTTGCCGGCGATGATGCTGCCGGCCAGCGTCTCCGGGTTGCGTTCCCACCAGCGGCCGGCATCGACCCAGGTGATGAAGTCGAGCACGGCGCGGTTGAAGGCGTCGGGGTCCTCGAGGTTCATCGTGTGGCCGCAGCGCGGCATGACCAGCAGGGCGCTGGTGCTGATGGTCCGCTTGAGGAAGAGGCCGGGCTCCAGCGTCGGGTCGTCCTCGTCGCCGCAGATCACCAGGGTCGGCAGCTTCATGGCGCGGAAGCCGGCCTCCAGCTCGAACAGGCTGGGGCGCTCGCGCTGGCAGCCGCGCATGGTCAGCACGGCGCCGTCGGTGTCGTGCTCCGACAGCTGCGACATGAACTCGGCGTAGCCGCGCGGGTCCTTCTCCTCGAAGACCAGGCGGGTCGGGCCGCGGCCATAGGTGCGGGCCATCTTCCACATACCCTCGGCGGCGATCCGGTCGGCGGTCGCATCGACCTCGGCGCGGAACTGGGCCTGCTTGCCCGGCTGGGCGCCGTAGCCGACGCCGGCGGCGGTCAGGCTGCGGGCGAGGTGGGGGTAGCGGAGGCCGAGGTGCAGGGTGGCGAAGGCGCCCATGGACAGGCCCACCACATGGGCCGGGGCGAGGCCGAGCTGCTGGATCACCTCGGCGATGTCGTCGGTGGCGCGGTCCTGGGAATAGGCGCTCTGCTCGTGTGGGACGGCGGAGGGCGGGTAGCCGCGGGCGTTGAAGGCGATGCAGCGGTAGCGCCGGGCGAAGAAGCGCATCTGCGGCTCCCAGGCGCGGGCGTCGCCGGCGAATTCATGGACAAACAGCAGCGGCGTGCCGGTGCCGGCCTCCTCGTATTGCAGCTCGACGCCGTCGGCGGTGGTGATGCTCGGCATGGTCCAGGGTCTCCCTCGGGGCGGAGCCTAGCCCCAGGAGGAGGATTTGGGCGAGGGGGGCTTCAAAGAGGACCCGATTGGTCCTATTTAACCGGTCGTGGAGAAATCACCGTGCTGAGGCTCTCGAAGCTGACCGATTATGCAGTGGTGGTCATGGCGCGCCTGGCGCGCGATGGCGCCCTGCCGGATGGCCAGGTGCAGACTGCGCCGGGCCTGGCGCTGGGCACCGGCATCGCCGAGCCGACCGTGTCCAAGGTGCTGAAAAGCCTGGGCCAGGCCGGCCTGGTGGAGGGCCTGCGCGGCGCCCGGGGCGGCTATCGCCTGACCCGGACGCTGGACCAGGTGCCGCTGTCCGAGGTGATCGTCGCCATCGACGGGCCGATCGCCCTGACCGCCTGCGTCGATGGCGGGCTTGGCAGCTGCGAAGCCGAGAGCATCTGTGCCATCCGCGGCCGCTGGGATCCGGTGAACGAGGCAATCCGCCGGGCGCTCTCCGGCATCACCCTCGCCGATCTCGCCAGCCCCCCACGGCGTGCCCCCGTCACCATGCTCGCCCAACTCGTCGCCGAGTAGGAAACCCAATGCCCGCAGTTGCCGAGACACTCGACACCGTCCAGTCCGTTACCGAGGGTACCTACAAGTGGGGCTTCTCGACGGATATCGAGATGGACTTCGCCCCCAAGGGGCTGAACGAGGACATCGTCCGCTTCATCTCCGCCAAGAAGAATGAGCCGCAGTGGCTGCTTGACTGGCGGTTGAAGGCCTATGCCACTTGGCTGAAGATGGAGGAGCCGACCTGGCCTTCCGTCCATTACCCGAAGATCGACTTCCAGGATGCCTACTACTATGCGGCGCCGAAGCAGAAGATCGGCCCGAAGTCCCTGGACGAGGTCGATCCCGAGCTGCTGAAGACCTATGCCAAGCTCGGCATCCCGCTGAAGGAGCAGGCGATCCTGGCGGGCGTCGAGGGTGCGGGCGACAGCCCCTCCGAGAGCGGGCGCATGCCGATCGCGGTCGATGCGGTCTTCGATAGCGTCTCCGTCGCCACCTCCTACAAGGAGCGGCTGGCGAAGGACGGCATCATCTTCTGCGCCATCTCGGAGGCGGTGCACGAGCACCCGGAGCTGGTGAAGCAGTACCTCGGCAGCGTGGTGCCGCAGGGCGACAACTACTATGCGGCGCTGAACAGCGCGGTCTTCACCGACGGCAGCTTCGTCTACATCCCGAAGGGCGTCCGCTGCCCGATGGAGCTCTCCACCTACTTCCGCATCAATGCGAAGAGCACGGGGCAGTTCGAGCGCACGCTGATCATCGCCGACGAGGGGGCGATCGTCTCCTACCTCGAGGGCTGCACGGCACCGATGCGCGACGAGAACCAGCTGCATGCGGCGGTGGTCGAGCTGGTGGCGATGGACGACGCGCGCATCAAGTACAGCACGGTGCAGAACTGGTACCCCGGCGATGCCGAAGGCCGCGGCGGCATCTACAACTTCGTCACCAAGCGGGCGCAGTGCCGCGGCGCGCGGTCCAAGGTGAGCTGGACCCAGGTCGAGACCGGTTCGGCCATCACCTGGAAGTATCCGTCCTGCGTGCTGCTCGGCGATGACAGCGTCGGCGAGTTCTACTCGGTGGCGATCACCAACAACCACCAGCAGGCCGATACCGGCACCAAGATGATCCATGTCGGCAAGCGCACGACCTCGACCATCGTCTCCAAGGGGATCTCGGCCGGCAAGGGGCAGAACACCTACCGCGGGCTGGTCCGCGTCGCGCCCACCGCTTCGGGTGCGCGCAACCACACGCAATGCGACAGCCTGCTGATCGGCGACCAGTGCGGCGCGCATACCGTGCCGTACATCGAGAACCGCAACATGACGGCCAAGGTCGAGCATGAGGCGACCACCAGCCGCATCGCCGAGGACCAGCTGTTCTACTGCCGCCAGCGCGGCCTGTCGGAAGAAGATGCCGTCGGCCTCATCGTCAATGGCTTCTGCCGCGAGGTGCTGAAGGAGCTGCCGATGGAATTCGCCGTCGAGGCCCAGAAGCTGCTGCAGATTTCGCTCGAAGGATCGGTCGGCTGAGCCCCGAGGGGCACAGCGGCCAACAAGGACTCTGATATGCTGAAGATCGAAGGACTGACCGCCGAGGTCGATGGCAAGCCGATCCTGAAGGGGATCGACCTGCAGGTGCCGGACGGCGAGATCCATGCCATCATGGGCCCGAACGGCTCGGGCAAGTCCACGCTGTCCTACGTGCTGGCCGGCCGCGACGGCTATGAGGTGACCGGCGGCAGCGCGACGTTCAACGGCGTCGACCTGCTGACCTTGGACCCGGAGGAGCGGGCGGCGACGGGCGTCTTCCTCGCCTTCCAGTATCCGGTCGAGCTGCCCGGCGTCGGCAATGCGAACTTCCTCCGCACCGCGCTGAATGCGCAGCGCCGGTCGCGCGGCGAGGGCGAGCTGGATGCGATGCAGTTCCTGAAGACCGCGCGGGCGCGGCTTGCGGCGCTGCAGATGTCCGAGGACATGCTGAAGCGCGGCGTGAACGTCGGCTTCTCCGGCGGCGAGAAGAAGCGCAACGAGGTGCTGCAGATGGCGCTGCTGCGGCCGAAGCTGGCCATCCTCGACGAGACCGACAGCGGGCTCGACATCGATGCGCTGAAGATCGTGGCCGATGGCGTCAATGCGCTGCGGGCGCCGGAATTCTCCTCGCTCGTGATCACCCACTACCAGCGGCTGCTGGACTACATCGTGCCCGACCGGGTGCATGTGCTGATGGCCGGGCGGATCGTCAAAAGCGGCGGCGCGGAGCTGGCGAAGGAGCTGGAAGCGACCGGCTATGCCTCCGTCCAGGCGGCGGCATGAACGCGGTCGTGCATTCCGGCGCCGAGGGCTTCCTGCACCGCTTCGACGGGCTGCGGGCACGGCTGCCCGGCGTGCGGCTGCCCTGGGTGCAGGCGCTGCGTGAGGCGGCGGCCGAGCGCTTCAGAAGCGCCGGATTCCCGACCCGGCGCGTCGAGGCCTGGAAATACACCGACCTGCGGCCGGTCTCGGAAGCCGGCTTCGACGAGGCGCTGAGCGTCCTGGGCGATGCGGCCGACCTGCCGGAGCCGGTCTGCCACCGCCGCGCGGTCTTCGTCGATGGCCGCTTCCGGGCGGATATCTCGACGCTCGACAGCACCGGGTTCGTGGTGGACGGGCTGGCCTTGCAGCTGGCGGCGCAGGAAGGCCGGCTCGGCAGCCTGGCGCGGCCGGCGGAGGAGCCGCTGGTCGCCCTGAACACCATGCTGTTCGAGGATGGGCTGGTCATCACCGTGCCGGCCGGCGTGGCGGGCGGGCTGCTCGAGCTCGCCTCCTTCGCCAGCGGCGGGGAGCGGCCGGCGGCCTTCCACCCGCGCCATCTGGTGCGGCTGGAGGCGGGCGCCAGCCTGACCATCATCGAGACGGCGCGTGGCCCGGCCGGGTCGCGCTACCTGCACAACCCGGTCTTCGAGATCGAGGTCGCCGAGGGCGCGACCCTGACCCATACCCGGGTGCAGCAGGAAGGCGCCAAGGGCTTCCAACTCGGCACCATCTATGCCCGGGTTGAGGGCGGCGGGACCTACGACAATTTCACGCTCAACGCCGGCGGGCGGCTGGTGCGGAACGAGATCCACGTGACCCTCGCCGGGCCACGGGCGGCCTGCCACATGAACGGGGCGCAGTTGCTGCGGGCGGGCCAGCATGCGGATACGACCACCTTCCTCGACCATGCGGCGCCGGATTGCGCCAGCCGGCAGACCTACAAGACGGTGCTGGCCGGCAAGTCGCGCGGCGTCTTCCAGGGCAAGATCCACGTCCACCAGATCGCCCAGCGCACCGATGGCTACCAGATGAACCAGGCGCTGCTGCTGAGCCCGGAGGCCGAGATCGACTGCAAGCCGCAGCTCGAGATCTACGCCGACGACGTGAAGTGCAGCCATGGCGCCACGGTGGGCGCGCTGGATGCGGAGCAGCTCTTCTATCTCCGCGCCCGAGGCATCCCGGAGGAGGCGGCGCGGTCGATGCTGGTGCAGGCCTTCCTCGCCGAGGCGATCGAGGCCGTCGCCGACCCGACCAGCCGGGCGGCGCTGGAAGCCGCGGTCGCAGGTTGGTGGGAGCCGGCATCATGAGCTTCGACGTCGGCCGGATCCGGCAGGATTTCCCGATCCTCGGCAGCATGGTCCGGGGCAAGCCGCTGGTCTTCCTCGACAGCGGCGCTTCGGCGCAGAAGCCGCGCGCGGTGGTGCAGGCGATGGTCCGCAGCATGGAGGAGCGCTATGCCAACGTGCATCGCGGCGCCTATCAGCTGAGCGAGGCGGCGACCGCCGACTACGAGGCGGCGCGCGCCGCCGTCGCCCGCTTCCTCAACGCGGCCGATCCGCGCGAGGTGATCTTCACCAGCAACAGCACCGCCGCCATCAACCTCGTCGCCCATAGCTGGGGCCGTGGCGTGATGCGGCCGGGGCAGGCGGTGCTGATCAGCGAGCTGGAGCACCACGCGAACATCATCCCCTGGCAGATGCTGCGGGATGACGGGCGGGGGATCGAGCTTCGCGTCTGCCGGGTGACCGATACCGGCGAACTGGACATGGACGACCTCGGCGCCAAGCTGGCCGACGGCAAGGTCGGGCTGGTCGCCATCGCGCATATGTCGAACGTGCTGGGCACGGTCACGCCGGTCGAGCGGATCGTCGCCATGGCGCATGCGGCCGGTGCCAAGGTGCTGTTCGACGGCAGCCAGGCGGTGGTCCACCGCAAGGTGGACATGCAGGCGCTGGGCGCGGATTTCTACGTCTTCACCGGGCACAAGCTCTATGGGCCCACGGGGATCGGCGTGCTCTGGGCGCGGCTCGAGCATCAGGACCGCATGCCGCCCTTCCTCGGCGGCGGCGACATGATCAGCTCGGTCAGCTTCGAGCGCAGCACCTGGGCGGAGGCGCCGGCGAAGTTCGAGGCCGGCACGCCGCCGATCGTCGAGGCCGTCGGCCTGCATGCGGCGATCGACTACGTGACCGCCATCGGCATGCCGGCGATCGAGGCGCATGAGCGCACCCTGGTCGACCATGCGATGCGGCGGCTGTCGGATATCGACGGGCTGGCGCTGCTGGGTGCGGCGCAGGACCGGGGCGGGGTCTTCGCCTTCGGCCTCGACAATGCGCATCCGCATGATCTGGCGACCCTGCTGGACCGCGCGGGCATCGCGGTGCGGGCCGGGCGGCATTGCGCCGAGCCGCTGCATGCGCGCTTCGGCGTGGAGGCCGGCACCTGCCGCGCCTCCTTCGGGCTCTACACCACGGAAGCCGAGATCGACTATCTCGCCGAGGCGCTGGGCAAGGCACGGGAGTTCTTTTCCTGATGTTCGACGATCTGCGTGACCTGTACCAGGAAGTCATCCTCGACCACGGCCGCAAGCCGCGGAACCTGCGGCGGCTGCAGGATGCCGACCGCAGCGCCAAGGGCGACAACCCGATGTGCGGCGACCGGATGGAGTTGTTCCTCAAGATGGCCCCCGACGGCAGCATCGCCGATGCCGCCTTCGAGGGCCGCGGCTGCGCCATCTCCATGGCCAGCGCGTCCCTGATGACCGAGACCGTCAAGGGCAAGTCGGCGGCCGAGGCGCACAAGCTGGGCGAGGGCTTCCGGGCCTTGGCGATGACCGGCACCTGCCCGGATTGCGGCGCCTCGCTGGCCGACGAGATGGAGCGGTTGCAGCCGCTGTCCGGCGTGCATGAGTTCCCCAGCCGGGTGAAATGCGCGACGCTTGCCTGGCATACGCTGAATGCCGCCCTCGATGGCGGCAGCAAGGAGGCGAGCAGTGAGTGAGGATATCGCCGTGACCCATGGCGCCTGGACGCCCGAGGGCGAGACCCCGCCGCCGGCGCAGAAGATCAGCGAGGACGCGATCATCAGCGTGCTGAAGACCGTCTTCGACCCCGAGATCCCTGTCGACATCTATGAACTCGGGCTGATCTATGCGGTCGAGATCGAGGATGACGGCAAGGTCAAGGTCGAGATGACCCTGACCACCCCCTCCTGCCCTTCGGCGCAGGAGCTGCCGGCGCAGGTAGAGGAAAGCGTGCGGCTGGTCCCCGGCGTGACTGACGTGACGGTCGAGGTGGTCTGGGATCCGCCCTGGGATCAGGGCCGGATGAGCGAAGACGCCAAGCTTGCCATGAACATGTATTGAGGGAGGCCGCACCATGAGCACGACAATTGACCCCCCTGGCCAGACCCCACCGCGCGCCCGCCGTGCCCTGCCGCCGCTGATGCAGTTGACCGAGGGTGCCGCCGAGCGGCTGCGCCGGCTGTACGCGGCCGGCGAGGCCGGGCGGCTGCTGCGCATCGGCGTGAAGACCAAGGGCTGCTCGGGCCTCTCCTACGACCTCACCTGGGTCGATGGGCCGCAGAAGGGCGACGAGAGCGTGACGGACAAGGACGTGACCGTGCTGGTGGACAGCAAGGCCAGCCTGTTTCTCATCGGTACGGTGATGGACTACGAGCAGAAGGCCATGTCGGCCGGCTTCACCTTCACCAATCCGAACGAGAAGGGCCGCTGCGGCTGCGGCGAGAGCTTCCACGTCTGAGATGCTGGATCTTCCGGATATCCTCGGTGCCGCGCGCATCGTCTCGATCGACGTGGAGACCACCGGCCATCCGGTGAAGACCGAGGCGGAGATCCTGAAGCTGCCGAAGGGGCTGCGGCTGCCCGGCACCATCATCCAGATCGGCTGCCTGGAGCTGCTGCGCGACGGCGAGGGCTGGCGCAACGGCGAGAGCTGGCAGAGCCTGGTGAACCCGGAAGGCCCGGTGCATCCGCAGGCGATGAAGGTGCATGGCATCCACCCCAATGCGCTGCGCAAGGCCCCGCGCTTCGCCGAGATCGTCGCCGTCTTCGAGGCTTTCATCGGCGATTCGGTGATGCTGGCACATAGCGCCCGCAACGAGATCGGCTACCTGAACTACGAGATGCGCCGGGCCAAGCTGGCGGCCTGGGATGCCGAGCCCTTCCACGAGGGGCGGTTCATCGACACCCAGCTCATCGCCCGCACTGTGTTCCCCGGCGCGCCCGGCTCGCTCGACGTGCTGTGCGACCGGCTCTGGATCGACCGGTCCGACCGCTTCGAGCATCACGGCGCGCTGCTGGATGCGGAGCTGACGGCGGAGGCCTTCGTGAAGATGACGACCGGCTTCGTGCAGGACGGGCCGCGGAGCATCTCGGCCGGTTGACGCTGGCCGGTTGACGTCGGGCCGCGGCGCCGACACCATTCCCGTACGGGCCGGCAACAAGGCCCCTGGGGGAAATCAGCCATGAGCCTGCACCGGCGCGCCCTGCTGGGCGCCATCGCCGTCGCGCCCGCCATCCGTGCCGCCCAGGGCCAGACCGTGGCGCGCTTCCCGGACCGGCCGGTGCGCTTCGTCGTCGCCTATGCCGCCGGAGGCGCGGCGGATAACCAGAACCGGCTGGTGGCACAGAAGCTGGCGGAGGCCTGGGGCCGGCCGGTCGTCGTCGAGAACAGGCCGGGCGGCAATACGCTGATCGCCACCGAGACGGTCATGCGGGCGCCGGCGGATGGGCATACGCTGCTGAGCGTCTCGCTGCCCTTCGGGTTGAACCCGCTGATGTTCGACCGGCTGCCCTACGACCCCTTCCGGGATTTCGTACCGGTGGCGCTGATCTCGACCATCCCGAACATCCTGGTGGTGCATCCGGATTTCCCGGCGCGGGACGTGCAGGAGTTCGTGGCCTATGCGAAGGCCAATCCGGGGAAGGTGGCGGTCGCCCATACCGGCATCGGCGCCATCACCCATCTGTCGGGCGAATTGCTTTACGACCGGGCGGGGATCGAGGTGACAACCGTCGCCTATGGCGGCAGCGCGCCGGCGCATGTGGACGTGCTCTCGGGCCGGGTGCCGGCGATGTTCGACAGCTCCATGCTGCCGCATATCGCTGCCGGGCGGGTGCGGGCGCTGGGGGTCACCTCGGCGCGGCGGGTGGCGCTGCTGCCGGAGATCCCGAGCATCGCCGAGCAGGGCTTCCCCGGCTTCGACGCGGCGGCCTTCTACGGGCTGGTGGCGCCGAAGGGGACGCCGGCGGAGGTGGTGGAGATGCTCTCAGCCGCCATCCGCGCGGCGGTGCGGCAGCCGGATGTGCGGGAGAAGATGAAGGCGCTGACCTTCGCGCCGGGGGATACCACCCCGGCGCAGTTCGAGGCCTTCATCCGCGCCGAGGTGGCGCTCTGGGGCGGGCTGGTGAAGCGCCGGAACATTCGCCCCGAGGGGTGATACTCAGCCTTGGACCATCGGGCAGCCGCCCTCGGCCAGGGGCCGCATCGCCTTCTCCGCCTCGATCGAGCCGACCAGCCTGTAGAAGTCCCAGCCGGTCTTCACCTCAGCCGGCGGCTTCACCTCGAAGAGGTGGACGGGGTGGATCTTGCGGCCGTCCTCGCGCACCCGGCCGGGGCCGAAGCAATCGTCCTCGGTCGGCAGCGCCTTCATCCGGGCAATGGTGGCGCGGCCGGAGGCCTTGGCCGCGGCTGGGCCGCCCATGGCGGCGGCGGTGCGGATGTAGTGCAGCACGGCGGAATAGGCGCCGGCATGGTTGGTGCTGGGGTAGATGTTGGGCGGCATCTTCGGCAGCACGCGGGTGGTGAAGGCGCGGGTGCGGTCATCGAAGTCCCAGTAGAAGGGCTCGGCCAGCAGCAGGCCCTGCGCCGCCTCGGCGCCGATCGCCCGCACGTCGCCGAGCAGGCAGAGCAGCCCGACCATCTTCATCGCGCCGCGCCGGGTCAGGCCGAATTCATGCGCCTGCTTCACGCAGTTGACGAGGTCGGTCCCGGCATTGGCGAGGCCCAGCACCTTGGCGCGGGAGGATTGTGCCTGCAGCAGGAAGGAGGAGAAGTCCGTGGTCTGCGGGAAGGGGTAGCGCGCCTGGCCCAGTACCTTGCCGCCGCCGGCTTCCACCGCGCGGCGGGTGTCGCGTTCCAGCGAATGGCCGAAGGCGTAGTCGGCGGTCATGAAGAACCAGCTGTCGCCGCCGGCCCGCACCGTGGCGGCGCCGGCGCCATTGGCCAGCATCCAGGTGTCGTAAGTCCAGTGCAGGTGGTTCGGGCCGCAGCGGGTGCCGTGCAGATCCGCCGTCGCCGGGCCGGTTGCCAGGAAGACCTTGTCCTTGTCGCGGGCGATATCGGTGATGGCGAGCGCGATGGCGGAGTTGTTCACCTCCAGGATCGCATCGACGCCGTCGCGGTCGAACCACTGCCGGGCGATGGCGACGCCAACATCGGGCTTGTGCTGGTGGTCGGCATGCAGCACCTCGACCGGCAGGCGGGTACCGGCGCCGGCGAGATCCTCGATTGCCTGGCGCACGCAGGCCATGGTGCCGAGGCCCGAGAGGTCCCGGTAGGGGCCGGACAGATCGCCCAGGATGCCGAGCTTCAGCGGCGAGGCCTGCGCCCGTGCCGCGCTTGCCGTCGTCAGCGCCAGGGCTCCGGCAGCCAGGATGTGCCGGCGTGTCGTGGTCATTCTTGTGGTCTCCTCACTGCGCCGCGGCGCGGCGGGAGGAGACCGCAAAACCCTCGACCGGTCCAGCCGTCCAGCCGGTCAGACCGCGCTCGACCAATCCGCCGGGACGTAGCGATAGCCACTGCCGTCCTTGGTGAAGTAGCCGTTGGCGGGGAAGGGGAAGTGGTAGCCCGTCGTGCGGATGCGGTCGGTGGCGACCATATCCAGCACCTTGCGGCGGGTGGCCTCGGCGACATCGGCGTCGAAGTCGAAGACGGCGTGGTAGCCGGGGCGGGCGGCGAAGAGCTCCGGCCGGTTGGTCACGTCCGCCATGAAGATCGCCTGGGCGCCGCCGTCGGCGATGCGGTAGATGGTGTGGCCCGGGGTATGGCCGAAGGCATCGATGGCGGTGATGCCGGGGACGGGCTCGGCGCCCGCCTTGATGCGGGTGATGCGGCCGGCATAGGGCGCCAGGCGACGGGCGCTGTTGGCGAAATTGGCGCGCTGGCCTTCCGGGCTGTGGCTTTCGTTGGCGGCATCGCCGAACCAGGCGATCTCGGCCTCGGGCAGGAAGATCTCGGCATTCGGGAAGGCTGCGGCATTGTTGGCGCCGAGCAGGCCGTTCACGTGGTCGCCGTGGAAATGGCTGAGGATGACGGCATCCACCTTGGCCGGGTCGATCCCCGCGGCGGCCATGTTGGCGATCATCTTGCCGTTGGTCGCGGTGGGCGGGGTGATGCCGTTGCCGCTGTCGAAGGCCACCAGCTTGGTCGGGGTCTGGACGAAGGTGACGGTGAAGGGGATGCGGAAGCTGTCGGTCGGCATGAACTGCGCGGCGAGGACGGACTGGACATCGGCCAGCGGCGCGTTGCGGACGAAGGCCTCGAGCGGCCGGGTGAAGGCGCCGTCGTGGACGGTGGTGACGGTGAAGCCGCCAACCTTGAAATGGTAATAGCCCGGCGCCTGCGGCATGGCAGCGGCGGGAGAAGGGGCCGTCTGAGCCGCGGCGCCCCGCAGCAGTGCCGGCGCAGCAAAGGCGGTGGCGAGGCCACCCAGGGCAAGGCGACGGCTGGAGGGGATCATTGCGGTAAGGCTCCGACTGGTTATTGCTTATTGGTGGGGAGGATGCCCGCGCAATCAAGTTATTCCGCTGGCTGGGTCAGCGGCTGAAGGCAACCACTGCTTCCAGATGCGGCGACCAGAGGAATTGATCCACTGCGGTGGCGGCGGCGACCCGGTAGCCGGCGGCCTGTAAGGCCCTGGCATCCTTGGCTAGTGCCGCCGGGTTGCAGGAGACATAGATGATGCTGGGCACGCCGGCCTTTGCGAGCAGCCCTACCTGCTCCGCCGCGCCAGCGTAGGGCGGGTCGAGCACGACCGCTGCAAAATCCTTCAGCTCCGCCCCGGCCAGGGGCTGCCGGTCGAGGTCTCGCTTCACTGCCTTGACCTTCACCCCGCCCTTGCCCGCGGCGGCAGCCAGGGCTGCGACCGCATCCGGCATGCTTTCGAAGGCGGTGACCCGCCCGCGGGCGGCCAGCGGGATGCTGAGGGTGCCGATGCCGGCATAGAGATCAGCGATATTGCCGCGGCCATGCAGTTTCTTCGGCAGGCCAGCGAGCATGGCGGCGATGATCGCCGCTTCCCCCGGGGCGCTGGCCTGGAGGAAGGCGCCGGGGGCGGGGGTGACCTCGATGCCCGAAAGCCGGTGGCGGACCGCGCCGAGCTGGGCAGCGATCTCCGCTCCGGCGCCCTTGCCGGCCCAGGCGATGCGGGGGACGCCCAGACTAGTGGCCAGTCCGGCCAGCGCCCGGCGGTCCGGCATCGTCAGCGGCGCATCGGTGCGGAGCAGGATGTCCGGCCCGCTGTCGAGCATGTTGATGACGGCGGAGCCGAGCCGGCGGAGGCCTTCGAGGTGGCGCAGCGTCTCCGCCAGGGCGGGCAACAGGGCAACCAGCGCGGGCAGCAGGACATGGCATTCCCGCATCGGCACCAAAGTGGTGGTACCGCGCTGGTGGAAACCGATGGTGACCCGGCCATCGGGCAGTCGCTCGAAACCAAAATCGACACGCTGGCGGCAGGCGGGCGGAGTGGCAACCATGGGACCGACCGGGGCCTCGGGGAACCCGGCGCGGGCCAGGGCCTCGACCAGCCGGCCGCGCTTCCAGGCGCCATAGGCCGAAAGGTTCCAGTGCTGCAGCACGCATCCGCCGCAGACCGGGAAATGGGTGCAGGGCGGGGTGACCCGGTCGGGACTTTCGGTAAGCCAGGACTCTACCTGGGCAACCTTGGCCTCCCCACGCTTGCCGGTGAGGCGGGCGTGCACGACCTCACCGGGCAAAGCCTGCGGCAGGAAGACCTGGCCACCTTCGAAGCGAGCGATGCCATCGCCGGCCGCGCCCATCTGTTCGACGGTCAGTTCAAGCAGGTCCGACATCGTGCTCCAGGGGCAAATGGGCGGAGGCGAGGCGGACCTCGCCCAGGAAAAGGCCCAGCGCCGCTACCAGCGAGAGCATGGCCGCGACAAGCAGGGCAGCCAGGACCCAGGCGAGCTTCAGGCCGAGGAAAACGCCCCCGAAAGCGGCGATGATGAGCGAGCACAGCAGAATGGCCGCCGTTACCGAGGCGCCGATCGCATGGTGCAGACAGCGGGCCCGCAGCGCCAGCCGCTTCAGCTCTCCCCGCAAGGGAGGGGAGAGACCATTGCGGATGGCGCGTTCCCGGTCGATCAACCGGCCGAGGCGGCCCGTCAGGACATTCAGCAGGCTGAAGATGCCGGTGAGGAGGAAGGCCGGGGCGATCGCCGATTGGATTGCCCGCTCGATCTCCGCCACATCCTCCACGCCGAACAAGGGGGCTGCTTAGCCCCCGAAGGCGTTCAACCCGGTGATGGCCCGGCCGAGGATCAGCGCATGGACGTCGTGCGTGCCCTCATAGGTGTTCACCGTCTCGAGGTTCATGACGTGACGGATCACGTGGTACTCGTCCACGATGCCGTTGCCGCCATGCATGTCACGGGAGACCCGGGCGATATCCAGCGACTTGCCGCAGTTGTTGCGCTTCACCAGGGAGATCATCTCCGGCGCAACCTTGCCCTCGTCGAAGAGACGGCCGACGCGGAGCACGGCCTGAAGGCCGAGGGTGATCTCGGTTTCCATGTCGGCCAGCTTCTTCTGGACAAGCTGAGTTTGCGCCAGCGGCCGGCCAAACATCTTGCGGTTCATCGTGTAGTCGCGCGCCGCGTGGAAGCAGAACTCGGCGGCGCCGAGCGAACCCCAGGCGATGCCGTAGCGAGCACGGTTGAGGCAGGAGAAGGGACCGTTCAGCGATTTCACCAGCGGCAGCCGGTTCTCCTCGGGAACGAAGACCTCGTCCATCATGATCATGCCGGTGGTCGAGGCGCGCAGGCTGAATTTGCCCTCAATCTTGGGGAAGGTCAGGCCCTTCATGCCCCGGTCGAGGATGAAGCCACGCAGGATGCCCTCGTCGTCCTTGGCCCAGACCACAGCGCAATCGGCGATCGGCGCATTGGTGATCCAGGTCTTGGAACCGCTGACGAGATAGCCGCCATCGACCTTCTTGGCGCGCGTGCGCATCGAGGAGGGGTCGGAGCCGGCATCCGGCTCGGTCAGGCCGAAACAGCCGACCCATTCGCCGGTCCGCAGCTTCGGCAGATACTTCTCCTTCTGCGCCTCGGAGCCGAAGGCGTGGATCGGGAACATCACCAGGCTCGACTGCACCGAGAAGGCGCTGCGATAGCCGCTGTCGACCCGCTCGACCTCGCGTGCCATCAGTCCGTAAGCGACATAGGAGACGCCGGCGCAGCCATAACCGTCGAGCGTGGCGCCGAGAAAGCCCATCTCGCCGAACTCGTTCATGATCTCGCGGTCGAATTTCTCATGCCGATTGGCCATGAGGACGCGGGGCAGCAGCTTCTCCTGGCAGAAGTCATGCGCCGCCTCGCGGATCATCCGCTCATCCTCGGTGAGCTGGTCGTCGAGCAGGAATGCGTCTTCCCACTTGAAGGTCGCCATGCTGCGCTTCGGGGCTGGGGAGATGACGTTCATGGCTGGCTCCTCGGGGCTCTGGTGCCCCGGCGCGTGGGGCTTGCGGAGGGTATTTGGCGCGGCCAGCAGCATCCCGCAACCGCTGGCGCGGCGCAGGATTGCTGTCCGGAGAAGACGAAGCCTAGGCGGCTTCGGCCTCGGTCTCCGGCTCCGGGTTCGCATCACGCCGCGGACGGGGGATGGGGATCAGCATGAAAGCCGGGATGGCATCACCGAAACCCTGGACCGAGGGGCCGAGGTCGTCGCGGTCGCGACGGCGCGGACCGTCGCGGTCCCAGCTGCGCTCGGGGCGTTCGGCATAGCGGTCCGGCTGCGGCCGGTCCCAGCCGCGCTCCTCGCGCGGTTGTTCGTTGCGCGGGGCGCGGTCCTCAGTGCGGGGACGTTCCTCGCGCGGAGTGACCGGGGCGCGGTCGCGGCCACGATCGCGGGAGCGTTCGCCACGCTCGGGTCGGTCACCACGGGCTGGGCGCGCGGGGCGCTCAGCCAGAGGGGCCCGCTCAGGGGAGGCGGCAACGATCGGCTGGGTATCAGCCTGGGGGGCGCGATCGGATCGGCGGTCGGCACCGCGCGGGCCGCGTTCGCGGTCACGTCCACCAGCAGCCGGGCGACCACCGCGGGCAGAGGCACCACGGCCACCACGGCCGCGGTTCGGCCGGGCGGCGGCCTCAGCGATTTCCTCGTTGCTAACCTCGTCCAACCCTTCGACTTCGATACGGGGGATTGGTCGGCCGGTCAGTTTCTCGATAGCGGCCACGTTCCGGGCATCATCGGCGGTGGCGATGGTGAAGGCGGCACCCTTATTGCCGGCGCGGCCAGTACGGCCGATGCGGTGGACATAATCCTCCGCATGGAACGGCACGTCGAAGTTGAAGACATGGCTGAGGCCGCCGATGTCGATGCCGCGGGCGGCGACGTCCGAGCAAACCAGCAACTGCAGCTCATTCGCCTTGAACTTGTTCAGGGTGGCGAAACGGGCTGGCTGATCCATGTCGCCATGCAGCGAGCCGACCGAGAAGCCGTGCCGCTTGAGCGACTTGTAAAGGACATCCACCTCGACCTTGCGATTGCAGAAGATCAAGGCGTTCTGGACCTGCTCGCGGCGGATCAGCCGGCGCAGCGCCTCGCGCTTGTCGAGCTCACGGGTCCAGAGCAGGCCGGCGGTGATGGTCGTCGCTACGGAAGCCGGGGCGGAGACGCTGATCTCTTTCGGGTTCTGCAGGAAGGCATCGGCCAGCTTGCGGATCTCGGGCGCCATGGTGGCGCTGAAGAACAGGGTCTGGCGCATGGCGGGCAGCATCGAGACGATGCGCTCGACATCCGGGATGAAGCCCATGTCCAGCATGCGGTCGGCCTCGTCGATGACGAGCACCTTGCAGTCGGCCAGCAGGATGCGGCCGCGGTCGAAGAGGTCGAGCAGCCGGCCCGGCGTGGCGATTAGCACGTCGACGCCCTTGTCGAGCACGTTGCGCTGGTCGTTCATGCTCTCGCCGCCGATCAGCAGGGCATGCACCAGGTTGAGGTGCTTGCCGTACTTCACGAAATTCTCGGCGACCTGCAGCGCGAGCTCGCGGGTCGGCTCGAGGATCAGGCTGCGCGGCATCCGCGCCTTGGCCCGGCCGGAGGCGAGGATGTCGAGCATCGGCAGGGTGAAGCCGGCGGTCTTGCCGGTGCCGGTCTGGGCGCAGCCAAGCACGTCCCGGCCCATCAGCACGATGGGGATGGCGGCTTCCTGGATCGGCGTCGGCGTGACGTAACCGGCTTCGGCAACGGCCTGGACGATGGGGTCGGACAGGCCGAGGTCGGCGAAGGTGACGCGGGGGGTGGCGTCTTCCTCGGCCGGGTCGTCTTCGTCTTCGTCGTCATTCTCGGAGACGTTGGTCACCTCGGCGGCGGCTTCGGCTGCGTCCCCCGTGGCGGCTGCGGCCTCCGGGGGATCGGCGGCCGGTTCAGCGGACACGACTTCGGCCTGGGCGGATGTACCGAATTCCATCGCGGCTACGGGCTCGGCGACAGGTGTTTCGGGGGCGACTTCAGCCGGAGGCTCGGCAGAAATTGCTTCAGCTGGCGCAGAAGCATCGGTCGCAGCTGCGGCCTCGGGTTCGATGGCGGCCACTGGCGGCTCAGTCATCGGGCTTGCCGGGTCTGCGGCGCTCACCGCGGGCTGGTTGCTATGCTCGTGTTCGGCCGCATCGGAAGCGGGCCGTTCGGAGGTATCGGTCAAGTGCGGTCGGTTCCTTCGCCGGGACAGCGGCGGCATGGCGGCCCGAATGGCCGAAAACCGACGCCCGGCTCGCCCTTTCGCAAGGCTGCCGTTCCAGGTCCACGATCCCTATGCGCCAAGGCGGCGCGAAAATCAAGCGCATCCGGTCGGCATTGCCCCATTGTGCCGTTGTTTTGGCCGGACTAGGAGCCTGCCCATCCATGCAATCTCCCCCCGACCTCCTGCTGCTGCCCGGTTTGCTTTGTGATGCCGCGCTTTGGGAAGCGCAGGTCGCCGGGTTGGCCGGCTCGGCACTCTGTCATGTGGCAGACGTGACCAAAGACGATGGCCTCGCAGCCATGGCGGCCCGTGCCCTGGCGGAGGCACCCCCTCGCTTCTCCCTGGTTGGGCTGTCCATGGGCGGCTATCTCGCCTTTGAAATCATGCGGCAGGCGCCTGAGCGGGTGACGCGCCTGGCGTTGTTCGACACTTCTGCTCGGCCTGATACGCCGGATCAGGCGCGGCGTCGGCGCGGGCTGATGTCGCTGACGCGCAGCGGGCAGTTCAAGGGTGTGACGCCGCGGCTGCTGCCGCAACTCGTGCATCCGGCGAACCTCGCGGGGCCGGTCGGTACGGCGGTCATCGCCATGGCCGAACGGGTGGGACGGGACGCCTTCTTGCGGCAGCAGGCGGCGATCCTCGGCCGACCGGATTCGCGGCCCGACCTGCCGGGGCTGCGGTTGCCGGTCCTGGTCGCGGTGGGGGAGGCGGATGTGCTGACGCCACCGGAGCTGGCGGCCGAGATCGCCGCCGGCATTCTTGGTGCCCGGCTGCGGGAGATCCCCGGTAGTGGTCATCTGCCGCCAATGGAGGCGCCGGCGCTGGTGACGGCGCTGCTGCGGGATTGGCTCAGCTGGGATTAGGTTGCGGCGGCTTCGCCATCCAGCACCAACGCCTTGCCTGGGCCATTCCAACTCAGTGGCACCTCGATGTCGCAGACCAGCCCATTCGCCAACCAGCGCCGTTCAAGGGTGCCGCCAAGCTGGCTTTGCACCGTCTGCTCGATGACGCGGGAGCCGAAGCCGCGGCCGCGTGTCAGGCCGGTGAGGTCCGGGCCACCGCTCTCACGCCAGCTGAGCACCAGCATCCGGTTGGCCGCATCCAGCCGCCAGGTGACCTGCAGCAGCCCCTGCGCATGCGACAGGGCACCGTATTTCATCGCGTTCGTCGCCAATTCATGAATCGCCATGCAGAGCGGCTGGGCAGCATGGGCGGCGACGGTTACCGGTGGGCCAAGCAATTCCACCCGCGGCGCGTCACGGCGGATGCCGGTGAGAAAGGGGGCCAACTCACCTTCCAGCAGAGCATGCAACTCCGCCCCCTCCCAGCGGCGCTGGGCGAGAATGGTCTGCGCCCGGGCCAGGGCGGCAACCCGGCCTTCGACAATCCGCACCAGCTCGGCCGGAGAGGCTGCGCGGGAGAGACGGAGCGCCGCCTGCACCACGGCAAGCGCGTTCTTTGCTCGGTGATCCACTTCCCGCATCAGCAATTCGTTGCGCTGTTCCGTTCGCTTGCGGGCGGTGATGTCCATGGCGAGGCCCGTAAGGCGGATCGGCTGGCCATTGGCGAAGCGGACCTGGCCGGTGGTGGCGACCCAGCGTTCCTGGCCATCCTGGATGCCGATGACCCGGTATTCGACCTGGTAGGTGCCTTGGCCCGCGGGATCCATGGCGCGGCGCACCGCGTCCCGCCGCAGCGTCCGGTCATCCGCATGCAGGCCCGAGAGGAAGAGGCGATTGGTAACCGGCGCATCCTTCGGCAAGGCCCAGAGGGCGCGCATGCGGCTATCCCAGGTCACGCGCCCGGTGGGAAAGTCATAGTCATATATGCCGAAGCCGGCGGCGCCTTGAGCCAGCCGTAAGCGTTCCTCGCTTTCGGACAGGGCCGTCGAGGCGGCACGGCGTTCGGTGACATCGAGGATGATGCCAGTAACCATCCGGGGATATGGGCCGCCGGCCGGGTCGGCGGCCGCCTCGCCCCGGGCCAGCAACCAGCGTTCGCTGCCGTCCGGGTGCTGCACTCGGAATTCCTGGCTGAAGCCGCCGCCGGCAGTGGCGAGCCGGGCGCAGAGCTGTCGGGCTGCCGCCAGGTCGGGCGGGTGAAAGCGGGCGAGGCAGCGCTCGATCGTCATGGCCGTGTCCGGTGCCAAGCCGAACAGGCCACGCAGCGCCGCATGCGCCACCACCCGGCCATCCTCCAAGATTTCGAAGGCCACGACACCACTTGCTTCCTGCGCCCGGCGTAGCCGTGCCTCGCTGCGGCTCAACGCGCGCTGCGTCCGGCGCAGGACGCTGAGGTCGGTGCGGGTGCTGACGAGGGACATGGGTGCCCCGGTCAGTGGATCCAGCCGCAGGGTCCATTGGGTGCTGGTGACCATCCAACTGCCATCACGTCGCTTCTGCCGCAGCTCCCCCTGCCATTGACCGGTTTGGAGCACCGCGGCCAGCACCTTGTCCCGCCCACCAGCGGGAAATTCGGTGGAGAGTAGATCACTCGCCTTACGCCCGAGTGCTGTGGTTCGGTCGAAACCATAGAGGCGGACACAGCCTTCCGACCAATGGCTGATGCGGCCCTCAAGGTCGGTGATCATGCAGGGGGTGAGGTCGAGCGCCTGCGAGACTTCCTCGAGCGTGGCATTGCGGTCGGCGACGCTGGCTTCAAGACCGCCATTGGCAGTGATGAGATCAAGCTGGCTGCGGCGCACCAGCAAGGCCAGGGCAAGCAGGGCCAGAGTTGCGGGGATGCCGATGGCGAATTGCGGCCAGGCCGCTTCCCACCAGCTGCCGGCGATGGCACTGCGGGAGCGGATGACGGCAGCATAGACCGGCAGGCGATCCAGCCGACGGAGGGCGACGAGTTGCGGCTGTCCGTTGATCGGGGCGGTGACACGATAGGTTGCGGTCTTGGCGCCGGCCTTTGCAAAACCATGGAAGGGGCTGCTGACGGGCAGAAAGGAGAGTGGGCCATAGGCGCCCGTCGTTCGGGTCAGTATGGCGCCATCGGCACGGATGAGCGCTATGGCATCGCCGTGCCGGGCCAAAAGTCGGGAAAGGCCCGCGGCAACCAATGCCGGTTCCACCGAAAGATTGACCAGACCATCAAAGCCACCGGCCTCGAGCGCATTGCCGGTATTGGAGCGGCGCCGACTGACGGCGAAGAAAGGGCGGCCATCGAAGCGGCTGGCATAGACCCGGCTGATATGCACCTCCGGTGCATCTTCGCCGGAGAGGGCATGGAAGAAATCGCGGTCGCGCGCGGTGGCAACGCGGGGGACCGGCATGCGGTCGGCGGCAACCAGCGGCACGCCCTCCCGGTCCACCACGAAGGCAGCGGAAGCCTGTGGCAACTGGGCGACCAGCGCCTTCATCGCCTCATGGAGAGCAGGTTCCTCGGCGCGGATTTCGGCATCGTTGAGGCCGCGCAGGATGTCATCCACGCGACTGGCGGCGATGGAATAGTTCAGCAACAAGCGTGTGGCGTAATCGGCGCCGGCATCGGCAGCGCGTTCCAACTCTATTGTCGCGTCACGCCATTGGCTTTGCCAGGCAAGCCTGGTCCCGGCGCCGAGGATGCAGGCGGGTAGGGCGACGGCGGCAAGCAGCAGGAGGCGGAGCGAACGATGAAGCCGCCTTGCCTGTGCGTTCGGGCTGGCCGGCCCGAATATCGTCGCACTGGCCTGTGGGAGGGCAGGGCTGGCGGCAGCGAAAGGCGGTAACTGCGTCACCCCAGCGACACCGCACGAGCCTTGGTACGGCCGGTTTCGGTCAGGTGCATGTTGTCTCCATGCCGGTGCGAGCTTGGTTCCTGCGGCCCTGTCATTCGAAACGATTAGGCACCGGATGCCTCTGCCGTCTGCGCGCAATAACGTGAGCTTGCTTGAGTCGGCGTTACATCGCCCGAACGTGATAATTTTAGTATACAAAAAATAGCGAGAATACGTTGCGGCCCAGAAAATTTGGTGAAGGGCGAGTGGCTGGGAAAAGAGCGGACTTCTCGCGCCATTGCGCCCGATGGTCAGCGCAGCCACCATTCCGAGTCCATATCCTATGGACTATTTCTGCGAGGCGCCCGTATGTCCGAAAGCACGCTGCTGACTACCCGGGAGACCAAGCGCTCCTTCGGCCTGGGCCGAGGGGTGCTGGCGCTGCTGCTACTGGGACTGCCTTTCCTAGGACGTCAGCGGATCACCATCACCAATGAGCGGATCGTCATCGAATCCGGCTTCTGGACCAAGGTGCGGGACGATGTTGAGGTCTTCCGCATCCGCGACGTCGTCTCCACCCGCAACGTCTACCAGCGACTGGTCGGCATCGGTGACATCGTGCTGAAGTCGGTCGAAGGACGAAGCCCGGAGGAAGTCCATGTGTTGAAGGGCGTGCCAGACCCGATCGGTGTCAGCGAAGCGATCCGAACCGTGTGGAACAAAAGTCGGCCGCGCGGGCCGGCAGTAACGGTGGATTGACGTCAAGCGATAACAAGCCAGCACGCGTCTATGGTGAGGAACCTAGCGGACTGCAGCAGACTGTGGTCGGCATCCTGGACGACTCCCGGGAGGCCAGACCTGCTTCACTCCCAATTCACCTATATGTCCTCCGGCGCGGGCCGAGAGGCGGCGTTGGGCAATGAACCCCGAACGCGTCATGGCCACGCTGAAGACTGCCCGGCTGTGCTAGCACTACCTGGGCACTATTGCGGCTGATGTGCGTTGTCTGAGCTGGGCTGAGACGGCTTGGTTTAGGAAGGCGT
>NZ_CEEDBP010000011.1:0-157064 GCF_979252845.1 Belnapia sp. AC561
GGAATTCGCCACGCCCGACCACCCCGTCGCGGCCGGGACGGGCTGGCCGGCATGGCGCAGGCCGGCCATCAGGTAGTCCCAGCCGGTCATCAGGGTCAGCGCCGCGGCGGTCCAGAGCATCGCCTCGCCGATCAGCGCGACCGGCAGAAAGGACAGGTGCAGCACCGCCGCCCCGGTCTCGCCGGCCAGCAGGGTGCCCAGCGCGCCCATCTGGAAGCCGGTCTTCCACTTGGCCAGCTTGGTCACCGGCAGGCCGATCCGCAGCTCCGCCAGGTATTCGCGCAGGCCGGAGACCAGGATCTCCCGCAGCATGATCAGGATGGCGGGATACAGCGAGAGGCCCGGCAGCCGGCCCTGGCCGGCCAGCAGCATCAGCGCGGCGGCGACCAGCAGCTTGTCGGCGATCGGGTCCAGCATGCGGCCGAGGCCGGAGACGGTCTGCCGCTGCCGGGCGATCTTGCCGTCGAAATAATCGGTGATGGCGGCGACCGAGAAGACGAAGCAGGCCGCGGCATCCCCCCAGGGGCTGTGCAGCGCCACCAGCGCCACCAGCAGCGGGATGGCGGCGATGCGCGACAGCGTCAGCAGGTTGGGAAGGTCGGTTGGCATGCCGGCGCAGTCATGGCGGAGGGCGCGGCGCGGGGCAAGCCTGGGTTAGGGCGATCCGGCCGCTCAGCCGCCGCCGGGGTGGAAATGCCCGTGAATTTTCCGCGCGACCGCCGGCCCCACCCCGGGCGCATTCGCCAGATCCTCCAGCGCCGCGTTCCGCACCCCGCGCGCCGAGCCGAAATGGTTCAGCAATTTCCGCTTCAGCGCGCTGCCGACGCCGGGGATCTCGTCCAGCTCGGAGCGGGTGATGGCCTTGGAGCGGCCGGCCCGGTGGGTGGTGATGGCGAAGCGATGCGCCTCGTCGCGCAGCCGCTGCAGGTAGTACAGCACGGGGTCGCGCGGCGGCAGCTGGAAGGGCTCCGCCCCGGCGCGGTGGAACCATTCCCGCCCGGCGTCGCGGTCCGGCCCCTTGGCGACGGCGACCAGCGGCACGTCGTCGACGCCGAGCTCCGCCATGATCTCCCGCGCCGCATTGAGCTGGCCGAGGCCGCCGTCGATCAGCACCAGGTCGGGCCAGGTGCCGCTCTCGCGGTTCGGGTCCTCCTTGATGGCGCGGCCGAAGCGGCGCTCGAAGACCTCCCGCATCATGCCGAAGTCGTCGCCGGGGGTGACCGCCGACTTGATGGAGAACTTCCGGTAGGCCTGCTTGATGAAGCCCGCGGGGCCGGCGGCGACCATGACGCCATAGGCATTGGTGCCCTGGATATGGCTGTTGTCGTAGATCTCGATCCGCTCCGGCTGGGCTGGCAGGTCGAACAGGGTGGCGACGCCGGCGAGCAGCGCCTGCTGCGCGGTGCCCTCGGCCATGCGCCGTTCCAGGGCCTCGCGCGCATTGGTCTCGGCATGGACCACGGCCTCGCGCTTCTCGCCGCGCTGGGGACGATGAATCTCGACCTTGCGGCCGGCCTTGATGCTCAACGCCTCGGCGATCAGGGCGCGCTCGGCCAGCTCGTGGCTCAGCAGGACCAGGGGCGGCGGCGGCAGGTCGTCGTAGAGCTGGCCGAGGAAGGCGCCCAGCACCTCCTCCGGCGTCTGGTCGGTCTTGGCATGGGACAGGAAATAGGGCCGGTTGCCGTTGTTGCGGCCGCCGCGGAAGAAGAAGACCTGGACGCAGGACTGGCCGGCGAGCTGGTGCAGCGCCACCACATCGGCATCGCCGACGCCGTCGAGGTTGATCCGGTCGCGGCCCTGGATATGGGTCAGGCCGCGGATGCGGTCGCGCAGCGCCGCGGCGCGCTCGAATTCCAGGCGCTCGGCGGCTGCCTCCATCTCCTTGGCCAGGTTGCGCTGGATGGAGGGAGTCTCGCCCGAGAGGAACTGCTTCGCCTCCCGCACCAGCTCGGCATAGGCGTCCTTGCTGACCCGGTCGACGCAGGGGGCGGAGCAGCGGCGGATCTGGTGCAGCAGGCAGGGCCGGTCGCGGCTGTCGAAGACGGTGTCCCGGCAGGAGCGCAGCAGGAAGACGCGCTGCAGGGCGGTCAGGGTCTGGTTGACTGCCCAGGCACTGGCGAAGGGCCCCCAGTAGCTGGCGCCCTTGCGCCTTTCCCCGCGGTGCTTGCCGATCTGCGGGTAGGGGTGGTCCTCGGTCAGGACGAGCCAGGGATAGGATTTATCGTCGCGCAGAACGATGTTGTAGCGCGGCCGCAATTTCTTGATCAGGTTGGCTTCGAGCAGCAGTGCCTCGGCCTCGCTGCTGGTGGTGATGACCTCCAGGCTGCGGGTCTCATGCACCATGCGGCGCAGCCGTTCGGGCAGGCGGGAGACCTGGGTATAGGCGACCACCCGCTTCTTCAGCGCCCGGGCCTTGCCGACATAGAGGGCATCGCCCTTGGCATCCAGCATCCGGTAGACGCCGGGCGAGAGCGGCAGGGTGGCCAGCGCCGCTTCGATCACCCGCACGCCCTCCATCACGGGGCCGGCGTCGACCGGCTCCGGCAGGCTGTCCGGATTGGGGGTTTCAGCTTGACTCATGGCGCTGGATTAGGGTTGCGCGGCGGTTCTCCGCAACCCGATCTTCTCCACCGATACTGTGGACAACTGTGTGGATGGATGGCGGGAGAAGCGTGAAAATTGGCTGTCATCTGCCGGACATAAGTGTTTGCCCAAAAAACTGGCATTTCTGTAGGTCTTTGATTTTATTGAGTATTTCATTTTCACGCCTTCCAGACCCAGGTCAATAGGGAGGTTGCGCTTGACACAAATACCCAGGTCGGCGGTGGCCAAATTCGCGGTGGATGAATTACGGCGAAGAACCGTTTCGCTGCCGCGCGGACTTGCTTCTCAGTCGCGCATCCGCTCGATCACGACGCCTACGGTTGCGGCATCCGGGAAGGCGTCCGGCTTCTCCACCGAGACCCGGGCCCGCAGGACCCGGGGGTCGGCCAGGGCGGCGGCGGCGATGCGCTCGGCCAGGGTCTCGACCAGCAGCGTATGCCCATCCGCCGCGGCGGCCCGCGCCGCGCGCACCACCCGCTCGTAGTCCACCACCCGGCGCAGGTCGTCGGCGCCGATGGAGGCGGGCGCGGCCTCGTCCTCCACCGCCAGCTCCACCCCGATGATGACGCGCTGCGGGGCCGCCTTCTCATGCGGATAGACGCCGAGGCGGGCCTGGAGGGCGAGGCCGCGGACGAAGACCAGACGCAGGCGCCGCGCGGCGTCCGGTGCGAAATTCATCCTATGCGGCCTTTGTGGATGCGGGAACCGTTACGAAAACGCGAGGGCTCATTCTTCCATCAACCCCGACCCGCCGCTCGGCGCCCATTGCAGGTGCTGCCCGCCGTCGAGGGCGAGCATCTGCCCGGTCATCGCCGGCAGGCCGAGGATGGCCAGCGCCGCGCGGGCCACCTCCTCGGCCGAGGTGCCGCGCTGGAGCGGGACGGAGGCACATTGCCGGTCGAATTGCGCCTGGGTCTGGCGCGGGCTGGGCATGGCCGGGCCGGGGCCAATGGCATTCACCCGGATGCGCGGCGCCAGCGCCAGCGCCAGGGTCTGGGTCAGCGCCCAGAGCCCGGCCTTGGAGACGGTATAGGAGACGAAATGCGGCGTCAGCGACCAGACCCGCTGGTCCAGCATGTTCAGCACCAGCCCCTCGGCCGGGGCGGACAGCGCCTTCGCCATGGCCTGGGCCAGCACGAAGGGGGCGCGCAGGTTCGGCTCCAGGTGGCGGTCCCAGCTTTCGCGGGTCACATCGGCCCATTCGTCGCGTTCGAAGGTGCTGGCATTGTTCACCAGCACGCCGATCGGCCCGAGCGCCGCCTGCGCCGCCGGGATCAGCCCGGCGACCTCCGCCTCGGTGCCGAGCTCGGCCTTCAGGGTGATGGCGCGGCGGCCGAGCGCCTGGATCTCCGCCGCCGTCGCCGCGGCGGCCTCGGCGCTGCCGGAGTAGTGGATGGCGACATCGAAGCCGTCCCCGGCAAGGGCGCGGGCGATGGCGCGGCCGAGCCGGCGGGCGCCGCCGGTGACCAGGGCGGCGCGCGGGATGAGGGGGGAGATCGGGACCATGGGGTTGGCGCTGTAGCAGGCGGCCGAAGGCTTGTCGCCTCGCCGCGGCGTCAGCCGCCGTCCCAGAGCCGGGCGGCGCCGAGCACGCCGGAGCTGTCCCCGTGCCGGGCCCGCAGCAGCGGCGTCGTCACCGTGTCGCTGAAGACGAAGTCGCGCCAGCGCTGCGGCACGTCCTCGTACAGGTGATCGAGGTTGGACAGGCCGCCGCCCAGGATGATGCAGTCCGGGTCCAGCAGGTTGATGACATGCGCCAGCGCCCGGGCCAGCCGGTCCGCGTGGCGGGCCAGGGCGGCGGCGGCGGCGGCATCCCCGGCGGCGGCGCGGCCGGCCAGCGGCCCGGCATCCCGGGCGCCCGGCCCATCCGCATCGGCGGCCAGCGCCGGGCCGCAGAGAAAGGTCTCGATGCAGCCGCGCCGGCCGCACCAGCAGGCAGGGCCGGGGTATTCCGCCGCGCCCGGCCAGGGCAGCGGGTTGTGGCCCCATTCCCCGGCGATGCGGTTGCGGCCTTCCAGGATGCGCCCGTCGGTGACGATCCCGGCGCCGACCCCGGTGCCGAGGATGACGGCGAAAACCGTGCCGAAGCCTGCCCCGGCGCCATCCGCCGCCTCGCTCATCGCCAGGCAATTGGCATCGTTGCTCAGCCTGACCGGGCGGCCGAGCCGCGCCTCGACGTCCCGGTCCAGCCGGCCGCCGTTCAGCCAGGTGGAATTGGCCCCCCGCACCAGGCCGGTGGCCGGCGACAGGCTGCCGGGGATGCCGATCCCGACCGTGCCACGCTCGCCCGATTCGGCCTCGGCCGCCTCCACCAGCCCGCCGATCAGGGCGATGACCTCGGGATAGGAGGGGGGCGTGGGCGTCCGCCGGCGCAGCCTTATGGTCCCGGCCGCATCAAGGGCCACGATCTCCGTCTTGGTGCCGCCGAGGTCGATGCCGAGCCGTATCGCCATGCCCTTCAATTGCGGGACGCCTGCGGCACCCGCAAGCCTCTCCTTGCCGCGGCGGCCCCGCCATGCCATATCCCCGCCCGCCGAGGCCGGGGATTGCCCCCGGCGTGGCAAATTCGCACGCGGCGCGCCCTACCATCCGGCAGGGTCCGGTCCCGGAACATCCGGGAATGCACCGCGGAGGCTCAACCGGACTTTCAGGAAGGATCTCGCCCCATGGCGATGCCACAGGTTTCCATGCGTCTGCTGCTCGAAGCGGGCGTCCACTTCGGCCACCACACCCGCCGCTGGAATCCGCGGATGGCGCCGTACATCTTCGGCATCCGCAACCAGGTCCATATCCTCGACCTGCAGCAGACCGTCCCGATGCTGGACCGCGCCCTGAAGGCCGTGCGCGACGTCGTCGCCGCCGGTGGCCGCGTGCTCTTCGTCGGCACCAAGAAGGCGGCGGCCGAGTACGTGGCGGAAAGCAGCGCGCGCTGCGGCCAGTACTACGTGAACCACCGCTGGCTCGGCGGCATGCTGACCAACTGGAAGACCATCACGGGCTCGATCAAGCGCCTGAAGCAGATGGACGAGCAGCTCGGCGGCAACATCACCGGTCTCACGAAGAAAGAGATCCTGATGCTGACCCGCGAGAAGGAGAAGCTCGACCGCGCGCTCGGCGGCATCAAGGAGATGGGCGGCCTGCCCGACATCATCTTCGTGATCGACGTGGTCAAGGAGAAGCTGGCGATCGAGGAGGCCAACAAGCTCGGCATCCCCGTCATCGCCGTGGTCGACAGCAACGCCGACCCGATGGGCGTCGCCTTCCCGATCCCCGGCAACGATGACGCCATCCGCGCCATCAACCTGTACTGCGACCTGATCGCCGGCGCCGTCATCGACGGCATCTCGGCCGGGCTGCAGGCCTCGGGCGTGGACATGGGCTCGGTCGAGGACCTGCCCGAGGACGAGGCGCTGGCCGCCGCCGCCGAGGAGTCGACCCCGGAGGAGTTCATCGCCGCCGCCGCCGAGGAGGCGCCCGCCGCCGAAGCCACCCCGGTCGCCGAGGCTGCTCCGGCCGAAGAGACCCCGGCGCAGGCCTGATCTGCGCCGCGGCGTTCCGCCTTGTCCGAACAGGACGGCGGACGCTCAGGATGAGACGATGGGGCGGCCGCTAGGCCGCCCGCAGTTGGAGGATTGATCCATGGCCGAGATTACTGCGCTTCTGGTGCGCGACCTGCGCGACAAGACCGGCGCCGGCATGATGGACTGCAAGAAGGCCCTGGTGGAAACCGGCGGCGACATGGAAGCGGCGATCGACTGGCTGCGGACCAAGGGCCTCTCGGCCGCCGCCAAGAAGTCCGGCCGCCTGGCATCCGAGGGTCTGGTCGGCGTCGCCAGCGGCCCGAACGTGGCCGGCATGGTCGAGGTGAATGCCGAAACCGATTTCGTCGCCCGCAACGAGCAGTTCCAGGCTTTCGTCGCCGAAGTGGCCGGGCTGGTCCTGTCGGTCGGCGACGACGTCGAGAAGCTGAAGACCGCGACCTATCCCGGCACGCGCCACAGCGTGACCGAGGAGCTGACGCGCCTCATCGCCACCATCGGCGAGAACATGACCATCCGCCGCGCCAAGCGGATCGAGGTCAAGTCCGGCGTGGTCGCCACCTATACCCATAACGCGATCAAGCCGGGCCTTGGCAAGATCGGCGTGCTGGTCGGCCTCGAGGGCGCCTCGGAGATCGACGCGCTGGAGCAGCTCGGCCGCCAGATCGGCATGCATGTCGCGGCGACCCGGCCGGAAGCGCTGGAAGCCTCCTCGGTCGATCCCGCCGCGCTCGAGCGCGAGAAGGCGGTGCTGACCGAGCAGGCCCGTGCCTCGGGCAAGCCGGAGGCCATCATCGAGAAGATGGTCGAGGGCCGCATCCGCAAGTACTACGAGGAAGTGGTGCTGCTGGAGCAGGTCTGGGTGCATGACGGCGAGAGCCGGGTGAAGTCCATCGTGAAGAAGGCCGGCGGCCAGCTCAGCGACTTCGCCCGCTTCCAGCTCGGCGAAGGCATCGACAAGCCGGCCGGGGCGGATTTCGCCGCCGAGGTCGCCGCGGTTTCGGGCGTTGCCAAGGCCTGAGGCCATGGCGGGACGGTGAAGACCGTTCCGCCGCGGGTGAGCCCTGCTCACCCGCATGTGGATTCCGCCGGCTGTCCAGGGCCTTGCGGGGGCAGGGGCCGCTGAATATGGTTCCCCGCTCCCGTCACGGTCGCATAATGAACAACCCGCCCAACTACCAGCGTGTCATGCTCAAGGTGTCCGGTGAGGCACTGATGGGCAGCCGCGACTATGGCCTCGATACCGCAACCTGCCGGCGCATCGCCGAGGATGTGAAGGGGGTGGTCGAGCTCGGCGTCCAGGTCTGCCTGGTCATCGGCGGCGGCAACATCTTCCGCGGCATCGCCGGCGCCGCCGCGGGCATGGATCGTTCCCAGGCCGACTACATGGGCATGCTGGCGACGGTGATGAATGCGCTCGCCATGCAATCCGCGCTGGAGAAGGCCGGGCTGCCGACGCGCGTGCAATCCGCCATCCCGATGCAGTCGCTGTGCGAGCCCTATATCCGCCGCCGCGCCATCCGGCACATGGAGAAGGGCCGCGTCGTCATCTTCGCCGGCGGCACGGGCAACCCCTTCTTCACCACGGATACCGCCGCCGCCCTGCGCGCGGCGGAGATGGAATGCAACGCGCTGTTCAAGGGCACGCAGGTGGACGGCGTCTATTCCGCCGATCCCCGCAAGAACCCGAAGGCGGAACGCTACGTTACGCTGACCTATCTCGACATGCTGGCGCGGGACCTGCTGGTCATGGATGCGGCGGCGATCAGCCTGGCGCGCGAGAACAACCTGCCGATCATTGTCTTCAACATTCATGAACCAGGCGCCTTCACCGCCGTATTGAAGGGCGAAGGCAAGTTCACGACGGTCATCGAACAACATTGAACCCGCCGCCTGCGTCTCGCCATCTTCGGATGGTGTTCTGTGGCGACGGTTCGTAACCAGCGATCGGGGGACAGTGGCCATGCCGGCCGATCTCAAGACACTCAAGCAGGATCTGACGCGCCGCATGGATGGCGCGATCGAGACCATGAAGAAGGAATTCTCCGGCCTGCGGACCGGCCGCGCCAGCCCGGCGCTGCTGGAGCCGATCCGGGTGGAGGCCTATGGCAACAACCAGCCGCTGAACCAGGTCGCCAATGTCTCGGTCGGCGGGCCGGGGCTGCTCTCGGTGCAGGTCTGGGACAAGTCCATCACCAAGGCGGTCGAGATCGCCATCCGCGACAGCGGCCTCGGGCTCAACCCCCAGGCCGAGGGCCAGGTGATCCGCGTGCCGCTGCCGCCGCTGACCCAGGAACGCCGCGCCGACCTGATCAAGACCGCCGGCAAGTATGCCGAGGCGACCAAGGTCTCCATCCGCGGCGTCCGCCGCGACGGCATGGAGCAGATCAAGGCGCAGGAGAAGGACAAGAAGGCACCGATCGGCCAGGACGACGCAAAGAACTGGTCCGACGAGGTGCAGAAGCTGACCGACCAGTACATCAAGCTTGTTGATACCACCTTGGCCGACAAGGAGAAGGACATCAGGCAGGTCTGACGCCGGTGTCTGGCGCTTCTCAGCTCACCCACCTGGCCGATCCCGCTCCCGGCACGGCTGCGCCGGGCGGCGTGCCGGCGCATGTCGCCATCATCATGGACGGCAATCGGCGCTGGGCGGAGGCCCGCGGCCTGCCGGTCGCGCTCGGCCACAAGGCCGGGGCCGAGGCGGTGCGCCGCACCATCGAGGCCTGCGCCGAGCAGGGCGTCGGCTGGCTGACGCTCTTCGCCTTCTCCTCCGAGAACTGGCTGCGGCCGGCCGAGGAGGTGCGGGCGCTGACCGGGCTGCTGCGGCTCTATCTCCGCTCCGAGGTGGCGACGCTGGCGAAGGAGGGCATCCGCCTCCGCGTCATCGGCGACCGCGCCCGCTTCGGCGCCGAGACCATGCGCGAGATCGAGCGGGCCGAGGCGGTCACCGCCCGCGGCACCCGGCTGAACCTGAACGTGGCATTGTCCTACGGCGCGCGGGACGAGATCGTCGCCGCCGCCCGGGCCATCGCCGAGGCCGCCCGGGCCGGCACGCTCGACCCGGCCAGCCTGGACGAGGCCGCCTTCGCCGCCCGGCTCTTCACCGCCGGCATGCCGGACCCGGATCTCATCATCCGCACCTCCGGCGAGCAGCGGCTGTCGAACTTCCTGCTCTGGCAGGCGGCCTATGCGGAATTCGTCTTCCAGGACGTGCTGTGGCCGGATTACGGCGCCGAGCATCTGGCCCGCGCGCTGCGCGACTATGGCCGGCGGGAACGCCGCTACGGCGCTCGCGTCGGATGATCCGCCTTGGATGAAGCACCAGGGCGCGTGACGGAAGCCCCCGCGAAGCCTGCCTCCCGCTGGCCCGACTTGCGCAAGCGGGCACTGTCCGCCGCGCTGCTGGTCCCCGCCGCCATCCTCTGCATCTGGCTTGGCGCCGAGGCCTGGACGGCGCTGATGGCCGCGGCGGTGGCGCTGCTGGCCTGGGAATGGGTGCGACTCTGCGGCTTCTCGACCAAGCGGCTGCCGGGCCTCGCGGTGCCGGTGCTGGTGCTGGCCGCCGGCGTACTGGCCTTGGGCGAGGCCTGGGGCTGGGCGCTGGCGCTGCTCGGGATCGGCTTCGTAGGGCTCTGGGCGGTGGCCGAGCCGCCGCGCTTCCGCCAGGCCGTCCCCGGCTTCTGGCTGGCCTTCGGCGTGCCCTATATCGGCTGCGCCGGCCTCGGCCTGATCCAGTTGCGCGGCGATGCGACCGCCGGGCTGGTCAACGTGCTGTTCCTGTTCCTGGTGGTCTGGTCGAGCGACATCGGCGCCTATCTCGCCGGCCGGCGCTTCGGCGGGCCGAAGCTGGCGCCGGCGATCTCGCCCAACAAGACCTGGTCGGGCGCGGCGGGCGGGCTGGTCGCGGCCATGGCCGTCGGGATCCTGGCGGCCTACGTGATGGAAACGGCGACGGTGCCGTTCCTGCGGGTGGCGCTGGTCGCCGCCACCCTCGGCCTGCTGGCGCAGGTCGGGGATCTATTCGAAAGCTGGATCAAGCGGCGCTTCCACGTGAAGGACAGCTCCTCCCTCATCCCCGGGCATGGTGGCCTGCTGGATCGGCTGGATGGCGTCCTCTCGGCCGCCCCCGCGGCGGCGTTGCTTGGCGTGGCACTGGGGCCTGGGGAAGCGTTGTGGCGATGAAGCGAATCACGGTCCTCGGCAGCACCGGCTCGGTCGGGCAGAGCACGCTGGCGCTGCTGGAGGCCGCGCCTCCGGGGCGCTTCGCGGTGGAGGCCCTGGTCGCCGGCCGCGACGTGACCCGGCTGGCCGCCCAGGCCCGGCAATTCGCCGCCCGTCTCGCCGTGGTGGCGGACCCCGCCTGCCATGGCGCCCTGCGGGAGGCGCTGGCCGGGACCGGGATCGAGACCGCGGCCGGGCCCGAGGCGGTGATCGAGGCCGCCGCCCGTCCGGTCGACTGGACCATGGCCGCCATCGTCGGCGCGGCCGGGCTGCGCAGCACCCTGGCCGCGCTCGGCCATGGCGGGACGCTCGCGCTGGCCAACAAGGAAAGCCTGGTCTGCGCCGGGGAGATCGTGCTGGCCGCCGCCGCCCGGTCCGGCGCGACCCTGTTGCCGGTCGACAGCGAGCACAATGCCATCTTCCAGGCGCTGGATGCCCGGGACCCGGCGGCGATCGAGAAGATCGTGCTGACCGCCTCCGGCGGGCCCTTCCGCAATGCCGACATGGCAACGATGCGGGCGGCGACGCCGGAGATCGCGGTGCGCCACCCGATCTGGAAGATGGGCGCCAAGATCTCGGTCGACAGCGCCACCATGATGAACAAGGGCCTGGAGCTGATCGAGGCCGCCCGGCTGTTTCCGGTGCCGGAGGAGCGGATCGAGATCCTGGTCCATCCGCAATCCACCGTGCATGGGCTGGTGCAGTATGCCGATGGCTCGGTGCTGGCCCAGCTCGGCACGCCGGATATGCGGACGCCGATCGCCCATGCCCTGGCCTGGCCGGAGCGCATGCCGGTGGTGCTGCCGCGGCTCGACCTCGTCACCCTGGGCCGGCTGGAATTCTTCGCCCCCGATGCGGAGCGTTTCCCCGCGTTACGGCTGGCGCGGCTGGCGTTGCAGGCGGGGCAGGGCGCCACCACCATATTGAACGCGGCGAACGAGGTGGCGGTCGCCTTGTTCCTGGACCGGCGGCTGGGCTTCCTCGATATTGCAACGGTCGTGGAGGAGACGCTGGCGGTGCTCGGCAATCCCGCGATCAGCGGCCTCGACGAGGTGCTGGCGCTGGATACCGGGGCCCGGCAGGAAGCCGCCCGCCTCGCCGCCCGCCGCGCGGCAGCCTGACGGGTCGCTGCGCGGCCGCCTCAATCAGTAGCGCCGCCCCCGGGCGGCAGGAGCGATCGCGTTGGAACTCTTCGGCAATCTCTGGAACCTGCTGCCGTCGCTGCCGCGGACGCTGATCGCCTTCGCGGTCGTCCTCGGCGTCCTCGTCTTCGTGCATGAGATGGGGCACTACCTCGCCGCCCGCTGGCGCGGGGTGCATGTGGATGCCTTCTCCATCGGATTCGGCCGGCCGCTGCTGCAGGGGACCGACAAGCGCGGCACCGAATGGCGGCTCGGCTGGATCCCGCTCGGCGGCTACGTGAAGCTGCATGGCCAGGAAACGCCGGAGGATGCGACGCCCGAGGCCCGTGCCGCCTGGCGCGCCGGCCATACCTTCCATGAGAAGCCGGTCGGCAGCCGGGCCATCGTGGTGGCCGCCGGGCCGGTGGCGAATTTCCTCCTCGCCATCCTGCTCTTCGCCGGCCTCTATGCCACGGTCGGCCAGCCGGTCGGCGGCACCGGCCTCAATGCGGTGGCGGAAGGCTCGGCGGCGGCCCGCGCCGGCCTGCAGCCGGGCGATACCATCGTCTCGCTGGATGGCCAGAAGGTCGTCCGCTTCGAGCAGGTGCAGCGCTACATCCAGCCCCGTCCGGGCCAGTCCGTCACCATCGCCATCACCCGCGACGGCGCGCCGCTCAGCGTCACCGCCGTGCCGGATAGCCGGGACGGGGCCAATGGCCCGGTCGGCGTGCTGGGCATCCAGGGCGGCGCGGCGCGATTCGAGCGGCTGAACCCGGCCTCCGCCCTCGTCGCCGGCACGGTGCAGACCGGCGACGTCACCTGGATGACCCTGAAGGGCATCGGCGAGATGCTGACCGGCGAGCGCTCGGCCAAGGAGCTCGGCGGGCCGATCCGCATCGCCGAGGTCTCGGGCGAGGCTGCCTCGCTCGGCATCGTCCCGCTGATCAACCTGATGGCGCTGCTCTCGGTCAGCCTCGGCCTGCTGAACCTGTTCCCCATCCCCCTGCTGGATGGCGGACACCTCGTCTTCTACGCGGCAGAGGCGATTCGCGGCCGTCCGCTGCCGCCGCGGGCGCAGGAATACGGCTTCCGCGCCGGCTTCGCCGTGCTGGTGACGCTGTTTCTCTTCGCATCCTGGAACGACATCGCCGGCGGGCCGATCGGCAAATGGGTCGCCGGCCTGGTCGGCTGACGCCCGCGCCGGACCGGGCTTTCGGCCCGGCTTCCCAGGGGACGTGATGCCCCGCGTTTTGCCCCTGCTTAGGCGTCCCGGTTAAGCCTTTGGCAAAGCTACGCGCAAAGGCGCGAGGTGCGGGGTGGCGGTGGCGGGTGGTGGCGGCTATTCTCCGCCCGCTCGCTGAACCCATAAGCTACGGGCCTGCCCTTTGTCCCTCTCCCTCCGCGTTCTTCTGCTTGCCACCGCCTGCCTCGGCACGGGCCTGATCCCGGCGGTGGCCGAGGCGCAGTCCCGGCCTCCACGCGCCGATGAACGGGGCACGCGCGAGCCGGCCCGTGCCCGTCCGCCGCTCGGCCAGCAGCAGGCGCAGCTTCGCCCGGCGCCGCGCCCCGGCCCGCGGGCGGCGCCCGTGCGGGCCGCCCCCGAAGGCGGGGTGATCCAGGCCGTCGACGTCACCGGCAACCAGCGGATCGAGGCCGATACCGTCCGGTCCTACATGCTGCTGCAGCCAGGCGACGCCTTCGATGCCGACCGGCTGGACCGCAGCCTCAAGTCGCTGTTCGCCACCGGCCTGTTCCGGGACGTTCAGGTGCGGCGCGACGGCAACCGGGTGGTGGTGCAGGTCGCCGAGAACCCGATCGTCAATCGCGTCGCCTTCGAGGGCAACAAGAAGATCTCGGACGACGTACTGGGCAAGGAAATCCAGATGCGCGGCCGGGCGGTCTTCACCCCCCAGGCGGTGCAGGCCGATCGCCAGCGCATCACCGAGCTCTATGCCCGGCGCGGCCGCTTCGCCGCGACCGTCGAGCCGAAGATCATCCAGCTCGACCAGAACCGCGTCGACCTGGTCTATGAGATCCAGGAAGGCGAGGTGGCGCTGGTCGCCCGCATCAACTTCGTCGGCAACGGCGCCTATTCCGACAGCAAGCTGAAGGAGATCGTCGCCACCAAGGAGCAGGCCTGGTACCGGCTGCTCTCCTCCTCCGACCAGTTCGACCCGGAGCGCCTGGCCTTCGACCGCGAGCTGCTGCGCCGCTACTACCTGCGCAACGGCTATGCCGATGTGCAGATCACCAATGCGACGGCCGAGCTGGCGCCGGACCGCACCGGCTTCTTCGTCACCTATTCGGTCGATGAGGGCGTCCGCTACAAGGTCGGCAAGGTCGAGGTCGTCTCCAACCTCCGCAACCTCGATGCCGCCAGCGTCCAGCGGCTGGTCGATGTCAGCGAGGGCGACTGGTACGACGGCGACGTGGTCGAGCGGGTGGCCCAGGCGCTGCAGGATGCCGCCAACCTGCGCGGCTTCCCCTTCGTCGACGTGCAGCCCCGCATCACCCGCAACCGCGAGGATCGCCGCGTCGACCTCACCTTCGAGATCAACGAGGCGCCGCGCGTCTATGTCGAGCGCATCGACATCGGCGGCAATACCCGCACCCAGGACCGCGTCATCCGCCGCGAATTCCGCCTGGCCGAAGGCGATGCCTTCAATGCCGCGCAGATCCGCCGCTCGCGCCAGCGCATCCGCGACCTCGGCTACTTCTCCGACGTGCAGGTGAACTCGGCGCCGGGCTCGGCGCCCGACCGCGCCATCCTGAATACCCAGGTGACCGAAAGGGCGACCGGCGAGGTCTCGATCGGCGGCGGCTATTCCACGGATGCCGGCCTGCTCGCCGACGTCGGCCTGCGCGAGCGCAACCTGCTCGGCACCGGCATCGACGCCCGCATCAACGGCACCCTGGCGCAGCGCCGCAGCCAGCTCGACTTCTCGATCACCGACCCGTATTTCCTCAACCGCAACCTCGCGGCCGGCCTCGATATCTTCTACGTCGAGCGCAACCTGCTGAACATCGCCTCCTACCGCGAGCGGCGCGAGGGCTTCACCCTCCGCCTGGGCTATGCCTTCAACGACCGGCTGCGGCAGACCTGGGCCTATACCCTGACCCAGCGCGAGATCACCGATATCGCGACCAATGCCTCCCGCTTCGTCCGCGAGCAGGCCGGCACGACCGTGCTGTCGCAGATCGGCCAGACCCTGACCTACGATCTCCGCGATTCGGTGGTCGATCCGCGGCGCGGCGCCGTGCTGCGCCTCGGCACCGATTTCGCCGGCCTCGGCGGCGACGTGGCCTATCTGCGGACCCGGGTGGACGGCACCTACTACGTCCCGCTCGAATCCGTCTTCGGCGACCCGGACTACCTGCTCTCGATCTCCGGCAGCGTCGGCTACCTCGAGACGCTCTTCGGCAAGCGGGACCGCATCATCGACCGCTTCTTCCTCGGCGGCGAGAACCTCCGCGGCTTCCGCATCGCCGGCGCCGGCCCGCGCGACACGACGACGAGCGACAGCCTCGGCGGCCGCCTGCTGTGGACCCAGACCACGGAAATGCGCTACCCGCTGCCGCTGCCGGCGGAACTCGGGCTGGTCGGCCGCGCCTTCGTCGATGTCGGCTCGCTGTCGCAATCGGCGAAGGGCATCGGCGTCGCCGACGACAGCTCGCCCCGCGTCGGCGCCGGCGTCGGCGTTTCCTGGCGGAGCCCCTTCGGCCTGATCAACATCGATCTTGCCCAGGCGGTGGTGAAGAAGTCCTACGACGAGACCCAAATCTTCCGCTTCGGCTTCGGCACCCGCTTCTGACCATCGCCGCCTCGACCGCCTTACCGATTTCTGGGATTTCCCTGCATATGCCAGCCCTTCGCGCTTCGCCTGCCGTGTCTCTGCCCCAGTCCCTGCCCCAGTCCCCGCGGGCAGGCGCATCCCGGGCCAGGGTCACCCTGGCGGCATCCGCCCTGCTGTTCGCCGCGGTGGCGGGCAGCGGCCCGGCCCTGGCCCAGCAGCAGGACCCCGGCTATTTCATCCCCAACCAGGGCGGCCAGCGCCCGGCGCAGCAGCCGGCCCGGCCGCAGCAGCCCCAGGCCCAGCGCCCCAACCAGCCCGCGGCCCAGCCGGCCCGGCCCGGCGGTGCCCGGACCGAGGCGCCGCCGCCCCTGCCGGCCGGCCAGCAGCCGCCCGATGCGGTCATCGGCATCGTCGACGTGCCGGAGATCCAGCGCGTCTCCACCGCCTTCAACCAGGTGCGGGACGAGATCGAGCGCCGCCGCGCCAAGCTGAACGACGACCTCCAGCGCGAGCAGAACAGCTGGCGCGAGCAGCAGCAGCAGCTCGCCAACCAGCGCGCCACCCTGCCGGCGGAGCAGCTGCGGGAGCGCGAGCGCACCCTGCAGGACCGCATCACCGACAGCCAGCGCATCTTCCGCGAGCGTTCGCGGGCGATCGAGCAGGCGGCGCAGCAGGCGCTGGTCGAGATCGAGCAGGGGCTGGGCGTGGTGATCCGCCAGGTGGCGGCCAGCCGCAAGGTGAACCTCGTGCTGCCGCGGCCGCTGGTCATCTTCAACGACCCGCCCTTCGACCTGACCGAGGAAGTGGCGCAGCAGTTCAATCGCGTGCTGCGCAGCGTGACCATGCCGGCCGAGACCGCCGGTGGCGAGGCCGCCCCGGCGGCGCCGGCCGCCGCCGCGCCCCGTCCGGCGTCCCCGGCGCCGGCCGCCCCGCAGCAGCGGCGCTGAGCGGCAGGAGCCGGCCTTGGCGGCGGATCCCCGGTTCTTCACCAGCGCCGGCCCGTTGCGGCTGGCCGACATCGTCGCCGCGGCCGGTGGCCGCTGCGAGGGCGACCCGGAGCGGCTGTTCCACGGCGTCGCGCCGCTGCAGACGGCCGGGCCCGGCGACGTCAGCTTCCTCGACAACCGCAAGTACCTGCCGGCGCTGAAGGAAACCAAGGCCGGCGCCGTGGTGCTGGCGGCGGCGATGGCGTCGCAGGTGCCGGAGGGCGTGCTGGCGATCGTCGCCCCGGCGCCCTACCTCGGCTTCGGCCGCATCGCCCAGCTGCTGCATCCGGCGCCGAAGCCGGTGCCCGGCATCCACCCGACCGCCGTGGTCGCCGCCGATGCGGCGCTGGGCGAGGGCTGCGAGATCGGCCCCTATGCCGTGGTCGGGGCCGGCGCCCGGCTCGGCGCCGGCTGCATCCTGCATCCGCATGCGGTGGTCGGCCCGGCGGTGGAGCTGGGGGAGGGCTGCCGGCTGCATGCCCATAGCAGCATCAGCCATGCCGTCGCCGGCCGTGGCGTGGTGCTGCATCCCGGTGCCCGGATCGGCCAGGAGGGCTTCGGCTTCGCGCCGACGCCGGACGGCCGGTTCGAGACCATGCCGCAGCTCGGCCGGGTGCTGCTCGGCGATTTCGTCGAGGTCGGGGCCAATGCCTGCATCGACCGCGGCAGCCAGGGTGATACGGTCATCGGGCCGGGCTCGCGGCTCGACAACCTGACCCAGATCGGCCACAACGTGACCATGGGCCGGGGCTGCATCATCGTGGCCCTGGCCGGCATTTCCGGCTCCTCCACCCTCGGGGATTACGTGCAGCTGGCCGCCCAGGCCGGCATCGCCGGGCATCTCGAGATCGGCAGCGGCGCCCGCATCGGCGGCCAGGCCGGGGTGATGGAGAATGTGCCGGCCAAGACGGATGTGATCGGCAGCCCGGCCTGGCCGGTGCGGGAATTCTGGCGTTCCATCGCGCGGCTGCGCAAGATGGGGGCGCCGCCCAGCAAGCCGGATATCAAGCCGGATACCAAGGACGAGGGGAAGGCAGGCTAGCGGATGGACGGTACCGAGGCGACGCAGGCGGAAACCGCCGCACCCGAGCTGGCCGATACCTACGATATCGGGCAGATCATGCGGGCCATCCCGCACCGCTATCCCTTCCTGCTGGTCGATCGCGTGGTCGAGGTGGTCAAGGACGTCTCGGCGGTCGGCATCAAGAATGTCTCGATCAACGAGAACTTCTTCCAGGGCCATTTCCCGGAACACCCGGTGATGCCGGGCGTGCTCATCATCGAATGCATGGCGCAGACCGCGGCGGTGCTGGTGGTGGAAAGCCTCGGCCCGGATGCGCGCGGCAAGCTGGTCTATTTCATGACCATCGAGAATGCCAAGTTCCGCAAGCCGGTGGTTCCCGGCGACCAGATGCGCGTGCATGTGGTGCGCGAGAAGAAGCGTGGGAATATCTGGAAATTCCACGCCGAGGCGAAGGTGGATGGCAAGGTCGTCGCCGAAGCCAGCTATGCCGCGATGATCCTGGACCGCTGATCCCTTGACCCTCATTCATCCGAGCGCGCAGGTCGCGCCCGGTGCCGTGCTCGGCACCGGCTGCAGCATCGGCCCCTTCTGCAGCATCGGGCCCGAGGCGGTGCTCGGGGATGGCGTCGAACTCGTCTCGCATGTGGTGGTCGAGGGGATGACGCGCCTCGGCGCCGGCGTCCGCGTGCTGCCCTTCGCCTCCATCGGCACGCCGCCGCAGGATACCAAGTACAAGGGAGAGCCGACCCGCTGCGAGGTCGGCGCCCGTACCCTGGTGCGGGAGGGCGTCACCATCCACCGCGCCAGCGTCGGCGGCACCGGCGTCACCACCGTCGGCGCCGACTGCATGCTGATGGCCCAGGCCCATGTCGCGCATGACTGCGTGCTGGGCGACGGCGTCATACTGGCCAACAACGTCATGCTCGGCGGCCATGTGCATGTGGCCGATGGCGGCTTCGTCGGCGGCGGCGCCGCGGTCTTCCAGGGCGTGCGGATCGGCCGGCTGGCGATGGTCTCGGGCCTCGCCGGCGTCACCAACGACATCCCGCCCTTCGGCTATGTCTTCGGCCTGCCCGCCCGTCTCGTCGGCTTCAACAAGATCGGCCTGCTGCGCCGCGGCGCCTCGCGGGACCAGCTCCGCACCCTGCGGGTCGCCAATGCGTTGCTCTTCAAGGATCCCGGCGAATTCGCGGCCAGGCTGGCGACGGCCGCGGAGCGCTACGCCGGCGAGCCGCTGGTGATGGAGATCATCGACTTCATCCGCGATCCCGCCCGCCGCCGCCAGCTCGTGCGGCCCGGCCGGATGGCCGCGCCCGAGCTCGGCGGCACCGACGAGGAGCCCGGGGACGGGCAATGAGCCCGGCTTCGGGCCCGCCCACCGGTCCCTTGGGGCTGATCGCCGGTGGCGGCCAGATGCCCCACCGGGTCATCGCCGCCGCCCGCGCCTCCGGCCGGGATGTCTTCGTCGTGGTGGTGGAAGGCTGGGCCGATCCGGCGGATTTCGCCGGCGTGCCGCATATCACCGTCCGGGTCGGCGCCGGTGGTCATGCCATGGAGCAATTCCGCGCCCATGGCGTCCGCCAGATCGTCATGTGCGGCCGCGCCAGCCGCCCCTCCTTCACCGCCATCTTCCCCGATGCCGGCATGGCCAAGATGCTGCTGCGGGTCGGCCGCGCCGCTTGGCAGGGCGATGACGGGCTGCTGAAGGCCGTCGTCCGCATCCTGGAAGAGGATGGCTACGAGGTCGTGCCCTCCCAGGCCATCGTCCGCGACATCCTGCCGGAGGCCGGCCAGCTCGGCGCCCTCGCGCCGGAGGAGCGCGCCTGGGAGGATATCCGCCGCGGCATCGCCGTGGTCCGCGCCCTCGGCCGGGTGGATGTCGGCCAATGCGCCGTGGTGCAGCAGGGCCTCGTCCTCGGCGTCGAGGCGATCGAGGGCACCGATGCCCTGCTCGCGCGTTGCGCCGGGCTCAGGCGGGAAGGTCCGGGCGGCGTGCTGGTGAAGCTGGTGAAGCCGGGGCAGGATCGCCGGGTGGACTTGCCGACCATCGGCCCCGTCACCATCGAGGGTGCGGCGGCGGCCGGGCTCGCCGGCATTGCCATCGAGGCCGGCGGCACCATCGTGGTGGACCGGCCGGCGACGGTCGCGGCGGCGGATGCGGCGGGGCTCTTCCTCATCGCCCTCGGTGCCGCCGAGCTGCAATCAATGGAGACGACGCCATGAGCAAATTCCTGCACACCATGATCCGGGTCGGCAACCTCGACCGCAGCGTGAAATTCTACACCGAGCTGCTGGACATGAAGGAGCTGCGCCGCCGCGACGTGCCGGAGGGCAAGTACACGCTGTGCTTCCTCGGCTACGGCGAGGGCAATGCCGAGGGCCAGGGCGAGATCGAGCTGACCTACAACTACGGCACCGACAAGTACGACCAGGGCAATGCCTTCGGCCACCTCGCGGTCGGCCTGCCGGATGTGGCGGCGGCCTGCGAGAAGGTCCGCAAAGGCGGCGGCAAGGTGACGCGGGAAGCCGGGCCGGTGAAATTCGGCACAACGATCATCGCCTTCGTCGAGGATCCGGACGGCTACAAGATCGAGCTGATCCAGCGCTGAACCATGCTCCCTGACGCGCTGGCCTTGCTGCGGGACCTCGCCGAGGTCCCGGAACGCCTCGGCCGGCGCGCCATCGGCCAGCCGCGCATCCGCCTCGCCGTCACCGGGCTGACCCGGGCGGGCAAGACCGTCTTCATCACCTCGCTCGTCGCCAACCTGCTGGCGGCCGGGCGCGGCAAGCGCACCCTTCCGCTGTTCGAGGCGGCGGCCGGCGGCCGGCTGCGGTCGGTGCGGCTGGTGCCCTCGGCCAGCGAGGCGCTGCCGCGCTTCGATGTGGAGGCGCATCTGGCCGCGCTCGCCGCCGATCCGCCGGCCTGGCCGGGGCGGACCGACGACCTCTCGACGCTTGAGCTGACGCTGGAGCTGGACCGGGCGGGCAGCTTCGGCAGCCTGCTGGGGAGCGTCATCGGCAGCCGGACCATCACGCTGGAACTGCTCGACTATCCCGGCGAATGGCTGCTCGACCTGCCGATGCTCGACCAGGGCTATGCCGATTGGTCGGCCGAGACCCTGCGGCGGCTGCGGCGGGCCGGGGCCTCGGCGGCGGCACGCGAATTCCTGGCCTGGGTGGAGGCGCTGCCGGCCGGCGCCACGGCGGATGAGAGCCTGGCCCGGCGCGGCCATGCGCTCTACCGCGACGCGCTGCGGGAATGCCGGGATAGCCTCGGCTTCCGCTTCCTGCAGCCGGGGCGGGTGCTGAACCCAGGGCCGCGTGGGGAGACGCCGCTGCTGTGGTTCTTCCCGCTGCCGCATCCGGCCGGCGGCGGCCTCGCCTCGCTGATGGCGCAGCGGCACGCCGCCTATGTCGCGGCCCAGCGCGCGGAGTTCTTCGAGCCCTTCTTCCGCCGCTTCGACCGCCAGGCGGTGCTGGTCGACGTGCTCGGTGCGCTGCATGCCGGCCAGGCGGCCTTCGAGGATACCGCCGAGGCGTTGGCCGCCATCGCCGCGGCGCTGCGCTACGGCGGCGGCTGGTGGGACTGGCTGGTGGGCGCCGGCGTCGCCCGGGTCGCCTTCGCCGCGACCAAGGCGGACCATGTGCCGGGCCGGCAGCGGGATGCGCTGGCGGCGCTGCTCGGCACCCTGGTCGCGGCGCCGCAGGGCCGCGTCACGGAAGCCGGCGTCGCCACCAGCGTGCATGCGCTGGCCTCGCTCCGCTGCACCGAGGATGCGGTGGCGAGCCTCGACGGCCGGCCGGTTGCGGCGGTGCGGGGGACGCTGCTGGCGACCGGGCAGAGCGCCAAGGTCTATCCCGGCGAGATTCCGCTGCGGCCGCCGGAGCCGGGCTTCTGGGAGCACGGCTTCTTCGAGATGCCGGAATTCCAGCCGCCGAAGCTGGACTCGGCGGGGGGTTCCGGCGTTCCGCATCTCGGGCTGGATGCGCTGCTGGCCGCGCTGATCGGAGACCTGCTGTGAGCGATAGCCCAAGGGGCCCGCGGGTGATCGTCGAGGATGTGGCCCCGGCGCCGCGGCTCGACTTCCAATGGGAGCAGGCGGTGGTGCCGGTGGCGGCGCCGAAGGTGCCCTCGCGCTGGTCCGGGCTCGGCCGGGCGGGGGCGGGGCTGGCGGTGCTGGGCCTTGGGCTGGCGGCGCTGGATGCGGTGAATTTCGTCATCGACCAGTTCGGCCGCGGCCCGGTGCAGGGCTGGGCAACCGCGGGGGTGGTGGTCGCGGGCTTCGGCCTGCTGGCCTCCGGCGCCTGGCGGGAAGTGCGGGGTTTGCTCTCGATCCGCGCCGTGGAGCGGGCCCGGGCGGCCTTCGCGCGGGAGGATCTGCCGGCGGCCAAGGCGGAGGCGCTGCGCTGGGCCGGGGGCGTGGCGGAGGCGGCGGCTTTGCAGCCGGCGCTGCGCCAGGCCGGCAGCACCGGGGAGCTGCGGGCGCTGCTGGAGGGCGGGCCGCTGCTGGTGCTGGACAGCCAGGCGGTGGCGCTGGGCCGGGCGGCGGCGGTGCAGTCCTTCGCGGTGACGGCGGTGAGCCCCTCGCCGGGGCTGGATGCGCTGATCTTCACCTGGCGCGGGGTGCGGCTGGTGCGGCAGGTGGCGGCGCTGCACGGGCTGCGGCCGGGGCTGGTCGGCACCCTGGCGCTGCTGCGGCGGACCCTGCTGGATGCGGCGACGGTGGCCGCGACGGATGTGGCGGTGGATGCCGCGGCGCGGGCGCTGCTGTCGAACAAGCTGCTGGAGCAATTCGCCGGCGAGGCCGCGGCGGGCGCGGTGGCCGCGCGGCGGATGCTGCGGCTGTCGAAGGTGGCGGCAGAAGCCTGCCGCATCGTCCCCCCTTTGCCTTAACTGACAGAAAGCGAAGGGGGCTCGGGGGAAGTGCCTTCCCCCGTCTTCCTGTCTACTCCGGCGTCACCCCCGCCCTGGTCAGCACTTCCCGCCACTGCGGGATCTCCCGCCGGATCTGTGCCGCATACTCCTCCGGCCCGCTGGCGACGACCGTATAGCCCAGCGCCTCCAGCCGCGCCGCCGTGGCCGGCTCCTTCGCCGGGGCGATGATGGCCGCATGCAGCCGCGCAACCACCGTCGGTGGTACCCCGGCCGGCATGATGAAGCCCCACCAGCCCAGCGCATCCACCGCCGGCAGTCCGGCCTCGGCCATGGTCGGCACCTCCGGCAGCAGCGGGCTGCGCTTCGCGGCGACGATGGCGATGGGCCGCAGCTTGCCGCCCTGCACCTGGCTGAGCGCCGAGGAGATGGCGACGAAGCCGTAGCGGACGTCGCCGCTGACCAGGCCGGTGAGCTGCGGCCCGCCGCCGCGGTAGCCGACCAGGGTGATGGGCAGGCCGCTGGCGAGCTGGAACTGCACGGCGGTGAGGTGCGTCGGCGCCCCGATCCCGCCATGGGAGATGCCGAGGCCGCCACTCTCCGCGCGGGCCTCCGCCAGCACCTGCTGCACGGTCCGGGCCGGGGCATCCGGGTGGGCCAGCAGCAGCGCCGGGGCGGTCACCGCCAGGCCGAGGGCGCCGATGTCGCGCTCGGTATCGTAGGGCAGCCTCGCCGCCAGCAGGAAGGGGTTCAGCACCAAGGCATTGTCGGCGGTGCCGATGGTGGAGCCATCCGGCGGCGCGGCGACCACCTGCTGGGTGGCGGGGACGGTGGCGCCGCCGCCGCGGTTCTCGACCACGAAGGACAGGCCGCTGATCTCGCTGGCGCGCTGGGCCAGGATGCGGGCGACCAAGTCGCTGCTGCCGCCGGGGCCATAGGGGACGATGACGCGGACGGGGCGGCCAGTCGGTTGGGCGATGGCCGGCGTGGCGAGCAGCAGGCTGCTGCCGAGCAGGGTGCGGCGGTGCATGGCCTCAACCCTCCAGCCGGACATTGGCGATGCGGGCGACCTCGCGCCACTGCGCGATCTCCCGCCGGACGAAGGCGCCGAATTCCTCCGGCGTGCCAGGCGCCGCGGTGCCGCCGAGTTCGAGGAAGCGGGCCTGCACCGCGGGCTGACGCAGGATGGCCCCGACATCGGCATTGACCTGGCGGATGATGGCCTCCGGCGTCCCCGTGGGCGCGCAGAGCCCGGTCCAGCCATAGGCGCCGTAGCCCGGCGCCACCGTCTCGGCGATGGTCGGCACGTCGGGCAGCTGCGGCGCGCGGTCGGGCGTGGTGACGGCGATGGGGATGATGCGGCCTGCCTGGATCTGCGGCAGGGCGGAGGCGACGCTGTCGAACATCAGCTTGACGTTGCCCGAGAGCAGGTCGGCCATGGCCGGGCCGCTGCCGCGGTAATGCACCATGTTGAGCCTGATGCCGGTGCGATGGACGAAAAGCTCGGCCGACATGTGCTGGCTGGTGGCGGGGCCGGCGGTGGCGATGTCGATCGCTCCCGGCGCCGCCTTGGCCGCGGCCACCACCTCGGCCGCGGTCTTCATGCCCAGCGAGGGATGCGCCACGATCAGCAGCGGCAGCACGACGACGTTGGAGATGAAGGCGAAATCCTTCTCCGCGTCATAGGGCAGCCGCGGCAGTACCGAGGGGTTCACGCCGAGCGTGCCGGAGGTGCCGGCGGTCAGTGTATAGCCGTCCGGCGCGGCCCGTGCCCCGGCCTCCAGCGCCGGGGCGCCGGCGCCGCCGCCGCGATTCTCGACCACGACGCGCTGCGGCCAGCGGCGCGAGAGTTCGTCGGCATAGACCCGCGTGAAGATGTCGGCGGCCTGGCCGGGCGGGAAGGGGACGATGATGCGCACCGGCCGCTCCGGCCAGGTGCCTTGCGCACGGACGGCCGGGGCCGCCAGCACGGCGGCGGTGGCGAGCAGCGCGCGCCGGGTGATGAGGGTCATGGTCGTTCCTCCGGATTTGGCCCTGGGTCGGGCTTTGCCGCAGGATAGGGGCCAATCGTCCCAGGGGGAAAGCACATGGCCAGCAACAGCGTAAGGATCGCAGTCCTGCCGGGCGACGGCATCGGCACCGAGGTGACCGCGGCGACGCTCGGCGTGCTGGAGCCGCTGGCGAAGCGCCACGGCATCGGCATCCGCACCGAGACGCTGGCGGCCGGCGCCTTCCACTACCAGGCGACCGGCGATGCCTTCCCGGACGCGAGCTTCCGCGCGGCGGAGGCGTCGGACGCCATCCTGCTCGGTGCCATGGGCTGGCCCGGCATCCGCCGCGCCGATGGCACCGAGATCGCGCCGCAACTCGACCTGCGCTTCCGCCTGAAGCTCTATGCCGGGGTGCGGCCGGTGCGGGCCATTCCCGGCGTGCCGGTGGCGCTGGCCGACCCGCGCGCGGCGGGGATCGATTTCGTCCTCATCCGGGAGAGCACGGAGGGGCTGTTCCATTCCAGCGGCAAGGGGCTGGTGACCGAGGACTATGCCGAGGAGACGCTGCGCATCACCCGCGCGACGACCGAGAAGCTGTCCCGCTTCGCCTTCCGCCTCGCCGAGCGGCGCGCCGCCAAGCGTGGGCGCACGGGGCGGGTGACCCTGGTGGACAAGGCCAATGTCTTCCGCGCCTTCGCCTTCATGCGCGGCGTCTTCGACGGCGTGGCGCGCGAGTTTCCGCAGGTGGAATCGGCGCATCACTACGTCGATGCCATGGCGCTCGACCTGGTGCGCCACCCCTGGGCCTTCGACGTGGTGCCGACCGAGAACATGTTCGGCGATATCCTCTCGGACCTCGCCGCCGGGCTGGTCGGTGGCATGGGCTTCTCGCCCAGCGCCGATATCGGCGACGAGCACGCGGTCTTCCAGCCGGCGCATGGCACGGCGCCCGACATCGCGGGGAAGGGCATCGCCAATCCGACCGCGACCCTGCTCTCGGCGGCGATGATGCTGGACTGGCTGGCGGCGCGCGGGGCCGGGCAGGGCTTCGCCGATGCGGCGGCGGAGCTGGAGGCGGCGGTGGATGGCGCCTTCGCCGCCGGGCTGCGCACCGCCGATATCGGCGGGCCGGATGGCACGGCGGCGGTGGCCAAGGCCGTCACCGCGCGTTTCGGCGCGTGATTTCCCGGCGGGCGCTGCTGCAGGGGGTGGGCGCGGCCGGCGGGCTGCCGGCGGCCATCGCCACCCTGGCGGCGCTCGGCGGGCTGCCGGCCACCCCGGCGCGGGCGGCGGCGCCGGTGCTGCCGCGCGGCGACCGCCGGGTCATCGTCATCGGCGGCGGCATCGCCGGGCTGGTCGCGGCCCTCGAGATGCGGCGCGCCGGCTGGTCCGTGCGGGTGCTGGAGGCCGCCGAGCGCGCCGGTGGCCGCTGCCTGACGCTCCGCGCCGGCGATACGGTGCGGGAAAGCGAGGCACCGCCGCAGCCGGTGGCCTGGGATGCCGCGCCGCATCTCTACTTCAACCCCGGCCCCGCCCGCATCCCGCACCACCACCGTGGCATCCTCGGCTATTGCCGTGCGCTCGGCGTGCCGCTGGAGGTGCAGGTGAACGAGAACCGCGCCGCCCTGCTGCAGGCCTCCACCGGCCCGGTGCCGCAGCGGCGGGTGCAGGCCGACCTTCGCGGCCTCATCGCCGAGCTCGCCGCCAAGGGGCTGGAGCGCGGCACGCTCGAGGCGCCGCTGGACGAGCCCGACCTGGAGGCGCTGCGCGCCATGCTCCGCCGCTTCGGCGCGCTGGGGGCGGACCATCGCTACCACGGCTCCTCCCGCGCCGGCTGGGACCGGCCGCCGGGGGCAGGGCTGGAGGCGCCACGCGCCCTGCCGCCGCTCGATGCCCGGCTGCTGCTGGAGCCGACCCTCTGGGCCGGCGCCGCCTTCACCGAGGGCGTGGACTATGCCGCCACCATGCTGCAACCGGTGGGCGGCATGGACCGCATCGCCGCCGCCCTGGCCACGGCACTCGGCGAGGCGCTGGTGCCCGGCGCCGAGGTCGTCTCGCTTCGCCGCGGCGAAGCCGGTGCCCGGGTGCGCTGGCGCTGTGCCGACGGGATGCGGGAGGAGACCGCCGCGCAGGTCCTCATCACCCTGCCGGCGCCGCTGCTGGCCCGGCTTGATACCGACCTGCCGGAGGCGCGCCGCGCCGGCCTCGCCGCGCTGCATTATTCCTCGGCCGCCAAGCTCGCCTTCCGCTGCGCGCGCCGCTTCTGGGAGGAGGACCACGCCATCTACGGCGGGATCTCCTGGACCCCGGGCGAGGCCACCCAGCTCTGGTATCCCTCGCATGGCTTCCACGCCGAGGGCGGCATCCTGACCGGCGCCTATATCTGGGATGACAACCTCGGCGAGCGTTTCGCCGCCCGCCGCCCGGCCGGGCGTGCCGCCGCCATCGCCGCCGATGGCGAGGCGCTGCACCCGGGCCTGGGCCGGGAGGTCTCGGCGCCCGTCTCCGTCGCCTGGTCGCGCATGCCGCGGGCCGGCGGCGCCTGGGCGGAATGGACCACGGCGCAGCGGCGCGATCTGTACCCGCTGCTGCGGAGCCCCGAAGGCCCCTACCACTTCGCCGGCGAATACCTCTCCTGGCTCACCGGCTGGCAGGAGGGCGCGGTGCTTTCGGCCTGGAATGCGCTGGAGGGGATGGCCTAAAGGGGGGGGGCCTAAGCGGCTACCGCCGCCCGAGCAGGGCGGCGACCCCGGTATCGAGGATGCGTTCCGGCGGTGGCGCCCCGCTGCCCGGTGGCGGCATGCCTACCCGTTCCAGCATCGCCACGCCATGCGACAGCGCCCAGATCTGCAACGCGACCAGCCGCGGCTCCGCCACCCCGGCCGGCAGCACCCGGGCGACCGCCCGGGCCAGCCCCTCGAAGGGCTCCCGCTGCTCCGGCACCGCCGGCTCCGCCCCCGCCGGCGGCTGGAAGGCGAACATCGCGGCGTAGTACCCCGGCTCCTCCCGGGCGAAGGCGAGATAGGCCGGGCCCATCCCGGACAGCGCCTCGGTGGGGGAGGCGGCCCCGCCCGCCGCGGCCTGCAGCCTTTGGCCAAACAGGGCGAATCCGCGCCGGCAGAGCTCCGCCAGCACCTCCTCGCGGTCCTTGAAATGCCGATAGGGGGCGGAGGGCGAGACCCCGGCCCGTCGCGCCGCCTCGGTCAGGGTGAAGCCCTGCGGCCCGCGTTCGGCCACCAGGGCGCGCGCGGCCTCCAGCAGGGCCTCCCGCAGATTGCCGTGGTGATAGCCGCGCCGGGCGGCCGGTTCGGGGGAGGGGTCCGCTGCCATGACCGGCAGAAAGCCCGTAAGCTCCTGTAACTGCAAGCCCTGGGGCGTCGCCTAGCCGATGGCGGCCAGCATCCGGGCCAGCTCCTCCGGCGCCGTCACCATGGCATCGTGCCCGGTGGCGATCTCCTGCCAGGACCAGCCTTCTCCCCCCGAGGCCGGCCGCGCCCGCACCCAGTCCCGCGCCCAGTCAAGCGGCGCGTACCAGGGGGCGGAACAGGCGATGTAGGTGCAGGGCAGCCCATTGCCGACCGGTCCGCCCAGCCGCAGCGGGGTGCGGTAGGTCCCGGCCGGATGCGGGGTCAGCCGCCGCCGCACCCAGGGGGCGAGGGGATGGTCCTCCGGCACGCCGAAGGCGCTGACCGGCGGCGGCGGCGCCACGATCCCGGCGCCCTGCTCGGCCACCAGCCGGCGGCGCTCGGCCGCGACCTCCGGCCGCATCCGGCCCCAGGGGGTCTGGCCATCCTCCAGGATCATCGCATCGAGGTAGACCAGGTGCCGGATGCGCCCGGGCACCCGGTCCGCCGCGCCGGAGATGCCGTTGCCGCCGAAGCTGTGGCCGACCAGCACCACATCCTCCAGCTCCTCCGCCTCCAGGTGCCGGACCACATCCTCGACGAAGGTATCCAGGGTGATCTGCGCCGAGAGCAGGTGCGCCCGCTCGCCGAGGCCGGTCTGGGTCGGCGTCGTCACCCGGTGGCCCGCGGCGCGCAGCCGCTCCGCGACATCCCGCCAGCACCAGGCGCCATGGAAGGCGCCGTGCAGCAGCACATAGGTCTTGCCGGCCATCGCCTTGCTCCCGCGTCTTTGCCGGGAGCCTATCAGAAGTCCACCGCGAGGATCACCTTGCCGGCCCAGCGGTCGCTGGCATGCGTCAGGCCATGGCCGAGCCCGACATGCAGGGCGAAGCGGTTGGAGAGCTTCACGTCGGTGGTGACGAAGAGCTGGTGCGCCTGGCCGCGGGGGGCCTCCGGCCGGTCGATGCGGCCGAAGTCCATGTAGTGCTCGACGCCGAGCCAGACGGTCTCGGCCACTTGCCGCACGCCGCGCACCGCCGGGGCGAAGATGGCGCCGCCGCGGCCGAGCGGCATCTCGACCGCCGGGTTGAGGATGAGCTGCCAGCGCTCGTAACGCAGGTCGATGATCGGCCGCAGGGTCACCGCCCAGTCGGCCTCGGAGAAGCGGGCGGACTGGTAGCGCAGCTCGACGTCCATGCCGTAGGCGAAGGGCCGGTCGGCGGCGCCGGGGCTGATGAAGGTGTTCCGCACCTTGAAGCCGCCGCCGTAGATGTCGCCGGTGAACTCCCGGGCGACCGGCAGGAAGACCGCGATCTCGTGCCAGGGGGCGGTGGGGAAGCCGATCTCCGGGGTGAGGAGCATGCCGTTGCGCGGGGCGCCCTGCTCCCGCGGGCTGTCCAGCCGGCCGCGGCGGCCGAGATTGTAGTGCAGGTTCAGGTCGACCGAGCCCGGCTCGCCGATGCGGCCGTCGAAGATCTGGAATTCGTCGAAGCCGGCGGCCCCGGCGGGGGTAATGATGGGGGTGGCGAGCAGCAGCAACAGGGCGAGCAATCGGCGCATGGGGGGTCCCTCCGTCCGGCGCAACGTGCCGACACCAGAAGGGTTCAGAAGCTGAAGCCGAAGATCGTCTTCACCGCCCAGCGGTCGCTCTGCGGCGTCAGCCCGCGGCCGATGCCGAGGTTCACGTCGACCGTGCCGAGCTTGAAGTCCGTCACGGCGAAGACCTGGTGCGCCTGTCGGTCGAACTTGGCGAAGCGGCCGGGGCTGGAGAAGTCGGAATAGGTCTCGACGCCGAAGGAGAGGTCCGGCCGGACGCCGTAGGAGACGCGGTTGGCTGGCAGGAAGGCGGTGCCCTGATGGCCGCCGATGCCGAGGCCGATGATCGGGTTGGTCGTCAGCTCCCAGCCGCCCAGGTGGATGCCGAGGATCGGGCGGAACTCGAGGTTCCAGAAGCTGCGGGAGAAGCGCTGCGGCGCCCAGGACAGCTCGGTGTTCAGGCCGTAGAAGACCGCGCGGTTGCCGGCATCGGGGGTGACGAAGAGGTTCCGCAGCTTGAAGCCGCCGGAGTAGAAGCGGTCGTCGCGGAAGGCGAAGGGCAGGTAGAGCCCGACCTCGTAGAAGGGGGTCACGCCATAGGCCAGCTCCGGCGTGCCGTTGACCGTGCCGCGGGCCGGCAGCCCGCCCGGGTAGTCGCGGCCGGCGCGGGCCCGCAGGCCGTAGTTCAGGTGCTGCAGCAGCGACCATTCGCGCGGTGCCGCGATCTCCCCGGTATAGACCTGGATCTCGTCCACCGCCCGGGCCGGGCCGAAGGGGGCCAGCAACAGCAGCGCTGCCACCAGCCAGCGCGTCATGGCGCGATCACCGCCCAGGTGGTCGTCACATGCACGGCGATGGCCTCGCTGCCTTCCGCCCGTAGCATGATGTCGCCGAAGACCATGCGCTTGCCGCGCTTGACGATTCGGGCTTCCGCCAACACCGGGCCGGAGCCGGCGGGGCGGAGGAAATTGACCGTCATGCTCGACGTCACGCTCTCGTCTTTGCCGCCGGTGACGGACAGCAGCGCCGCCCACATCGCCACGTCGGCCAGGCCCATCAGCGCCGGGCCGGAGACGGTATTGCCCGGGCGCAGCAGCAGCGGCTGGGCCGGCAGGCGGACCACGGCGGTGCCGGCCTCGGCCGAGACCACCTCGATGCCCCAGGCGCCGGCGAGCGGCACCCCGCGGTGGATGATGGCCGTCATCTCGGCCAGGCTTGGCGTCTGCATCAGCATCCTTCCAGCACCCGGCCCAGCAGAACACGACCCTGGCAGGGATTCCACCCGAACCAATAGCAGAGCTCGGCCGGACGGGTGATCCCGTACAGTGCCAGGTCGCAGCGCAGCCCCGGCGCCAGCCGGCCGCGGTCGGCCAGCCCCAGCGCCGCCGCGGCATGGCGGGTGACGCCCAGCAGCGCCTCCTCCACCGTCAGCCGGAACAGGGTGCAGCCGAGGTTCAGCATCAGCAGCAGCGACTGCGCCGGGGAGGAGCCGGGGTTCATGTCCGTACTCAGCGCCATGCGCACCCCGGCCGCGCGCATGGCGGCGATATCCGGCCGCCGCGGCTCCCGCAGGAAGTAGGTGGCGCCGGGCAGCAGTACCGCGACCGTGCCCGCCGCGCCCATCGCCGCCAGCCCGGCCGCATTGGCGCATTCGAGATGGTCGACCGAAAGCGCGCCATGCTTCGCGGCGAAGGCCGCGCTGCCCATGTCGGCATGCTGGTCGCCGTGCAGCTTCACCGGCAGCCCGGCCCGGCGCGCCGCCTCGACCACCAGCAGGGTCTCGGCATCGTCGAAGCCGATCCGGTCGTGGAAGACATCGACGGCATCGGCGAGACCCGCGGCGGCGGGGACGATCTCCTCCGCCACCAGCCGGGCATAGTCGGTGCGGCGTCCGGCGTATTCCGGCGGCACCGCATGGGCGGCGAGCAGCGTCGTCTGCACCGCGACCGGCAGCCGCTCGGCCAGCTGCCGGGCGACGCGGAGCTGGCGCAGTTCCGCCTCCCGCTCCAGCCCATAGCCGGATTTGATCTCGATAGTGGTGACGCCCTCGGCAATCAGCGCCCGGGCGCGGGGCAGGGCGGCAGCGAGCAGCGTCGCCGCATCGGCCGCCCGCGTTGCCCGCATGGTCGAGAGGATGCCGCCGCCCGAGGCCAGGATGGCGGCGTAATCCTCGCCGGCCAGGCGGCGTTCGAATTCATCCGAGCGGTCGCCGCCGAAGACCAGGTGGGTGTGGCAATCGATCAGCCCGGGCAGGATCCAGGCGCCGGCGCAGTCCACCGTCTCGGCGGCGGGGCCCGGCAGCGCCGCGCGCGGGCCGACCCAGGCGATGCGGCCGTCCTGCGCGGCAATGGCGCCATCCGTCACCACCCCGAGGCCGGGGCCTTCCATGGTCGCAAGGTCGGCGTTCAGCCAGACGCGGTCGAACATGCTCAGCGGCCCAGCATCGGCAGGTCGAGGCCGTGCTCGCGGGCGCAGTCGATGGCGGTCTCGTAGCCCGCATCGGCATGGCGCATGACCCCGGTCGCCGGGTCGTTCCAGAGCACCCGCTTCAGCCGCCGCGCTGCATCGGCGGTGCCGTCGCAGACGATGACCATGCCGGCATGTTGGGAGAAGCCCATGCCGACGCCGCCGCCATGGTGCAGCGAAACCCAGGTCGCCCCGCTCGCGGTATTCAGCAGCGCATTGAGCAGCGGCCAGTCGGAGACAGCGTCCGAGCCGTCGCGCATCGCCTCCGTCTCCCGGTTGGGGGAGGCGACGCTGCCGCTGTCGAGGTGGTCGCGGCCGATGACGATGGGGCCGATCTCGCCGCGCGCCACCATCTCGTTGAAGGCGAGGCCCAGCTTGTCGCGCACCCCGAGCCCGACCCAGCAGATGCGGGCCGGCAGGCCCTGGAAGGAAATCCGGGCGCGGGCCATGTCCAGCCAGCGGTGCAGATGGGCATCGTCGGGGATCAGCTCCCGCACCTTGGCATCCGTACGGTAGATGTCCTCCGGGTCGCCCGACAGCGCCGCCCAGCGGAAGGGGCCGATGCCGCGGCAGAAGAGCGGGCGGATATAGGCGGGGACGAAGCCGGGGAAGCCGAAGGCGCCGGTCAGCCCTTCCTCCTTGGCCATCTGCCGGATGTTGTTGCCGTAGTCGACCACCTGGGCGCCGCGGGCCTGGAAATCCAGCATGGCCTGGACCTGGGCGACCATGCTGCGCTTCGCCGCGGCGGCAACGGCGGCCGGGTCGCGCTCCCGCAGCTCGGCCCATTGCGCCAGGGTCCAGCCGGCGGGGAGGTAGCCATTGGCCGGGTCGTGGGCGCTGGTCTGGTCGGTGACGATATCCGGCACCACGCCGCGGCGGACCAGCTCCGGGAAGACCTCGGCGGCATTGCCGAGCAGGCCGACGCTGATGGCGCGCTTTTCGTCGCAGGCGCGGCGGATCATGGCGAGGGCGGTGTCGAGGTCGTCGGCCTTGTGGTCGAGATACTTCGTCTCCAGCCGCTTCTCGATGGAGGAAGGCTGGCATTCCACCGCCAGTACGCAGGCGCCGGCGAAGACGCCGGCCAGCGGCTGCGCCCCGCCCATGCCGCCGAGCCCGCCGGTCAGGATCCAGCGCCCGGCGAGGTCGCCGCCGAAATGCTGCCGCCCGCACTCGGCGAAGGTCTCGTAGGTGCCCTGCACGATCCCCTGGGAGCCGATGTATATCCAGGACCCCGCGGTCATCTGGCCGTACATCATCAGCCCCTTGCGATCGAGCTCGGAGAAATGCTCCCAACTCGCCCAGCGGGGGACGAGGTTGCTGTTGGCGATCAGCACCCGCGGCGCATCGGCATGGGTCTCGAAGACGCCGACCGGCTTGCCGGATTGCACCAGCAGCGTCTGGTCCTCGCGCAGCCGGCGGAGCGTCTCGACGATGCGCTCGTAGCTGGCCCAGTCGCGGGCGGCGCGGCCGATGCCGCCATAGACCACCAGCTCCCCGGGCTTCTCCGCCACCTCGGCGTCGAGGTTGTTCATCAGCATCCGCAGCGGCGCCTCGGTGGTCCAGGCGAGCGCGGATTTCTCCAGCCCGCGCGGCGCGCGGATGGCGGGGGCATTGCGGAAGCGGCCTAGGGTATCGGTCATGCCGGCAGAGTAATCGGCCGGCGGCCCGCCGTCATCCGCGACGAAGGAGGGGCGCCAGGCGCAGCACCAGCCAGCAGCCCATGGCCCAGGCCGCGCCGAGGCACCATCCCGCCAGCACGTCGGTCGGCCAGTGCACGCCGAGATAGACCCGGCTGCCGCCGATCAGCAGGGTCAGCAGCACCGCCACGCCCAGGATATAGCCCTGCCGCCGCCGCTGCGTCGCCGCCCCGGCCAGCAGCGCGCCGAGCGTGAGGTAGCCGACCGCCGAGAGCATCGCATGCCCGCTCGGGAAGCTCAGCGTCTGCACATCGACCAGATGCGCGACCAGCGCCGGGCGCGGCCGGTCGAAGCCCTGCTTCAGCAGCGTATTGAGCAGCAGGCCGCCGGGCAGCGAGACCAGCAGCAGCAGCGCCGCCTTGCCCTGCCGGGCCAGCAGCAGGTAGCCGAAGGCGATCAGCGCGAAGAGCCCGAGCACCGGGATGCCGCCCAGCGCCGTCATGTCCCGCATCACCAGCCCCAGCCAGGCCGGGCCGATCGGCTGGGCCGGGTCCCCGGGCTGGCGCAGCGCCATCAGCACCGTCTCGTCGAAGCGATGCTCGCCATCCTCCAGCAGATCGGCCAGCAGGGCGAAGCCCAGCAGCCCGCCGGCGCAGACCGCCAGCGCCAGCAGCGGTATGGCCTGCCCGGCCAGCAGCCGCCGCAGTCGGGGCCCCATGCTTGGCCCATCCTGGCGATCGGCCATCGTCCCATCCGGCCCGGTACCCACCATCCCGCATCCTCCCGGCGCACCACGACACGCGCCTGCGGCAACCCTTGGCGCCCTCAGCGGTTGCAGCGGCGGAATAGCAACGGGAGCCGGGTCATTACCGCAGCGAGGAAGGGCCCCCATGCCCTGCTGATCGTCAACCGCCGCGCCCGCAGCGGGGCCGATGCCGCCGAGGCCGCCCGCGACGCGCTGGAGGCCGCCGGCATGGCCGTCACCCCCTTCGACCCGCCGGAAGGGATGCCCTGCACCGAGGCCATCCTGACCGGCACCGCCGGCGGGGATATCGACCGGGTGGTGCTCGGCGGCGGCGACGGCACGCTGAACGGCGCCATCCCCGGCCTGCTGCAGACCGGGCTGCCCCTCGGCATCCTGCCGCTCGGCACCGCCAACGACCTCGCCCGCAGCCTCGGCATCCCGCTGGAGCTGGAAGGCGCCGCCCGGGTCATCGCCGAGCAACCGCCGCGCCGGCTTGACCTCGGCGAGGTGAATGGCCATCGCTACTTCAACGTCGCCAGCGTCGGCTTCAGCGCCGAGCTGGCCGGGGAGATGAAGGCCGCGGCGAAGAAGCGCTGGGGCAAGCTCGGCTACGGCATCGCCGCCTTCGGGCTGCTGCGCCGCGCCCGGCCCTTCACCGCCACGCTCATCCATGACGGCCAGGTGAAGCGGATCAAGACGATCCAGGTCTCGGTCGGCAACGGCAAGCATTATGGCGGTGGCATGACCGTTGCCGCCGAGGCGCGGCCGGACGACGGCGTCCTCGATGTCTATAGCCTCGAGATCGCGCATTGGTGGCGACTGGTGGCGCTGCTGCCCTGGCTGCGCAGCGGCACCCAGGGCCGCTGGGACGATGTCCGCGCCTTCCGCACCACCGCCATGGAGCTGCGCACCCGCAAGCCGCGCCCGGTCAATACCGACGGGGAGTTGGTGACCCATACGCCGGCGGTCTTCCGCCTGCTGCCGGGGGCGCTGAAGGTCTTCGCCCCGCCGCAGCCGCCCGCCTGAGCCATTCCGTCTGAACCACTCCGGCCTGGCCCTCAACCGGCGAGGATGGCCTGGACCCGCTCGGCCAGGGCGGCGGTGGGGAAGGGCTTGGTCATCACATGCATGCCGGGGTCCAGGTGGCCATGGCTCAGCACCGCATTCTCGGCATAGCCGGTGATGAACAGCACCTTCAGCCCCGGCCGCAGCTCCCGGGCCGCATCCGCCACCTGCCGGCCGTTCATGCCGCCCGGCAGGCCCACGTCGGAAATCAGCAGGTCGATCCGCACGGGCGATTGCAGGATGGCAAGGCCGGCCGGGCCATCCGCCGCCTCGATGGTGGCGAAGCCCAGCTCGCCGAGCACTTCCGTCACCAGCATCCGCACCGTCGGCTCGTCGTCCACCACCAGCACCGTCCCGCCCGTGGCGGCCGGGGCCGGCGGCAGGCGCCCGGCAGCCTCGGCCGGTTCCTCCGCCGGCGCCTCGCCCAGGTGGCGGGGCAGATAGAGGCAGATCATCGTCCCCCGGCCCGGCTCCGAATAGATCCGGGCCTGGCCGCCGGATTGCCGGGCGAAGCCATGGATCATCGAGAGGCCGAGCCCGGTGCCGAGGCCGGTCGGCTTGGTGGTGAAGAAGGGGTCGAAGGCCCGGGCCGCCACCTCCGGGGTCATGCCGACGCCGGTATCGCTGACGCAGAGCGAGATGTACTGCCCCGGCGCCAGCCCATGGGTCACCGCCGTGCGGGTATCGAGCCAGCGGTTGGCTGTCTCGATCGTCAGCCTGCCGCCATCGGGCATCGCGTCCCGGGCATTGATGCTGAGGTTGAGCAGCGCGTTCTCCAACTGGTTGCGGTCGACCATGCTGGGCCAGAGCCCGGCCGCGGCCACCACCTCCACCACCACCGCCGGCCCCATGGTGCGGCGGATGAGATCGGCCATCCCCGCCACCAGCTGGTTGGCATCGGTCAGCTTCGGCTCAAGCGTCTGCCGGCGGGAGAAGGCGAGCAGCCGGTGGGTCAGCGCCGCCGCCCGGTTGGCCGCGCCGCGCGCCGCCAGGGTATAGCGGGGCAGGTCGCCGATCCGGCCCTGGGCGATGCGCGTCCCGATCATCTCCAGGCTGCCGATGATCCCGGTCAGCAGGTTGTTGAAGTCATGCGCGATCCCGCCGGTGAGCTGGCCGACCGCCTCCATCTTCTGTGCTTGGCGGAGCTGGTCCTCCGCCCGCTCCAGCGCCTCGGCCCGCTGCTTCTCGGCGGTGATGTCGCGGCCATAGGCATAGATCACCGCGCCCTCGGCCGCGGTATTCCAGGAGATCCAGCGCGCCGAGCCGTCCCGGTGCCGGTAGCGGTTCTCGAAGCGGGTCAGGTCCTGCTGCGCCGCCGCGCTCTCCAGCCCCGCCTGGGTGCGGGCCGCATCCTCGGGCAGCACGAAGTCGAGGAAATGGCGGCCCACCACCTCCTCCGGGTCATGCCCAAGGATCTCGGTCCAGGCCGGGCTGACGGCGGTGAAGGTGCCGTCGGCCCGCAGCACCACGATCAGGTCGCGCGAGTTGCGCCAGACCCGGTCGCGCTCCGCCGTGCGTTCGGCGACGCGCTGCTCCAGCTCCCGGTTCAGACTTGCCAGGGCGGCGGCGGTGTCGCGCTGCCGGCGCTCCGCCAGCACCTTCTGCGTCGTCTCGACGACAACGGCGATGACCCCGACCGGCTCGCCCGCCTCCCCGATGATCGGGGAATAGTCGAGGTTCATCCAGACCTGTTCCGGCTGGCCGCTGCGATGCAGCACCAGCTCCTGGTCCCGGTAGGCCAGGGTCCCGCCGGCCAGGCCGATGCGCATGACGTGGTCGTTGAACTCCGCCACCTCCGGCCAGCCCTCCCGCACGCGGGAGCCGAAGAGGCGCGGGTGGCGGCCGCCGGCGAAGCCGGAATAGGCATCGTTGTAGATCATGATGCCCTCCTCGCCCCAGAGGGTGACGATCGGCACCGGGGAGTGGAGGATGAGCTGCACCGTCGCCCGCCGGCCCGGCGGCCAGCCGACGATGGGGCCGAGGCTGGTCGCGGCCCAGTCGAAATCGGCCACGAGGCGGGCGGTCGCGCTGCCGCCGGACAGCACCGCGGGATCCGCGGCGACCCGGCCCCCATCATCCGCCATGGGCCGCTAGCCGCCGGCCGGCATGGTGCCGGTTTTCCTTCCGGCGTCCGGTCGTCGGGGATCCGGTGGCTGCCCGGGACATCCCGGCGCCGGCAGGGCGATGAGTCTCGGCATTGCGAATCATTATCGCCATGCTTAGCTTTAGGAAAGGTACAACCCGGTGAGTGGTCCGTAACACCGCCGCGCGCCGCTGGCGCTTGCGGGGCAGGGCGGGCCTTGTCCGGGGAAGGGGCCTCGGCCATTCCGCCCGGCGCCGGTCCCCGGCATGATGCGGCATGCCCGATTTCTTCGCCCCCGCCGCCCTGCTGCCCGATGGCTGGGCCCGCGACGTCCGCATCGCCGCCGATGCCGCCGGCTGGATCACCGCCGTCACGCCCGATGCCGCCCCCGGCACCGCGCAGCGGCTGCGCGGCAGCCTCATCCCCGGGGTGCCCAACCTGCATTCCCACGCCTTCCAGCGCGCCATGGCCGGCGCGACGGAACGCCGTGGCCCCGCGGGACAGGACAGCTTCTGGAGCTGGCGGGAGGTGATGTACCGCTTCACCGGCCGGCTCGGCCCGGAGGCGCTGGAGGCGATCGCCGCCCAGCTCTATGTCGAGCTGCTGGAATGGGGCTTCACCGGCGTCGCCGAATTCCACTACCTGCACCATGCCCCGGACGGCAGCCCCTATGCCGCGCCCGCCGAGATGCTGCTGCGCCACCTGGCCGCCGCCCGCCGCACCGGCATGGGCATCACCCTGCTGCCGGTGCTCTATCGCCATGGCGGCATCTTCGGCCTGCCGCCGTCCGAAGGGCAGCGCCGCTTCCTGCACGACCTCGACCCCTATCTCCGCCTGGTCGGCGCGGCACGGGCGGCGACCGCCGGGGATCCGCAGGCGGCGGTCGGGGTCGCCCCGCATAGTCTCCGCGCCGTCACGCCGGCGATGCTGGCGGCGCTGGCGGGGGAGGCGGGGCCGATCCATATCCATGTCGCCGAGCAGCCGCGCGAGGTCGCCGAATGCCTGGCCGCGACGGGCGCCCGCCCGGTCGAATGGCTGCTGGCCAACCTGCCCCTCGATGCCCGCTGGTGCCTGGTCCATGCGACGCACATGACCGCGGCCGAGACCGCCGGCCTCGCCGCCACCGGCGCCGTCGCCGGCCTGTGTCCCACCACGGAGGCCTCGCTGGGCGACGGGCTGTTTCCGCTGCCCGAGTGGCTCGCCGCCGGCGGCGCCTTCGGCATCGGCACCGACAGCCATGTCGGCATCGCCGCCCGCGACGAGCTGCGCCTGCTGGAGACCGGCCAGCGCCTGCTGCGGCAGTCGCGCAGCATCGCCACCACGGAGGCCTCGCCCCATCCCGGCCGGCGGCTGCTGGATGGCGCGCTGGCCGGCGGCGCCCAGGCGCTCGGCCGGCCGGTCGGGGCCATCGCCCCGGGGCTGCGCTGCGACCTGGTGGAATTGGATGGCGACCACCCCTCGCTGGCGGGCCATGCCGGGGATAGGCTGCTGGATGCCTGGGTCTTCTCCGGCCAGCACAACCCGATCCGCACCGTCATCGCCGGCGGCCAGCGGGTGGTGGAGGCCGGCCGGCATGTCCAGGCGCGCGAGATCGGCGAGGCATTCGCCAGGGTGATGCGGGGGCTGCTGGCATGAGTGACGGAATGCTGCACGGCAAGGTTGCCATCATCACCGGCGGCAGCCGCGGGATCGGCCGCGCCATCGCGCTGGCCTTCGCCGAGGCCGGGGCCGATGTGGCGATCTGCCACCTGGGCGATGCCGAGCAGGCCGCGACCCTGGCCCAGGCCGTCACCGCCCGCGGCCGCCGTGCCTTCGCCCAGGACTGCGACGTCGCCGACCCGGCCGCGACCCGCGCCTTCGCCGCGGCGGCGGAAGCGGCGCTCGGCCCCTGCGACATCCTGGTGAACAATGCCGGCATCAACCTGCGCGGCCCCTTCGAGAGCGTGACGGAGGAGGTCTACGACCGGGTCATCGACGTGCATGTGAAGGGCATGTTCTTCATGGCCCAGGCCGTCTATGCCGGGATGGTGGCACGGGGCCGCGGCAAGATCATCAACCTCGCCAGCCAGCTGGCCTTCAAGGGCGGGCCGAACATCACCCCCTACGGCACCGCCAAGGGCGCCATCATCGGCTTCACCCGCAACCTGGCCTGGGAGGCGGCGCCGAAGGGCATCCAGGTCAATGCCATCGCCCCGGGACCGATCGAGACCGACCTGACCCGGTCGCGCGGGCCGGACTGGAAGGCGATGATCGAGGGCTCGATCCTGGCCGGGCGGCTCGGCCGGCCGGAGGAGATCGCGGCGACGGCGCTGCTGCTGGCCGGGCCGGGCGGGGACTACTACGTCGGCGCCACGCTGTCGCCGAACGGCGGCGACGTCATGCACTGAGGTGGGAACGTTGCAGCATTGATTCAGGATTCGGCGACTTGGTCCTGTACTTGGTCCTGTATAGATGAGGCGCGGTGCAATGGATAACTTTCGGTTGACGGAGTGCCTCGATAGCTGCGTCAATTGCGTTGCCATTGCACAGGTCTGGAATGCCCTTCTCGCATGAAGCCGCGCGTCTTGCGGCGCTCCATCAGCTCGATCTGCTCGATACCGGGGCGAGCGAAGCCTTCGACCGCATCACCCGCATGGCGGCCCATCTCTTCGGCCTGCCGATCGCCGCGGTCTCCCTGACCGACCACGACCGGCAATGGTTCAAATCGCGCATCGGGGTGGCGCATCAGTCGATCCCCCGCCATCAGGCACCCTGTTCCCAGGTGGCCGAGACGACGCGCCTCCTCGTCATTCCCGACCTGCTGGCCGACCCCGATTACCGCGACTGCCACCTGGCCCGCAGCGGGATCCGCTTCTATGCCGGCGCGCCGCTGATGACGCGCGACGGCTTCGGCCTGGGCGCCATGTGCGTCCTCGGCGCCGAGCCGCGCGATGCCTCGGCGACCGAGCTGGCGGCGCTGCACGACCTGGCCGCGATGACCATGGCGCAGGTCGAGCTGCAGCATGCCTTCGGCCGGATCGAACCCTTGAGCGGCATGCCCAACCGGATCCAGTTCGCCGAGGATCTGAAGGACTTGGTCGGCGACCGGCCCTGCCACGAGCCGTGCCTCGCCGTGCTGATCGAGGTTGCCAGCCCGGAGGAGCACAGCAATGCGGTGCGGGTGATGGGCGCACCCTATTTCGATGCGCTGGTCGCCGGGATGGCCAGGACGATCCGGGCCGCGATCGGCCCCGCCGCCAAGGCCTATCATGTCAACGCCACCCAATTCGCCTTCCTGGCGGAGCCGGGCAGCGTCGCCGCCAGCTACCTGCCGCGGCTGGAGGCGAAGCTGGATTTCGCCCGCCAGGACGCCGGCATGCGCTACGTGACCACCCCGGCCGCCGGCGTCGTGCCCTTCGAGCTGGGCCGGGTCGAACCGCAGGACCTGCTGCGGATGGCGCATAGCGCGGCGCAGGATGCCCGCAAGTCGGCCCAGGCCTGCGGCCTCTATTCCGCCGACCAGGACCAGCTGCATACCCGCCGCTTCGCCCTGCTGAACGACTTCGCCGGGGCGCTCGAGGCCGCCGACCAGCTGCGCCTGGTCTTCCAGCCGCGCGTCGACCTGGCCACGAGGGCCTGCCTGGGGGCCGAGGTGCTGCTCCGCTGGCGCCATCCGACCTTCGGCGAAGTCTCGCCCGGCGAATTCATGCCGCTGGTGGAGCAGACCTCGATGTCACGGGCGGCCACGGCCTGGGTGCTGGAAGCCGCCCTTGGTCAGCTCAGCCGCTGGCGGGCGGCCGGGCATGCGCTGGAACTCTCGGTCAATATCTCGGCGGCCAACCTGCAGGAGCCCGATTTCGCCGCCCGGCTGCAGGAGGCCCTGGTCTGGCACGCGGTGCCGGCCGCGAGCCTGGAGCTGGAGCTGACCGAGAGCGCCATCATGCAGGATGCGGGCAAGGCGCTCGCCATGCTCGAGGCCATCGCCGGCGCCGGCATCCGCCTGGCGATCGACGACTTCGGCACCGGCTACAGCAGCCTCGCCTATCTCCAGCGGCTGCCGGCCCAGGTGGTCAAGGTGGACCAGTCCTTCGTCCGCGGGCTGGTGGGGGACGAGCGCAAGCAATCCCTGGTTGCAACCATGGCCTCGCTCTCGCACGACCTCGGCTACCGGGTGGTGGCGGAGGGGGTCGAGACGGAGGAGGCCCTCCGCGCGATCACCACCGCCGGCTGCGACGAGGCGCAGGGCTATCTCTTCGGTCGCCCGATGCCGGCCGGCGAATTCCTCGCCTGGTGGCGCGACAGCCGGGAGCGCCAAGGCCAGCCCTCCCCGGACCAGCGGGCCGCCGCGGCCTGAGGCAGGCCGCGCTGGCGCCGCCGCCAGCCTCCTGTCATAACCGAAACGGGAAGAACGCGCCCTCCACGGCACCGACCATCCTCTGGAGGAGCGGCATGCACCGTATCATCACCGCGGCCGTCGCCGCGCTCGTCACGCTTGTCACCCCGGCCGTCGCCCAGACCCGCTGGGTCATGGCCACCGCCTATCCGGATACCAATTTCCACACCCAGACCGTCCGCGGCTTCCTGGCCGACATCGAGGCGACGGCTCCCGGCAAGCTCGCCGTCCAGCTCCATACCAATGCCGCGCTGATGCCGCTGCCGCAGATCAAGCGCGGGGTGCAGACCGGGCAGATCCAGCTCGGCGAATTCCTGCTCGGCGCCTATGGCAACGAGGATCCGATCTACGAGGTCGACTTCCTGCCCTTCCTGGCGACCTCCTGGGCCCAGGGCCGCGCCCTCGGCCAGGCGATCGAGCCCGCCGTCCGCGCCCGGCTGGAGCGCCAGGGGCTGACCGCGCTCTACATGGTCCCTTGGCCCAGCCAGGGCCTCTATAGCCGCACCGAGCTGCGCAGCGTGGAGGACCTGAAGGGCGCCCGCTTCCGCGCCCAGACGCCGGTCATCGCCCGCATGGCCGAGCTGCTCGGCGCCACCCCGGTGCTGGTGCAGGCGGCCGATATCCCCCAGGCCTTCGCGACGGGCATCATCAACGCCATGATCACCAGCGCCCAGACCGGCGTCGACAGCGCCGCCTGGGACTATAGCCGCTACTTCTACAACATCGGCTTCACCCTGACCCGCAACGTGGTGGTGGCGAATACCCGGGCGCTCCGCGCCCTCGATGCCCCGACCCAGGCGGCCATCGCCGCCGCGGCGGACCGCGCCACGGCGCGCGGCTGGGAGGCGTCGCAGGCCTCCGAGCAGGTGATGACCGCCCGGCTGCTGGCCCAGGGCATGCTGACGCCGGAACCCTCGGAGGTGCTGATGACCGGCCTCCGCGCCATCGGCGCGAAGCAGGAGGAGGAATGGGTGGCCAAGGCCGGCCCCGACGGCCGCGCCATGCTGGACCGCTACCGCGCGCTGCTGCGCTGACCTCCTGCGTGGGGGCGGTCCCGGCGACCGCCGCCACACTTGACCCCCCGGCCTTGAACTCGTCACGAACCTCCCGCATATCGCCCGCGCGAGAGCCCGCAACCCTGGAGCATCCCCCGTGAGCGAAACCGTCGAGCGGCATGAATTCGGCGCCGAAGTCGGCCGCCTGCTGGACCTGGTGGTCCACGCCCTCTACTCCGACCGCGAAATCTTCCTGCGCGAGCTGGTGGCCAATGCGGCCGATGCGATCGACCGCCGCCGCTTCGAATCCCTGACCCAGGCGGTCACCCCGCCGCCGGCCGATGCCGCCATCCGCATCCTGCCGGACAAGGCCGCCCGCAGCCTGACCCTGACCGATGCCGGCATCGGCATGGCGAAGGAGGAGCTGGCGAAGAACCTCGGCACCATCGCCCGTTCCGGCACCCGCGCCTTCACCCAGTCGCTGGTCGATGCCAAGCCGGGCGAGCGGCCGAGCCTGATCGGCCAGTTCGGCGTCGGCTTCTACTCCGCCTTCATGGTCGCCGACCGGGTCGAGGTGACGTCCCGCCGCGCCGGGACCGAGGAGGCCTGGACCTGGGCCTCGGCCGGGCAGGGGGACTTCACCCTGGCACCCGCAACCCGCGACGAGCCCGGCACCACCATCACCCTGCACATGAAGGCGGATGCCGAGGAATTCCTCGAACCTCTGCGCCTGCAGACCATCATCCGCAAATGGGCCGACCACATCACGGTCCCCATCACCATTGCCGAGGACGGCAAGGACACCCCGGCCAACGAGGGCACCGCCCTGTGGCGCAAGGCCAAGTCCGAGGTCACCGAGGAACAGTACGCCGACTTCTACCGCCACGTCGGCCACTTCTTCGACAAGCCCTGGGCCACGCTGCACTGGCGCGCCGAAGGGACCACCGAATTCGCGGCGCTGCTCTTCATCCCCGGCATGAAGCCCTTCCAGGCGGTGGAGGGCGAGCGCGAGAGCCGCGTCCGCCTGCATGTCCGCCGCATGTTCATCACCGACGAGGCCGCGCTGCTGCCGCCCTGGCTGCGCTTCGTCCATGGCGTGGTGGACACCGAGGACCTGCCGCTCAACGTCTCGCGCGAGATGCTGCAGACCACCCCGGCGCTGGCCCGCATCCGCAAGGCGGTGACCAACCGCGTCATCTCCGAGCTCAAGACCCGCGCCAAGGATGCCGAGAGCTATGCCGGCTTCTGGGAGAATTTCGGCCCGGTGATGAAGGAGGGCGTCTGGGAGGACAGCGAGCACCGCAAGGAGCTTGCCCCCCTGCTGCGCTTCAAATCCTCGACCCAGGAGGGCTGGACCTCGCTGCCCGACTACGTCTCCCGCATGAAGGAAGGCCAGACGGCCATCTATATCCTGGTCGGCGACGATCCGGCGGCGCTGGCGAAGTCGAGCCAGCTCGAGGGCTTCACCGCCCGCGGCGTCGAGGTGCTGCTGCTTTCGGATCAGGTGGACAGCTTCTGGCCGGAACGCCTCGATGCCTTCGAGGACAAGCCGATCCGCAGCATCACCCAGGGCAGCGTCGACCTTTCCGCCATCGCTCCGGCCGTGGCCGATGCCGAGCCGCCGGCCGATACCGCGAAGCTGCTGCCGCTGCTGAAAGCGGCGCTTGAGGCGGAGGTCTCCGACGTCCGCACCACCGACCGGCTGGTCGACAGCGCCGTGGTCCTCGCCGCGCCGGAGCATGGCCCCGACCTGCAGATGCAGCGCCTGCTGCGCCGCGCCGGCCGCGGCTTCGGCGCCGGCAACCCGGTGCTGGAGGTGAACCCGCAGCACCCGCTGATCCGCCGCCTGGCGGAGCTGGCGGAGACGGGGGACGACCTCAAGGCGGCCGCCGGCACCTTGCTGGACCTCGCCCGGCTGCAGGATGGTGATACCCCGCGCGACCCCGCCGGCTTCGCCCGTCAGGTCGCCGGCATGCTGGCAGGAAGCCTCACAGCCAGCCCTTCAGCCTGAAGAGCACCAGCGGCAGCACCCCGCTGAGCACGATCAGCGCCAGCCCCCAGGGGTAGCCCAGCGCCCAGTCCAACTCCGGCATGAATTTGAAGTTCATGCCGTAGATGCTGGCGACCAGGGTCGGCGGGATGCCGACGACCGAGACCACCGTCAGGATCTTGATGGTGTTGTTCTGCTCGATGCTGATGAAGCCCAGCGTGGCATCGAGCAGGAACTGCACCTTGTCCGACAGCCGCGCGTCGTAGTCGTTGAGGGATGCGATATCCTGCCGCAGGGTGCGCACCCGGTGGTCGTATTCCGGCGGCACCCAGCGCCGCGCCTGCTCCACCGCGAAGGGCAGGATGCGCTCCACGCCGAGCAGCGTATCCCGCACGTTCGAGGTATATTCCCCCATCCGGCCGATCGAGCGCAGCGACAGCCGCAGCACCCGGTCCATCCGCGCCGGCGAATGGCGCAGCGGCACCTCCGCCTCGAAGGCCGCATGGGAGATGTCGTCCAGCTCGCCGCGGATGCGCTCCAGCGCATCGGCGATCCGGTCCACCATCGCCTCCAGCAGGCCGATGAAGGCGCCGAAGCTGCAACTCGTGTCCTCGGCCTTGCCGAATTGCCCGGCGAAGCTGTCGAAGGAGCCGATGGGGGCGAAGCGCACCGTCAGCAGCACCTGCGGCGACAGCACCAGCCCCAGCGCCGAGACCTGCGGCTTCGGCCCGTCGCCGCGCGAGATGATGGGCATGGAGAGATAGAGCACCTCGCCCTCGGCCATCAGCCGGCTGGAATTCTCGATCTCCCGCAGGCTCTCGAGGTCCGGCACCCGCAGCCCCGTGGTCCGGGCGACGAAGGCCTTCTCCGCCTCGGTCCCGTTCAGCAGGTCCAGCCAGACCGCCCCGGCCGGCAGCTCCGCCGGCAGCTCACCTGAAACCGGACCCGGATAGATTTTCAGCACCCAGCGCAACTCCTTCGCCCCGTGGCGTGATACCTTTCGCCCAGGCATCCATCGCCCCACATCCTGCGGCATGGACGCCTTACCGGACCCTGGCCGGAGCCTGACGTGAGCACCGAATGGAGCGGCCCCGCCGTCGTCCTCGCCACCCGGCCGCTCGGCGAATCGGGCGCCGTGGTGACCTTGCTGTCGGAAGCCCTGGGCCGCCATGCCGGTTTGGCCAAGGGGGGTGCCTCCCGCGCGCAATCCGCCGTGTGGCTGCCCGGCAACCTGGTGGAGGCCCGCTGGGTCGCCCGGCTGCCCGACCAGCTCGGCGCCCTCTCGGGCGAGATGGTGCATCCGGCGGCGGCGCTGGCCATGGAGGATCCGCTGGCCCTGGCCCTGCTGCGCGCCGCCTGCGCCGTGGCCGAGGGCGCCCTGCCGGAACGCCAGCCGCATCCCCGGTGCTTCCATGGCCTGGTGGCGCTGATCGCCCGGTTGGGGGAGGGGACCGCCGCCGCCCTGCCGGACTACATCCGCTGGGAGGCGGAGCTGCTGACCGAGCTGGGCTATGGCCTCGACCTCGCCCGCTGCGCCCTGACCGGCAGCGTCGATGACCTGACCCTGGTCTCCCCCCGCACCGGCCGCGCCGTCAGCACCGAGGCGGGCCTGCCCTGGGCCGACCGGCTGCTGCCGCTGCCGCGCTTCCTGCTGGGCCAGTCGAGCCCGGTGAGCATGGCGGATTGCCTGGCCGGGCTGCGGCTGACCGGGCATTTCCTCGGCCGCGACGCCTTCGGCCACCAGCAGCAGGGCCTCCCCATGGCGCGGGGCATGCTGCAGGATCGGGTGGCGGCCAGCCTGGACTGAGCCGGCGAGGAGCCCACCCGGATGAAGTTCTCCATCATGTTCAGCTTCGTCGCGCCGGAGGGCGGGCTGCTCAGCCACCGGGAGAGCTTCGCCCAGTTCACCGAGGTGCTGCCGCTGGTGGAGGCGCTCGGCTACCACGGCGTCCACGTCACCGAGCACCATTTCCAGCCCGATGGCTGGCTGCCCAGCCCGCTGCTGGTGCTGGCGACCGCCGCCGGGCTGACGAAGCGGGTCCGCCTCGTCTCCAACATCCTGGTCAGCACCCTGTATCACCCGGTGCAGCTGCTGGAGGATCTGGCGACCCTCGACCTGATCTCGAATGGCCGCCTCGGCCTCGGCACCGCCCCGGGCTATGTGCGGGAGGAATTCGCCGGCCGCGGCCTGGCCTATGAGGAGCGCTTCCGCCGGCACGAGGAGATCATCGACTTCCTCCAGCAGGCCTGGCGCAACCCGGACGACATCGGCTTCGCCGGCCATTTCTTCCAGGTGCCGAGCCTGGCGCTGAAGCCCCGCCCGGTGCAGCCGGAGCTGCCGATCTGGTACGGCGTCTCCGGCCCGCAGATGCTGGACCGGGCGGCGCGGCGCGGCGTCCCCGTCACCGCATCCCCCCGCCATACCACCGCCGAGCTGGCCGGGCATTTCGCCCGCTACGAGGCCGCTGCCGCCCGCTACGGCTATACCCCCACCGAGCGCCCGGTGATCCGCGAGGCGCTGGTGCTGGAGGACCGCGGCGAGGCCATCCGCTACGGCGCCCCCGGCACCAGCCAGCTCTTCGGCCTCTATGGCAAGAAATCGGCCTCCGGCGAGCGGGCGCTGCGCGACGACAGCGGCGCGCTGGTGACCGATGCGGATGCGATGGGCTTCCAGGCGCTCGCCTCCCGCTTCCTCATCGGCGACCCAGCCGAGGTGCGGGAGGGCGTGCAGGCCCTGGCGGAGGCGCTGCACCCGACCGAGATCGTGCTGCGGATGCAGATGCCGGATGTGCCGACCGAGGTGCTGGCGCGCTCGCTCCGGGTCTTCGCCGAGCATGTCATGCCGCATTTCGGCTGAGAGCCGGGTGGTCATCGGCCCGGCCCTCGGCTAGACTGCCAGTGAGAACAAAGCACGAAACTGGCGGATCCGATGCCCGACGACATCAAGACCCTCCCGCCCTCCGGGGATGGCGGCGGCACCCGCGATACCTTCCTCGCGGATGCCCTGTCCGAGCGCTACCTGGCCTATGCCATGTCCACCATCATGTCGCGGTCCCTGCCGGATGTGCGGGACGGGCTGAAGCCGGTGCATCGCCGGCTGCTCTGGGCGATGCACCAGCTGAAGCTGGACCCGGCGGCGGGCTTCAAGAAATGCGCCCGCATCGTCGGCGACGTCATGGGCAAGTACCACCCGCATGGCGACAGCTCGATCTACGAGGCGCTGGTCCGCCAGGCGCAGGATTTCGCCGCGCGCTACCCGCTGGTCGATGGCCAGGGCAATTTCGGCAATATCGACGGCGATAACGCCGCGGCCATGCGCTACACCGAGGCGCGGCTCACCACCGTCGCCGAGGCGCTCCTCCAGGGCATCGACGAGAACTCGGTCGATTTCCGCACCACCTACGACGGGGAGGAGCAGGAGCCTGTCGTCCTGCCCGCCGCCTTCCCGAACCTGCTGGCCAATGGCGCGACCGGCATCGCCGTCGGCATGGCGACCTCCATCCCGCCGCACAATGCCGGCGAGCTCTGCGGCGCCGCTCTGGCGCTGATCGCCAACCCGGCCGCCACCACCGCCGAGCTGCTGGGCCACATCAAGGGCCCGGATTTCCCGACCGGCGGCGTGCTGATGGAAACGCCGGAGGCGTTGCACGAAGCCTACGAGACCGGCCGCGGCGGCTTCCGCGTCCGCGCCGCCTGGCGCCGCGAGGACGGCAAGCTCGGCGCCTATACCATCATCATCGAGGAGATCCCCTACCAGGTCGCCAAGGCCAAGCTGATCGAGCAGATCGCGCAGCTGCTGGAGGAGAAGAAGCTTCCCCTGCTGGGCGACATCCGCGACGAGAGCACCGACAAGGTGCGCATCGTGCTGGAGCCGAAGAACCGCAACATCGACCCGGCGATGCTGATGGAGACGCTGTTCCGCGCCACCCAGCTCGAGAACCGCATCCCGCTGAACCTCAACGTGCTGGACGCCGACCGCACCCCCCGGGTGATGAGCCTGCGCGAGGTGCTGCGCGCCTGGCTCGACCACCGCCACGTCGTGCTGGTCCGCCGCACCCAGCACCGGCTGGATGCCATCGCCCGCCGGCTCGAGATCCTCTCCGGCTTCCTCATCGTCTACCTCAACCTCGACGAGGTCATCCGCATCGTCCGCGAGGAGGACAAGCCGAAGGAGGCGCTGATGCGCACCTTCGAGCTGACCGAGGTGCAGGCCAATGCCATCCTCGACATGCGCCTGCGCAGCCTGCGCAAGCTCGAGGAGATGGAGATCAAGCGCGAGCACACCAAGCTCACGAAGGAGCAGAAGGCGCTGCAGGGACTGATGTCCTCCGAGGCCAAGCGCTGGGCTGCCATCGCCGCGGAGGTCGAGGAAACGCGGCGGATGTTCGGCGACGGCGCGCTCGGCAACCGCCGCACCGTGACGGGCAACACCATGCCCAGCATCACCATCGACGAGAATGCCTTCGTCGAGCGCGAGCCGATCACCGTCATCCTGTCGGAGAAGGGCTGGATCCGCGCCCAGAAGGGCCACCTCGGCCCCGATGCGGAACTGCGCTTCAAGGAAGGCGACACGCTGCACACCGCGGTGCATGCGCAAAGCACCGACCGCATCATCCTCTTCGCCACCAATGGCCGCGCCTATACGCTGAAGGCCGAGGCCCTGCCGCGCGGCCGCGGCGACGGCCAGCCGGTGCGGCTGCTGGTCGAGATGACCAACGAGGATGCGGTGCTGGTCATGTTCGTCCAGGCCGAGGGCGCCCGCTACCTGGTCGCCGGCTCGGACGGCAAGGGCTTCCTGGTCGCCGGCGAGGATCTGGCAGCGGAGAAGCGGACCGGCAAGCAGGTGCTGGTGCTGGAAGCCGGCCGCGAAGCCGCGGTCTGCAAGCGCGCCGAGGGCGACATGGTCGCGGTGCTCGGCGAGAACCGCAAGCTGCTGGTCTTCCCGCTGGAACAGGTGCCGGAGATGGCGCGCGGCCGCGGCGTGCAGCTGCAATCCTACAAGGACGGCGGCCTGGCCGATGCCAAGGTCTTCGTCCGGAAGGAGGGGCTGAGCTGGCGCCTCGGCGACCGCATCCGCACCGAGGCCGATGTCACGCCCTGGCGTGGCAACCGCGCGACGGCCGGCAAGCTGCCGCCGAACGGCTTCCCCAAGTCCAACCGTTTCGAGTAGCGGGGGAGGGGGCTACCGCACCCCCCAGGTCTTGTGCGCCTGGATATTCAGCCGCCATTCCGGATGGTCCCGGCAATAGGCGGCGGCGGCGGCGGTATTGGCCGCGATCTCCGGCCCATCCATCGGGGAGAGCCAAAGCTGCCCGGCGGGGAAGCCAGCCAGCGCCGCCGGGTCCAGCCGGGCCTGGGGATAGACCAGCTTCAGCTCGCTGGCCTCGGCCAGGACCAGCGGCGCCCCGGCCTTGGGGCTGACGCAGACCCAGTCGATCGGCCCGGGCAGCGGCAGGGTGCCGTTGGTCTCGATCGCCACGGTGAAGCCGGCGGCGTGCAGCGCCGCCAGCAGCGGCGCATCCACCTGCAGCAGCGGCTCGCCGCCGGTCAGCACGGTGAAGCGGTGCCCGGCGCCCGCCGGCCAGAGGGCGAGGGCGGCGGCCACCAGGCTGGCGACATCATGCTTCTCGCCGCCGCGGAATTCGGTATCGCAGAAGCGGCAGACGGCGGTCGCCCGGTCCTCCTCCCGCCCGGACCACAGGTTGCAGCCGGCGAAGCGGATGAAGACGGCGGTGCGGCCGAGGTTGGCGCCTTCGCCCTGGGTGGTCAGGAAGATCTCGTGGACGGTATAGGTCAATGCGGGGGGTTCCGATTCAGGCCGTCCCTTCGGCCATCCACGCCCCCGCTGTCAACGCGCCGCCTCAGGCCGCCATGCGGTCGATCCGGTCCCGCAGCCGATACCACCCGCCGATGAAGGGCAGTACCCAGGCCGGATTGCCGGAATAGAAAGGCCGCGTCGGGAAGGGCAGGCCATCCAGCGCGAAGCGGGCATTGGCGGCGCCTGCCAGCTTCATCGCCACATTGTGCCCGAGCCAGGTCGCCATCGCCACGCCGCTGCCCTGACATCCGGCGGCGTAATGGATGCCGTCCTGCACCCCGATATGCGGCAGGTAGTCGAAGGTGAAGGCGACATGGCCGGTCCAGGCATGGGTGATCCGCAGCTTGGCCAGTTCGGGGAAGCAGGCCGTCATGTACTGGTGCAGCGCGACGGCCGTCTGCTCCGCCGTCGCCGCGCGGAAGCTGGCGCGGCCACCCCAGAGGATGCGCTTCCCGTCCGGGCTCGGCCGGAAGTAGTTCAGCACCCGCTTGCTGTCGGCGATCATCCGCCGGCCGGGGAAGAGCTTCTCGATCTTCTCCTCGCCCAGCTCCTCCGTAGCGATGATGTAGCTGTTCAGCGGCACCAGCCGACGCGCCAGCCAGGGGCTGGCGGTGCCGCGCGCATCAAGCGAATAGCCATTGGTCGTCACCAGCACCGCATCGGCGCGGATCTCGCCCTTGTCGGTCGCCACCCGGAAGCCGCCCGCCTCCTCGCGGATCTTCTGCACCCGCACGCCATCCACCAGCCGCGCCCCGGCGCGCTCGGCGGCCGCCGCCAGCCCGCGGGCATACTTGCCCGGATGCAGGCTGCCGGTCGCCGCCGCCAGCATACCGCCGTGGTAGTGGTCGCTCCCCAGCGCCTCCCGCTGTCGCGCCTTCGGCAGCATCTCGGTCGGCAGGCCGGTGAGCTCGGCCAGCAGCGGCGCCTTCTCCGCCATGGCGCGGTAATGCCCGGGCGACCAAGCCGCGGCGTAGCGGCCGCAGCGGATGTAGTCGCAGTCGATCTCCTCCCGCGCGATGGTCTCCTCGATGAAGGGCAGGCTGGCCGCGGCGGCGAGGGCGATCTGCTTGGCCCGCTCCGGCCCATGCGCCTGCTCGAGCCCGGTGCCCGCCACCTTCAGCCCGCCTGAGACCATCCCGCCGTTGCGCGAGGAGGCGCCCCAGCCGATCCGCTCGGCATCCAGCACCACCACCTGCTGGCCCAGCCGCCTGAGGGTCAGCGCCGCCGAGAGCCCGGCATAGCCGCCGCCGACCACCACCACCGCCGCCTTGTCCGGCAGCGCATTGTCGCGCTGCGGCGGCTCGGCCGCCTCCCACCACCAGGGGCTGGTCTTAAAACCGGGGGCGAACAATTGGTCGGACATCGAATGGAGGGCTCCCCGGCCGGCGCCGAATGCGCTTTGATCAGGCCTGGGTGAGGTTCACGCCGACGGCTCAACGCCGCAAGAGGGGCAATGCCCATGCAGAGTTTCCAGCAGGATTGCGTCGCACTGGCGCTCCGCCAGTACCGGCGCGGTCTGTTCTCCCGCCGCGCCCTGCTCCAGGGCCTCGCCGCGCTCGGCGTCATCGCCGCCGGCGACGAGGCCGCGGCGCAGGCCGAGCGGCAATTGGTCATGGTCAATTGGGGCGGCCTGGCCAACGAAGGCTTCGGCAAATTCTACGGCGCCCCCTTCCTGGCGGAGACGCCGGGCTGGAAGGTGGTGCAGGACAGCACCGGCCCGGCCACGGGGCGCATCCGCAGCATGGTCGAGAGCGGTCGTACGACCTGGGACCTCTGCGACAGCTCGGCCAGCGGCGCCAACCTGCTGGGCAAGCTGAACCTCGCGACCAGGATCGACTACGGGATCGTCGACCGCAGCAACGTCATCGGCCCGGGCTTCGCGCTGGAGTACGGCGCCGCGCCCTATTCCTTCAGCAGCGTGCTGGTCTACGACAGCGCCAAATTCCCGACCGCGCCCACCGGCTGGGCGGATTTCTGGGATACCCGCAAATTCCCCGGCACGCGGTTGCTGCGGCGGGATGCGACCTGCTCCCTGGAAGCCGCCATGCTGTCGATGGGGAAGGACCCGGCTTCGCTCTATCCGCTCGATACCCGCGCCGCGCTGAAGCGCGTGCTGGAGCTGCGCCGCAACCTGGTCATGTGGACCAATGGCAGCGAATCCGAGCAGCTGATGCGCACCGGAGAGGCGGTGATGGGCCAGATCTGGCACACAAGGGCGACGGTGCTGGAGAAGGAATCGAACGGCCGGTTCAAGTTCATCTGGAACCAGGGCATCCTGCAGCCCGGCATCTTCGTCATCCCGAAGGGCAATCCGGGCGGTGAGATGGCGCAGCGGCTGCTCGCCAGCATGCTCGCCAAGCCGGAACCGCAGGTCGGCCTGCTTGGCTTGCTGGGCAATGGCCCGACCAATCCAAAGGCCGCCGCCCTGGTCCCGGCCGAGCTGCGCCGCTTCAACCCGACCGATCCGGAGAACGAGAAGCAGCAGGTGGTGATCAACGGTACCTGGTGGGGGGAGAACTACCAGGCGGTGAACCAGGACTACATCGACGCCGTCACAGGGTGACCCGCCGGGCCAGGGGCACCGCTCCTGGCCCGAATCCTGCTAGCCCCCGGCCCGAAGCTGCGGCACGCTTGCTGCAACGCAATACGAGGTCCGGATGTCGCAGCGCTTGATGGTGGTGAAATCCGGCGGCGAGGCCGTGTTCGAGGAATGGCGGGCCTGCTTCGAATCCCTCTCGCCCGGGCTTAGGGTCCGCTACTGGACCGATCCCGAGGTGCGCCCCGAGGAGATCGACTACGCCCTGGTCTGGGACCCTGAGCCCGGCCGCCTCGCCGCCATGCCGAAGCTGCAGGTGGTCTTCGGCTCGGGCGCCGGGGTCGATGGCATCGTCGCCGACCCCGCCTATCCGCTGCACATCCCGCTGGTGCGGATGAGCATCCCGGAGGCGACCGAGCGCATGGGCGAGTATTGCTGCTGGGCCGCCCTGTCGCTGCTGAAGGATGCCCGGCGCATGGCCATCGCCCAGGCCGCCGGCCGCTGGGAGGATTTCGAGCCGCCCTATCGCGCCAGCCAGCGCACCGTCGGCATCATGGGCCTCGGCAACATGGGGGCGCGGACGGCGGCCATGCTGCAGGGCATCGGCTTCCCCGTCATCGGCTGGTCCCGCGGCCGCAAGTCGGTCCCCGGTGTCGAGAGCTATGCCGGCGATGCCGAGCGCGACGCCTTCCTGGCGCGGACCGATATCCTGATCTGCCTGCTGCCGGCGACGCCGGACACCCGCCACATCATCAATGCCGCGACGCTGGCGAAGCTGCCGCGCGGCGCCGGCTACATCGGCGCCGGGCGCGGCATGCAGCAGAAGCTCGACGACATCCTGGCCGCGCTGGACGACGGCCAGCTCGGCGGTGCCGTGCTCGACGTCTTCGAGCCCGAGCCGCTGGCGCCGGGCCACCCGCTCTGGTCGCATCCGCGCTGCACCGTCACGGCCCATGTCGCCAGCCTGCCGTCGCGGATGGAACGCTCCGCCGCCGTCGCCGCCGCCATCGCGGGCTTCGAGCGGGGCGAGCCGCTGCCCAACCTGTTTGATCACGCCAAAGGCTACTGACATGCCGCTTCCCGCCCCGCCGCGCCGGCCCGACCCGGACCACATCTTCACCGAGCAGGAGCTGCGCGAGGACCTCGCCGCCGCCTACCGGCTGATCGCCCTCTACGGCATGACCGACCTGGTCTTCACCCACCTCTCGGTCCGGGTGCCGGGGCCGGGGCATCGCTTCCTGGTCAATCCCTACGGGCTGCTGTTCGAGGAGATCACCGCCTCCTCCCTGGTCATGGTGGATGCCGAGGGCGAGCCGGCACAGCCGACCGACTGGCCGGTCAACCCGGCCGGCTTCGTCATCCATTCCGCCGTGCACCTCGGCCGCGACAGCGCGCAATGCGTGATGCACACCCATACCCTGGCCGGCATGGCGGTGGCCGCCCAGGCGGGCGGGCTGCTGCCGCTGAACCAGATCAGCATGGAATTCGACGGCCGCGTCGCGGTGCACGACTACGAGGGCGTCGCCGCCGACGACAACATGTCGGAGCGCGAGCGGCTGGTGGCCGACCTCGGCGACCGGCCCTGCATGATCCTCCGCAACCACGGGCTGCTGACCGTCGGCGCCACGGTGCGGGAGGCCTTCTACTGGATGTGGTACCTCGAGCAGTCCTGCCGCATCCAGCTCGCGGCGCAGGGCTCCGGCGTGCCGTTGGCGATTCCCTCGGCCGAGACGGTCGCCCGCACCCGCGCCCAGTTCAGCATGGGGCCGACCAAGGGCTGGCTGCCCTGGCAGGCGCTGAAGCGCAAGCTCGACCGCGAGCAGCCGGACTACCGGAGCTGAGCGCGACCGCCCACGCGCTGGAACTGCGTGACCTGACCAAGCGCTACGGCCAATTCACCGCGGTCGATGCCGTCTCGCTCAGCGTCCCGCGCGGGGCCTTCCTGACCCTGCTCGGGCCTTCCGGCAGCGGCAAGACCACCATCCTGATGACCATCGCCGGCTTCGTCGCGCCGAGCGCGGGCATGGTGCTGCTGGATGGCAGCGACATCACCCCGCTGCCGCCGGAGCGCCGCGACTTCGGCATGGTCTTCCAGGGCTATGCGCTGTTCCCGCACATGACCGTGGCGGAGAACGTCGCCTTTCCGCTGCGGGTCCGCGGCCTGTCGCGGGCCGACCGCGATGCCAAGGTCCGCGCCGCGCTGGACCTGGTGCAGCTCGACCGCTTCGCCGAGCGCAGGCCTTCGCAATTGTCGGGCGGCCAGCAGCAGCGCGTGGCGCTGGCCCGCGCCCTGGTCTTCGACCCGGCGCTGCTGCTGCTGGACGAACCGCTCTCGGCGCTCGACAAGAAGCTGCGCGCCGAGCTGCAGGAGGAGCTGAAGGCGCTGCACCGCCGGGTCGGTCGCACCTTCGTCAACGTGACGCATGACCAGGAGGAGGCGCTGTCGCTCTCCGACCAGGTCGCCATCCTCAACCACGGCAAGCTGATCCAGCTCGGCGCGCCCGAGGCGCTGTACGAGCAGCCGCGCACCCGCTTCGTCGCCGATTTCCTCGGCAAGTCGAACTTCCTCCAGGGCACCGTGCGGGAAAGCCATCCGGGCGGGCTGACGCTGCAGGCAGGCGCCACCACCCTGGTCCAGCAGGCGCCGCGTGCCCTCCGCCCCGCCGCCGGCAGCCTGGCGCTGCTCTCCCTCCGCCCGGAGAAGATCGCCCTGCTGGCCGAGGGCGAGGCCGAGGACAACCAGGTCGAGGGCCAGATTGCCGCCTGGGCCTATCTCGGGGCCGGCTTCCTGCTGGTGGTCCGCACCGCCGACCTCGGCGAGATCCGCGTCACCCTGCCATCCTGGCGCGCGCCGATCGCCCCCACCGAGGGCCTCACGGTCCGCCTCGGCTGGTCCGCCGATGCCGCCGTCCCGGTGCTCGACGATGCAGCGTAGCGCGCTCGGCTGGTGGCTGCTGCTGCTGCCGGCCTTCCTGCTGATGACGGTCTTCTACATCGCGCCGATCCTCCAGGTGCTGACCATCTCGGTCACCGAGCCGGAACTCGGCTTCGGCAACTACGAACGCCTGCTGACCAACATGGGCGTGCAGCGCGTCATCGGCACGACGCTGCGGATCGGCCTGCTCACCACCGTCATCGCGCTGCTGCTCGGCTATGCCCTGGCCTATGTCATCGCCCTCGCCAAGCCGCGGGCGCAGCGCTGGTGGCTGCTGTGCGTGCTGCTGCCGCTCTGGATCAGCGTCCTGGTCCGCGCCTTCGCCTGGGTGACGCTGCTGCGCCGGCAGGGGCTGGTGAACCAGGGGCTGCAGGCGGCGGGCGTCATCGATGCGCCGCTGGCGCTGGTCTGGAACGAATTCGGCATCGTTATCGGCATGGTCCACTACATGGTGCCCTATGCGGTGCTGCCGATCCTGGCCAGCATGCGGGAGATCGACCCGCGGCTGCTGGCCGCGGCGCGCGGCCTCGGCGCCTCCCGCCGCACCGCCTTCCTCCGCATCTTCCTGCCGCTCTCGGCGCCGGGGCTGGTCGCGGCGGGGGTGCTGGTCTTCATCTTCTCGCTCGGCTTCTACATCACCCCAGCCATCCTCGGCGGCGGCAAGACGCTGATGGCGGCGGAGTGGATCAAGCTGCAGATCCTCGACATCATCCGCTGGGGGCTCGGGACCATGCTGGCGACGGTCATGGTGGTCGCCATCCTGGTGACGCTCGGCATCTTCTCCCGCATCGTCGATCTGCGCCGCATGTTCGGGGCAAGGGCATGACCGGCGGGTACGGGGCTGGCCCCTTCGCCCGCATCATCGCCTGGGCGACGGTGCTCTACCTCATCCTGCCCATCACCATCGTCCTGCCGGTCTCGGTCACCGACCAGCGCTTCCTCTCGCTGCCCGAGCACGGCATCAGCTTCCGCCACTACGCCAATCTGTTGACCTCGGAATCCTGGCTGAACTCGATCGGCCAAAGCGCGCTCATCGCCGTCGCCTCGACGGTGATCGCGGTCGTCGCCGGCACGCTCTGCGCCATCGGCTGCTGGCGCATCGGCCGCCGCAGCACGGAGCTGCTCCGCGCCGTCATGCTGCTGCCGCTGATCATCCCCTCGATCGTCTATGCGATCGGCCTCTACCGCTACTTCGGCAAGCTGGACCTGCTGGACCGCTTCCTCGGCGTCACCCTGGCGCACGGGGTCACCGGCATCCCCTATGTCATCATCACCGTCTCGACGGCATTGGCCGCCTTCGACCCGCGGCTGGAACAGGCGGCGCGGGGCATGGGCGCCAGCCTCGGGCAGACGCTGCGCTGGGTGATCCTGCCGCGCATCTTCCCCGGCATCGCCTCGGGCGCGATCTTCGCCTTCATCCACAGTTGGGATGAGCTGGTGATGGTGCTCTTCATCGCCAGCCGGCAGGTCTTCACCCTGCCACGCAAGATCTGGGACGGCATCAACGAGAACCTGGACCCCAGCATGGCCGCCGTGGCGGTGCTCCTGATCCTCTTCACCATCGCCCTGCTGGCGGTGGACGGCATGCTCCGGTCGCGGCGGGACCCCTGAGGGCCCCGCCGCTTCCATCCTAGCGCCGGGTGATCAGCAGCCCGAGCATGAAGCCCACCGCGCCGGCGCCGAGCAGCGCCAGCAGCGGCTCGCTCCGCACCACGCCGCTGACGTATTCGCCGGTCTGCGCCGCAACCTCGGAACCCTGCTTATAGGCCTGGTTGCCGGCACGGCTCACGCTGTCGCTGGCCTGCCGGACCATGCGGCTTGCCGTGGCACCGACCTCGTCGGCCTTGTCGCTGGCCTGTTCCCAGACCTCGCCGGCCTTCTCCTTGGTCTGGTCCCAGACCTCGTCGGCCTTGTCGGCGGTCTCTTCCGCGACGTCGCTCGCCTTGTCCTTGGTCCGCTCCCAGGCCTCGCCGGCCTTGGCTGCGGTCCGGTTGGCCGCGTCGCCCGCCTTGTCCGCGACCTTGCCGGCCTCGTCCTTGGTCTTGTCCCAGGCCTCGCCGGCCTTGGCCGCGGTCCGGTTGGCGGCATCGCCCGCCTTGTCCGCAGCCTTGCCGGCTTCGTCCTTGGCCTTGTCCCAGGTCTCGCCGGCCTTGTCGGAGGCCTTGTCCATGGCCTTGCCCGCTTGCCCAGCGGCAGATTGACCAGAACCGAACTGGCCAGACCCGGATTGACCCATACCAGACTGGCTGGTCGCAGGATGGCCCGGGGTCGCGCCCATGGCATCCTTGCTATGGGCACCCACCGCGGCGGCGCCGCTACCCTCGATCCGATCGCTCATGCGGCATCTCCTTGCGTTGCGCCGAGGAAACGCCGCATGTCGCCGCCGGTTCGGGCTACTTCTTCGCCACGCCCCAGAAGACCGGAACGGTCGTCGGCCGTAACCCTTCGATATTCGCCCGATGCGCGCTCAAGGTCCGGTATTGTCCCGCATTGATATAGGGCAGCACCGCATAGGCCCGGGCATGCACCTGCTCCAGCACCTCCCGCCGCTTGGCCACGTCGCTCTCCTCCCACCAGGCGCGCCGCAGCCGCTCCAGCTCGGCATCGCAGGGCCAGCCGGCGAGCCCGCCCTCGCAGGGGGAGGCGAGATACAGGTTGGTCAAGGGGTTCTGCGCGTCCAGCACATTGGCGATCGTCACGAAAAGGTTCCAGCCGCCCTGGTCCTGCGGCTCCCGCCGGTTGCGCCGCTGGGTCAGGGTCGCCCAATCCATGGAAGGCAGGTCCATGTTCAGCCCGCCGCGCTGCATCGCCGCGCCCATGGTCAGGGTCACGGCATTGTTGGTCGGGCTATCCGTCGCGTTGAGGAAGACCACCTTCCGCCCGTCGTAGCCGGCCTCCCGCAGCAGCGCCCGCGCCTTGTCGAGGTCCACCGCCCGCAGCCCCTCGGCCCCGGCGCTGCTCTCGAGCGGAGTGCCGCAGAGGAAATAGGCGGGGCAATAGGGCACCTGCTCGCTGGCGCGGATGCCGGCGGCATCCAGGTTCTCCTGCTGGTTGATCAGGTGGAGCAGCGCCCGCCGCGCCCGCGGGTCATTGAAGGGCGGCTGCGCATGGTTGATCCGCAGCCAGATGACGGAGCCCGCCGGGTTCAGCGCGAACAGGCGGATGTTGCGGTTCCGCTCCAGCGTCGGGATCAGGTCGGGGGAGGGGACCTCCAGGAAATCCAGCTCGCCCGATTGCAGCGCCGCCGCCGCCGTCGCGGCATCCGGCATCGACAGCCATTCCAGCCGCTCGACCCTCACCACCTTGCCGCCGGCCAGCCCATCCGCCGGCTCGGGGCGTGGCCGATAGGCCGGGTTGCGGCGATAGACCGCGCGGTCGCCGACCCGCCATTCATCGGCCTGGAAGATGAAGGGGCCGGAGCCGGTCGCCTCGGTGATGGCCGTCGTCGCCGGCGTCTGCGCCAGCCGCTCGGGCAGGATGAACAGCGCGCTCGCGGTCGGCCGCGCCAGGGCCTCGGTCACCAGGGCGAAGGGCCGCGCCAGGACCAGGGTGAAGGTCCTGTCGTCCACCACCTCCAGCGACCCGGTCGCCGCCGCCAGCGCCCGGCCGACCACGTCCCGCTGCGCCCAGCGCCGGATGGAGGCGACCGCATCCGCCGCCCGCACCGGCGCGCCGTCGTGGAAGGCCAGCCCCTCCCGCAGGGTGAAGCGCCAGGACATCCCATCGGCCGAGCGCTCGAAGCGCTCCACCATCTGCGGCTGCGCCTCGCCCTTGCTGTCGAGCGCGAAGAGCTGGTCATAGACCATGAAGCCGTGATTGCGGACGAAGGCCGCGGTGGATTGCACCGGGTCGAGGCTGGCGAGGTCGTTCACCAGCACGACCTTGAGCGTCTGCGCGCTGGCCGGCGCGGCCAATGCGACGCCCAGGGCAACGGTGGCAAGCAGGCGGCTGATGCGGGATGGTGCGGCCATGGTATCCTCTGCCCTCGGGCTATGCAGGGCCAGTGTCGCTGGCGGATTGCATCGCTGCAACGGCGGTTGACGCCACCCGCCCCCGCAGCGACCATCCAGCGCCCAAGGAGCCGCCCGATGAACGTCGCATCCTCGCCGCCAGGCCGCCCGGAGCATCGGGCTTGAACGCTGACCTGCTGCTGGAAGGCCGCATCTTCCGCGGCCTCGCCGGCGGTTTCGCCGAGGCCGTCGCGGTGAAGGACGGCCATGTCCTCGCCGTCGGCAGCCGCGAGGATGTCGCCAACCTGGTCGGCGCCGGCACGAGGCGCATCGCCCTCGGCAGCCGCGTCGCCATCCCCGCCTTCAACGAGGCGCATATGCACCTGCTGGCCTATGGCCTCGGCCTGACCCAGGTGAACCTGCGCGCCGAGGAGGTCCGCTCCCTCGACGAAACCCTGTCGCGCCTCCGCGCCGCGGCGCAATCGGCGCCGAAGGGCGCCTGGATCCTCGGCCGCGGCTACGACCACACCGCGCTCGACATCGGCCGCCACCCGACCGCGGCCGAGCTCGACGCCGCCGCCCCGGACAACCCGGTCTTCATCACCCGCACCTGCGGCCACATGGGCGTGGCGAATACCGCCGCGCTCCGCGCCGCCGGCATCGGCCACAACACCCCCGACCCGGAAGGCGGCGTCATCGAGCGGCGCGGCGGCGCGCTCACCGGCCTCATCCAGGAGCGCGCTATGCACCTGGTGAAGCAGGCGATGCCGGAGCCGACCGAATCCCGCATGGTCGACGCCATCGCCGCCGCCTGCACCCGCCTCGCCGGCATGGGCTTCGCCTCGGCGACCGACATGAATGTCGGCATGACCGCCGGCATGGCCGAGATAGCCGCCTTCGACGCCGCCAAGGCCGGCGGCCGCCTGCCGCTGCGCATGTGGCAGGTCCTGGCCGGCAACCCCGAGGGCATCGCCGCCGAGGCCTGGGCCGCCGGCCTGCGCCCGATGGATGGCGACGACAGCCTGCGCTGGGGCGCGGTCAAGGTCTTCGCCGATGGCAGCGCCGGCGGGCTGACCGCCGCCTTCTTCGACCGCTACCTGCCGGCCGATACCTGCGGCGTCTTCACCTTCCCCGACGAGACCATCCACAACCTGCTGCGCCTGTACCACGAGCAGGGCTGGCAGCTCGACATCCACGCCATCGGCGATGCGGCGATCGAGCAGGTGCTGGCCGGCATGGAATACGCCGATACGCCCGACCATCCCTTCACCGGCCGCCGCCACCGCATCGAGCACTGCGGCTTCGTGACCCGGCACCAGCGCCGCCGCATGCTGGCGCGGGGGATCCTGCCGGTGCCGCAGCCGGTCTTCATGTACGAGTTCGGCGATACCTACGTCGCCAACCTCGGCCTCGAGCGGTCGCAATACGCCTATCCCATGCGGACCTGGCTGGAGGAGGGCCACCACCCCGCCGCCTCCTCCGACAGCCCGGTCTCAACGGTCGATCCCTTCATCAACCTGCGGGCCATGCTGACGCGGAAGACCAACCGCGGCAGCATCCTCGGCCCCGAAGAAGCGCTGACCGCCGAGCAGGCGATCCATTGCCAGACCTGGTGCGGCGCCTTCACCCAATTTGCCGAGACCCGCCGCGGCACGCTCGAGCCCGGCATGCAGGCCGATATCGCCGTCCTCTCCCAGGATGTCTTCGCCATCGACCCCGATGCCGTGCCGGCGACCCAGGCCGACCTGACGCTCCGCGACGGTCGCCCGATCCACGACCGCCACGGCGAGTTCGCCTGATGCTGCGCCATACCCTGCAACGCCTGCTGCTGGCGATCCCGGTGCTGCTCGGCGTGCTGCTGATCGGCTTCCTGCTGATGCAGGTGGTGCCGACCGATGCCGCGACCGTCCGCGCCGGGCCCAATGCCACGCCCGATATCGTCGAGGGTATCCGCCGCGACCTCGGACTCGACAAGCCGCTCTACGTCCAGTTCGGCCGCTACCTCGGCCGCCTGGCCCAGGGCGACCTCGGCGTCTCCATCATCAACAACGTGCCGGTCAGCCAGGAGCTCGGCGCGACGGTCGGCCCGACGCTGGAACTGATGGCCGCCAGCCTGATCTGGGCCATCCCGCTCGGCATCCTGCTCGGCACCATCGCCGCCTATTGGCGGGCCACGATCATCGACCGCATCATCCTCGGCATCAGCGTCGCCGGCGGCTCCGTCCCGGTCTTCTTCCTCGGCCTGCTGCTGATCTGGTTCGTCGGCTTCCAGTGGCAGCTGCTGCCCTTCACCGGCCGCGGCGGGCCGCTCTACACCTGGGACGGCATCCAGGCGATCATCCTGCCCGCGCTCACCCTCGGTGGCGTCTTCATCGGCCCGGTCGCGCGCATGACCCGCACCGCGGTGCTCGACGTACTCTCGGCCGACCACGTCCGCACCGCCCGCGCCAAGGGCCTCACCGAGCGCCGCGTCGTCACCGCCCACGCACTCCGCAACGCGATGATCCCCATCGTCACCCTCATCGGCCTGCAGATCGGCTTCCTGCTCGGCGGCGCCGTGGTGACGGAGACCGTCTTCTCCTGGCCCGGCGTCGGGCGGCTGGCCGTCGGCGCCATCCTCTCCTCCGACCTGCCGATGGCCCAGGGCACCATCATCGTGCTCTCCTCCGGCTTCATCCTTATCAACCTCGCCGTCGATGTGCTCTACGCCGCGCTCGACCCGCGGATGCGCGCCGCATGAACGCCATCGCCCCGAAACGCCCCGGCCTGCTCCGCCGCCTGCTGCGCGACCCGACCGCCGCCGGCGCGCTGGTCTTCGTGCTGCTGCTGATCGGCGCCGCGCTGCTCGCGCCCTGGATCGCGCCGACCGACCCGCTCGACAACAACCTTTCGCTCTCGATGCAGCCGCCCGGCTCGCCCGGCCTGCCGCTCGGCGCCGACGCGCAGGGGAGGGACCTCATCACCCGCATGCTGTTTGGCCTGCGGGCATCGCTGCTGATGGGCTTCTTCGCGACGGCCGCCGGCGGCCTCGTCGGCGCCCTGCTCGGCTTCCTTGCCGCCTTCTACCAGCGCTGGCTGGACGGGCCGATCATGCGGCTGATGGACATGATGCTGTCCTTCCCCGCCATCCTGGTCGGCCTCGCCATCGCCGCCATCTTCGGCCCCGGCATCTTCAGCGTGGTCCTGGCGCTGTCCATCGCCACCATCCCGCTGATGGCCCGCATCACCCGTGGCAGCGCCCTGGTCACCATGCGGCTCGACTATATCGAGGCGGCGCGGGCCATCGGCATGACCGATGCGCGGCTGATCTGGCGCCACCTCGCGCCGAACTGCCTCTCCGCCATCTTCGTCTTCACCACCTTGCGCTTCGGTCAGGTCATCCTGCTGGGATCGGCGCTGTCCTTCCTCGGCCTCGGCGCCCAGCCGCCCACCGCGGAACTCGGCGCCATGGCCAGCGAGGGGCGCAACTTCCTGTTCTTCGCGCCGCATATCGCGGTGCTGCCCTGCATCGGCATCTTCGCCATCGTGCTGGCATTCAACCTGCTCGGCGATGCCTTGCGGGATGCACTGGATCCAAGGCTGCGGTTTTAAGGCAAGGTTGGGGAGAAGGTATTCTCCCCAAGCCCCTCATCTATTTCTATAAATAAGACAAGAGTTTAACTCATGGTTTCCAAAGGCCCTTCGGCCTTTGGTAGGGGGTCCTAGGGGGACAACGTCCCCCTAGCCTTCACCAACAGGAGACGACGATGAAGCACACAATCGCCGCCGCATTGCTCGCCCTGTCCGCCGGCACCGCGCTCGCCCAGCCCGCCCCGCGCAATACTCTCGTCATCCTGCGCGAGATCGACGCCGACAATTACGACCCGCCCCGCTCCACCGCCCGCTCCGCCGGCGAGAGCCTGTACATGATGAGCGACACGCTGGTCTCGCTCGACTGGGACATGAAGACCGTCCGCGCCGGCCTGGCAGAGCGCTGGGAGGTCTCGCCCGACGGCAAGACCTATACTTTCCACCTCAAGCGCGACGTCACCTTCTGCGACGGCAAGCCCTTCACCGCCCGCGACGTGGTCTATACCATCAACCGCTGGCTCGACCCGGCAACGCGCAGCCCGGTCCGCTGGCGCGCCGGCCCGGTCAAGGAAATCCGCGCCATCGACGACTACACGGTGGAATACGAGCTCACCGAGCCCTACGGCGAGCTGCTCTACCAGCTCAGCCTCTTCTTCGCCTCCATCGTCGACCAGGCGACGGTCGAGAAGCTCGGCGCGAACTTCGGCGTGCAGGGCTTCAACGGCACCGGCCCCTATTGCTGGTCGAGCTGGACGCCCCGCCAGGAGCTGATCCTGACCAGGCATCCCCGCTACACCTGGGGCCCGCCGCTGTACCAGAACCCGGCCCCGCAGGTGGACCGCGTCATCTGGCGGGTGGTGCCGGAAAGCCAGACGCGCCTCGCCGCGCTGCAGACGGGACAGGCGGATGCCACGCAATACATTCCGCCCATCGCCATCAGCCAGCTCCGCCGCATGCCCAACGTGCGCATGTCGACACAGGAGAATTACTTCTGGGACTACTTCGTCGGCTTCAAAGTCGACAAGCCCGTGGTCTCCGACCCCGCAGTCCGCCGCGCCATCAACCAGGCGGTCAACCGCAATGCCATCGTTCAGGCGGTGTGGTTCGGCAATGCCACGCCGGCCGATGGCTACATGAACCCCAATACCGCCGGCTACGACGCCGAGGCCGCCAAGCTGGTCCCGAGCTTCGACCCCGAGGCCGCGCGCCGCACGCTGGATGAAGCCGGCTGGACCATGGGCAGCGACAACGTCCGCGCCAAGGACGGGCTCCGCGCCAGCTTCCTGGTCTATGCCATCAATACCCAGCAGGGCCGCCAGGTGCTGGAGGCCATGCAGGCCGACCTCCGCCGTGTCGGCATCGAGATGAAGATCCAGCTCTGGGACGCGACCGTCGGCTGGGGGCGCCTCGCAACCCAGGAATTCGACGCCTTCATCATGTCCTACCCATATGTCACCGCGACCGACGGCATGGCGCTCTATTTCGACAGCCGCAACAAGCCGACGCCGAACCGCATGAACTGGTCGAGCCCCGAGACCGACCGCGCCCTCGACCAGGCCAAGGTCGCGCTCGACCCCGCCGTGCGCCTCGCCGCCATCGCCGAGGCGCAGCGCATCGTCTCGGCGGCCAATGTCTGGTTCCCCATCGCCCGGGAACAGATCTGGGTCGCCTCCTCCATGCGGGCCGAGGGCATCCGCGCCCATGGCATCTACGGTGTCGCGCTCTACAAGGGCCTCGACATCCGGCTGACGCGATAAGGACCCCGAACATGCCCATCACCGTCATCCGCAACGCCGATGTCGTCCTCGCCTGGGACGACGCCACCCATCAGCACGTCTACATGCCGAACGGCGACCTCGCCTTCGAGGACGGCCGCATCCTCTTCGTCGGCCGCGACTACGCCGGCCCGGCGGATGAGACGATCAGCGGCACCGGCATGATGGTCATGCCCGGCCTAGTGAACATCCACTCGCACCCGTCGTCCGAGCCCATGAACAAGGGCTTCACCGACGAGGTCGGGACGCCCGGCCTCTACAACTCCTCGCTCTACGAATACCTGCCGATCTTCCGCCCCGACCCCGGCGCGGTGCATAGCTGCGTCAAGGTCGCGCTGTCCGAGCTGCTTCTGTCGGGCGTCACCACCGTCGCCGACCTCTCCATGGCGCATCCCGGCTGGCTGGACCTGTTGGCCGAGAGCGGCATGCGCGTCTGCATCGCGCCGATGTTCCGCTCCGCCCGCTGGTTCACCAAGAACGGCCATGTGGTCGAGTACGAATGGGATGCCGCCGCCGGCGAGAAGGCGATGACCGAGGCCTTCACCCTGGTCGAGCGCGCCGAGCAGCACGAGAGCGGCCGGCTCTTCGGCATGGCCGTCCCCAGCCAGATCGACACCTGCACGCCGGAACTCCTGAAGGACAGCCGCGACGAGGCCCGCAAGCGCGGCATCTCCTGGCAGATCCACGCGGCGCAATCCGTCACCGAGTTCCACGAGATCACCCGCCGCCACGGCTTCACGCCCATCGGCTGGCTGCACGAGCAGGGGCTGCTCGACGACCGCGCCATCATCGGCCATGGCATCTTCCTCGACGACCACCCGAGCACGCCCTGGCACACCCGCCGCGACCTCGAGATCCTGTCCGAGACCGGCACCACCGTCGCCCATTGCCCGACCGTCTTCGCCCGGCGCGGCATCACCCTGAAGCACCTCGGCCGCTACAAGCGCTCCGGCGTCAACATGGGCATCGGCACCGATACCTATCCGCACAACATGCTGGATGAGATGCGCCTAGCGGCCTACCTCGCCCGCACCCAGGCGACCGACCCGCGCAGCCTGACCACGACGGAGCTGTTCGAGGCGGCGACGGTCGGCGGCGCCCGGGCGCTGGGCCGCGAGGACATCGGGCGCCTGGCCACCGGCTGCCGCGCCGATTTCGTCCTGGTCAACATCACCCACCCCATGATGCGCCCGGCCCGCGACCCGATCCGCTCCCTCATCTACGCCGCCGGCGACCGCGCGCTGAAGGCGGTCTATGTCGACGGCCGCAAGGTGGTGCAGGACGGCGAGGTGCTGACCATGGACTACCGCGCCGCCGCCGAGCATCTGCATGAGTCGCAGCAGCGCATCGCCGATCAGGTGCCGAACCGCGACTGGGCGCATCGCTCCGCCGACCAGATCTCGTCGCCGAGCTTCCTCTGGAAGTGACGGCACCGCTGCTCGCCGTCACCGGGCTGCGGACCAGCTTCCGTACGCCCAATGGCGATTTCGCCGCGGTCGACGGCGTGGACCTCGCGGTCCCGCGCGGCCGCACCCTCGGCATCGTCGGCGAGAGCGGCTGCGGCAAGTCCGTGCTCTCGCTCTCGGTCATGGGCCTGGTGCCGCGCCCCGGGCGCATCGCCGCCGGGCAGGTGCTGCTGGAGGGCCAGGACCTGCTGACCCTGCCGCCGGCCGCCATGCGCCACATCCGCGGCGGCGAGGTGGCGATGATCTTCCAGGAACCGATGACGTCGCTGAACCCGGTCCACCCGATCGGTGCCCAGATCACCGAGGCCATGCGCGCCCACGACCCCGGCGCGACCGACCTCCGCGCCCGGGCCATCGCCGCCCTGGCCCGGGTCCGCATCCCGGCGCCGGAACGCCGCTTCGACGAATACCCGCACCAGCTCTCGGGCGGCATGCGCCAGCGGGTGATGATCGCCATGGCGCTGGCCTGTGCGCCGAAGCTGCTGATCGCTGACGAGCCCACCACCGCGCTCGACGTCACCGTTCAGGCACAGATCCTCGACCTGCTGCGCGAGCTGCAGGCCGAGACGGGCATGTCCATCATCCTCATCACCCACGACCTCGGCGTGGTCGCCGAGATGGCCGACGAGGTTGCGGTCATGTACGCCGGCCGGGTGGTGGAACGCGCCGCCGCCCGCGACCTCTTCGAGGACCCGCAGCACCCCTATACGCTCGGCCTGCTCGGCTCCGTTCCCCGGCTGGATGAGGACCGCCCCCGGCTGCTCGCCATCGAGGGCACCGTCCCGCCGCCCTTCGCCCTGCCGCCCGGCTGCCGCTTCGCCCCGCGCTGCCCCTTCGCCGTCGCCGCCTGCGAGACGGCGCCGCCGCCGCTGCGGGAGATCTCCCCCGGCCACCATGTCGCCTGCTTCCGTGCGCCCGTGGAGCTCGCGGCATGACCGCACCATTGCTCGAAGTCGTCGGCCTCGCCAAGCACTGGCCGGTCAAGCAGGGCATGATCCTGGCAAAGCAGGTCGGCACCGTCCGCGCCGTCGACGGCGTCTCCTTCAGCCTCAACCGCGGCGAGACCCTGGCCCTGGTCGGCGAATCCGGCTGCGGCAAGTCCACCACCGCCCGGCTCGTCCTGCGGCTGATCGAGCCCTCCGCTGGCACCGTCCGCATCAACGGCGCCGACATCACCGGCCTCTCCGCGCCGGAGCTGCGCCGGATGCGCCGGCAGGCCCAGATCATCTTCCAGGACCCCTTCGCCAGCCTGAACCCGCGGCTTTCCGTGGGGGAGGCCATCGCCGAACCGCTGGTCGTCCACGGTATCGGCGATGCCGCCAGCCGCACCGCCCGCGTCCATGAATTGCTGGGGCTGGTCGGCCTCGCCCCCTGGCAGGCCGAGCGCTTCCCGCACGAGTTCAGCGGCGGCCAGCGCCAGCGCATCGGCATCGCCCGCGCGCTGGCGGTGCAGCCCGACCTCATCGTCTGCGACGAGCCGGTCTCGGCCCTCGACGTCTCGATCCAGGCGCAGGTGGTGAACCTGCTGAAGGACCTGCAGTCGCGCTTCGGCCTCGCCTACCTTTTCATCGCCCATGACCTGGCGGTGGTGAAGCACATGGCCGACCGGGTGGCGGTGATGTACCTCGGCCGCATCATGGAGGTGGCGGATCGTCGCAGCCTGTTTGCCAATCCGCGCCACCCCTATACGCGCGCGCTGCTCTCGGCCATCCCGCACCCGGATCCGCGCCGCCGCGGCAAGGTGAAGCCGCTCGGCGGCGACGTGCCCAGCCCGCTGAACCCGCCGCCCGGCTGCCGCTTCCACACCCGCTGCCCACTGGCCCAGCAGGTCTGCCGGGAGGTCGAGCCGCCGGATGTCCAGATCGGGCCGGGGCATCACAGCGCCTGCCACTTCGCGCAGGAACTGCCGCCGGCCGACCACGACTTCAGCGGCGGGCTGACGGCGGTGGCGGCGCGGCGGCTGGCCTTGTTCGCCGAGAAGGGTCAGGGGCGTCGCCCCTGAAACCCCGACCGGGGCCAAAGCCCGGCTCCTGAGCCTGCCCGGTGTCAGCCGCTGATGCGGGCCGCTGTGCGGAGCTGTTCGAGGCGAGCCAATTCGGCGTCACGCTCGGTTTCGAGGTCGCGCACCCGGGCATCGCATTGCAGCTTGTTGTCGGCGCCGCATTGTCCCCGGACGATGGCGAGGCGTTCCTGGAAATTCCGCCGGACGCTTGTCGCCTGTTCCAAGAATGCCGCGTCGCGGCCCTGCTCGGATCCAAAGGCTTCTGCTGGCAGGGTCACCGTCACCGTCTCCGGGTAGCGGCCCATCGCACCGGAGGCTGCATCGACGACGATGCCGATGACGCCACCCAAGAGGATGTTCCCCAAGGTCGCCGCCTGGAACTGCGCCGGCACCGCGGCCATCCCCGCGGAATAACCGGGCTTCGTGCAACGTACGCTCAGGTCGCGGACCGATTTGCTGACCTGTACGGTCCCCGGCGTGGGATTGACCACGCCGACGATCGCACCCTCCCGCTGCAAGGAGCAGGATGCGCTGGCTGGTTCGGAAATGACTGAGATACCTTGGGTCGACCCCGAGGTGATCGTTGCACAGGCCGGCATCATGCTGACAAGCAGCAGCAATCCCAGAAGTCGGGCAATTCGCAAGGACATGATTTCTCCCATCCCACGCCGCATCTGCGTGAGATTTCTTTGCAATATGTGGTCGCAGCCGCATACGGAATCACGTCGGTACTGCGGCAGGGCAACGGCTGGACAATGCCGTGACTGTAATCGCCGAAATAACGAATATGTTATTAAAACACAATAAACAATATGAAGTAGCAATTTTAGCTACATCAAGGGTGGCTTGGCTTGATGACGAATGCCTGGGCTTTGGGCAGGGGTGACCAGAGAGCCGACTTCAGGCCAGCGCCAAGGCCCGCTGATCCACCGCCGCATCCACACCCGGAGGCTCCGGGAACAGGGCGTCCGCGATGAAGCGCGCTGCGGGCTCCGCGCCGACCAGCCCGGCCAGCATCCGCTGGGTATGCGGGTTGCGCCGCTGGCCGGCGACATAACGCGCCTGCCCCGCCCGCACCCGTTCGGCCGGGGCACCGCGCCCATGTCCGGCCACCAGCCGGGCCAGCATCGCCTCGCAGGCCGCTCCCGCCACCATCGTCGCCCGGGTCAGCTCCGCCGCATCCGCCGGGCGGATCGCCAGGAAATCATCCGAGAAGATATCGCCCCAATCCGGTCTGGCCCGCCGCTCGGCAAAGCCCGCCAGCGGTCCCAGCCGCGGCACCGGATCGCCCGGCAGTACCGGCGACAGGTCGAGGAAGAGCCCGGTCACCCGCGCCGGCCCCGCCACCACATCGAAGCCGAAGACCGGGCTCGCATCATCCAGATGCGGGAAGATGCAGCAATGCAGCACCAGCAGCCGGCCCGGCACCTCCAGCACCTCCAGATGCGCCCGGCGGAAACCCGGCGCCCGGCCGATCAGGTTGCGCCACAGCACCGGCCCGGCGATGCCCTGGATGCCGGCCGCCGGATCCTCCTCCCGCCGCAGCCCCGGCACATGCAGCAGCTTGGTGCGGAAGGCCGCCGCCGCCGCACGGATGGCGGGGAAGGGCCCGCCGCCCGATTCAGGCGAGATGATCGACCTCCTCCGCCGCCGCTGCCTCGGGCGCCGCAGCAGCAGGCGGCATCGCGGCGGGGGGCGCAGGCACCGGCGCCACCCAGCCGCCGGCCAGCGCCAGCCCGGTCCGCCAGGCGAGGAGCGGTGCCGCCAGCGCCACCTCCAGCGCCGTCACCTGCCACTCCAGGGCCCGGCCGAGCAGCCAGGCGCCCTGCGCCTCCTCATTCGGCGGCATGCAGGTTCGCCTCCTCGCGCGGGGAGATCGCCGCCTCCGGATCCTCGGAAAGGTCCAGGCTGCACAGCACCTGGGAGACCAGGGTGCGGAAATCCTCCTCGATCCGGAACAGCCGCTGCCGCAGCTGCAACGCCTGCATCACCGCCCAGGCCAGCGGCGTCTGCGCCTGCATCACCCCGGCGGCGACCGTCAGGTCGGAGGCCGGGGAATAGGCCTCCAGCCAGCTTCCCGCCTCGGCCAGGCTGCGGAAGACCTCGACATGCGCCAGGTCCGGCTCCCCGGCCGCCTCCCGGTGCACCAGCAGCTCCACCACCACCGTGCCGGCCCGGGTCTCGTAGACATTGATGTCGTACCAGACGCTGGCCCCCGGCGCCTGGCCGCTCGCCTCCACCAGTTGCCAGCCCTCGAAGCGCAGCGGCCGCCGGCCGGTGCGGTTCAGGGTGAAGCGGAGCGCGCCCGCCTGATTCTCCTCGATGGCATAGCTGCCGGGATTCGGCAGCGCCCGGGCCTGGGTCTCGGTCAGCGACATGGCGCCTGTCCTTTCTCGGAATGCATGCGGCAGGGAAGGGGGCTCAGCGCGACGGGCCGGCCGAAGCCAGGGCCGGCGCCGCCATGGCCAGGGCGTAGGCCGCCGCTGGAGGCCATGCCGCCCTGGCCGGGCCGGGGACGGCCGGCATCCCCGCCATCCAATCGCCCAGCCGGGTGAAGCTCTCGGTCGCGCCCCGCAGCAGGCTCGCGCGTTCCGCCGGGCCCGCCGCCGCCCCGGCCTCCTCCAGCAGGTCGGAAAGCACCCGCCAACGGGCCCGCGCCGCATCCGCCCCCTGGCCACCGAAGAAGCGTCCGCCCTGGCCCGGCGTCACGCCGATCGATTCCACCAGCCGCCGGGCGATCACCCGGCCACCCAGGCTCGATCCCTCCATGACATAGAGGCAGCCGAGCGCCGCCATGGCGTCCGGCAGTCCGGGCAAGGCCGCCTCCGGCGCCGGCCCGGGTTCCACCTTGCCCAAAGCCGCGAGGTCGGCCGCCAGCGCCCCGGGCCGCCCCGCCGCGGCCAGGGCCGCCGCCGCCGGCCTGCCGGCCAAGGCCGCCACCAGCCGCGGCTCCAGCGCCGCGTGGAAGCGATGCAGCCGTGCCAGCGTCGCCGCATATTCCGCGCGGGTCAGCCCGGGGTCGAGCATCCGGGCCAGCGCCGGCACCTGCTCGATCGCCGCATGCGCCTCGCGGGTCGCCTCCCGCAGGGAAGCCAGAAGGGAAGACATCGCCACCATTCCTCCATTCAGGGTCAGCGAATGGTCAGCATCTTCCCGAGGTTCGCCCGGTTCAGCACCTGCAGCACCCCGGGGCTGGCATTGCTGATGGCGATCGACTTGCCTTTCGACTTGGCCGCGTAGTTGAAGAACATCAGCATTCCGGCCGCCGAGGCATCGAGCGAGGCCAGGCTGCGGAAGTCGATGTTGATCTCCTTCCGCTCCAGCTTCAGCGCCTCGTCGCTCTTCGACTTGAAGACCTGGCTCACCTTGCTGTCGAGCGTGCCCTTGGTCGCCAGGATGGCGGCCAGGTCATTGGCGCTCAGCGTGATCTCGAATTCGGACATGGGTGTTTTCCCTGGCTCTCGACTTGGCCTGACGAAGGATCAGTAGTTGGAAATGCGGACCACGCGCCGCGTCGGCCCGCCCATCGGCGGCTCCGGCGCGCGGGCCAGCATGGGCTGCGGCCGCGGCCGCATCGGCAGCGGCCGTGCCACCGTCACGCTGCCGGTGCTGCCGCCCTCCAGCGCCCGGATCGCCCCGGCCAGCTCATCGGCCACCTGCACATCCTCGATCTCCCAGGCGCGGGAGAGGTTGTGGATGTCCCGCTGCCAACGGGCGAAGGAGGAACGCGGATTGCGGCCATCCACCGTCGGCTCCGTCGCCAGATCCGAGGGATTGCCGGCCCAGGTCGCCTGCACCACCAGCTCGCGCCGGAACCACAGCAGGTAGTCCGGCCGCTCCGCCGAGAGCGAGACCGCCAGCACGCCGGCGGCCCGGTCCTTCACCTCCGCCGCCGCCGGCACCACCGCCGCGAGGCTGTCGGTGGCGAAGGCGCGCGGCTGTTCCAGCCGGATATCCGGCAGCTCCCGTCCGAAGAGCGAGGCGATGGCATAGATGGTCATCTCGCCCGGCGCCTCGCCGATGCGATGCACCTGGCCGCCCCGCACCACCGCGGCGCTATCGGCCTCCACCAGGTCGAGCAGGATCCTCTGTGCCGCGCTGGGCGTGGCGGCCGCACCGCTCGCCGCGCGCGCCCCTTCCTCGGGCGGCACCAGCCAGCAGACTTCCTCCTGCACCGCGGCCAATGCCCGCTGCACCATGGCGCCGGCACTCTCGGCCTCGGGCCCGGCCGCGAAATCCGCCCGCGCCGCGGCGATCCGCCGCGCCAGGCTGGCCCCCACCGAAAGCCCGCCGCGCAGCCGGGCCAGCCCCTCCCGCCGCTTCGCCAGCCGCGCGGCGGCGGAGCTCATGCTCACCAGCTTGAAGATGAACATCATGGCCGATTGCTCGCAGACCACCCGGCGGTCGTAGGAGACCGGCCGCGGCGCATGATGGTGGCAGGCGAAGAGACCCCAGAGCTTGCCGTCCACGTTGATGCTGAAGGACATCGAGGCCTGCACGCCCATGGCCTGCAGATAGCCGATGTGGCAGGGCATGATGGAGCGCAGGTTCGCATAGCTCATGTCGATCTGCGGCGCCCGCCCGCCGGCGCCGACCATCCGGTGCGAGGCGGCGCCCAGCTCCGGCAGGTAGCGGGTAAAATTCGTCAGGTACATCTCGCGCTGCCGCGCCGGGATATCGCCCGAGGGGAAGAAAAGCCCGAGGAAGCTGTCCACCCCCTCCCGCTTGCTCTCGGCGATGACTTGGCCGTTGAACCGCGGGTCGAAGCGATAGAGCAGCACGCGGTCGAAGCCGGTGGTCTGGCGCACCACGTCCACGGCGCGGCGGCAGAGCTCCTCGACCGAGGTCGGCTCGAACAGCGCCTGGGTCGCGCTGCTGGACATCGCGTCGTAGTCGCCGGCCTCGGCGCCGATCGGCTCGATCTCGATCAGCAGCTTGCCGGCATGGGTGTGGTAGACGGCATGGCAGGGCGTCCCGCCCAGGGTCACCCGCATCGGGTTGGGGAAGAGGATGGTCTCCGGGCGGATCGCCGCCTCGGCCTCGCGCCGCTCGTGCTCATGCGCGAAGAGGCTGGCGAAGGGGCGGTCCAGCACCTGCTCCGGCGCGATGCCGAAGAGGCTGGCGAGGTTCTCGCTCACCGCCTCGATGCGCCGGCTCTGCGGATCCGCCACCACCAGCACGCCATAGGATTGCACGGCGCCCGGCATGTGCAGCGCGTCCCAGTCGTAGTCGTGTTCGGCCGGTGGCTGGTTGCGGATTGCCGAAGCGAGATCTCTCACGGGAACTGGGCCTCCACCCTGTGCTGCGGTCCGGGCCGGCCCGGCGGGCCAATCCTGGGGGCGACTGTCGCCGGCCCCGGGGCGCATTCAACGCCCCTTTGGTTGAAGGAAGCGCTAACGCGCCACCCGCTTCAGGCGGCGATCCGTCCGGCCCCGCGCAGCCGGTCGATCACCCGCTCGATCCGCGCCAGCGTCTCGGCATCCTGGCGGAAGCTGACGGCCAGCTTCCCGTCGCCGGCCCGCACCACCCGCGCCGCCACCGGCGCGGCCTCATCGGGCAGCATCACCGCCAGCAGGGTCCCGGCATCCACGTCCGCCTGCAGCCGCACCGCCACGCCGCTGCGGGAGATGTCGATGGCCTCGGCCGGCCGCAGCCCCTCCGGCAGTTCCACGCCGACCTGCACGCCCTGCAGCGGCAGCCGCTCGTAGTTGCGCCGGTTACCGCCGTCCGAGCGGATGGCGGCAAGGAAATCATCCACCTCCTCGCGCAGCGCATGCGCCTGCCGGCCGACGTCGCTGGCGGCATCCAGCACCACCGCGCTGGTCATCTGCGCCTGGTTGGTCGCGCCGGTCACCTCGCTCATCGCCTCCGCCGCCTGCCGGGTCGCGGCCGAGACGGCCTGGACCTTGCCGGCGATCTCCCGCGCGGTGGCGCCCTGCTGCTCCACCGCGGCGGCGATGGCCGAGGCTGCTTCATCGATCCGCCGGGTGGTATCGCCGACGTCGCGCATGGCCTCCACCACCCCTTGCGTCGAGGACCGGATGGCGGCGATCTGCTGATTGATCTCCTCGGTCGCCCGCGCCGTCTGGGTCGCCAGCGCCTTCACCTCCTGCGCCACCACGGCGAAGCCCTTGCCGGCCTCCCCGGCCCGGGCCGCCTCGATCGTCGCGTTCAGCGCCAGCAGGTTGGTCCGGGCGGCGACGTCGCGGATCAGGTCGGCGATGGCGCCGATCCGGCCCGCCCCTTCCGCCAGGCTCTGCACCGCGACATCCGAGGCGGTGGTGCAATCCACCGCCCGCCTTGTCTCCTGCGCCGCCGCGGCCACCCGCCCGGCGATCTCGTTCACCGAGGCGGAGATCTGCTCCACCGCCGCCGCCACCTCCTCCAGCCGGGCGGAGGATTCGACCGCCGTCTCCGAGGTATGCCGCGCCTGCGATTCGGTATTGGCGGCGGCGCCGGAGAGCTCGCCGGCGAAGCTCTGCATGGTATCGACCGAGAAGGCGAGGGAGGAGATCACCCCGGAGACCGAGGCGCCGAAGCCCTGGGTATGCTGGTCGATCGCCGCATATTGCCGCTCCGCCATGGTGCGGGAGGCGCGCAGCTCCTCGGTCAGCAGCCGTGCCTGGCTCGCCGCCTGGGCCAGGGTCGCCTGGCCGCGGGCGAAGGCGCCGATCTCATCCGCATCGCCGCTATGCGGCACCGGCCCGGCCGGCCCCTCGGCCCCCGCCAGCACGGAGCGGCGGATCGCCTCCAGCCGGCGCAGCGCATCCCGCAGGATCCAGCTGACGGCCAGCCAGCCCAGCAGCATCACCGCGAGCAGCAGCGCCGGCAGCAGGATGCCCGCCTCCCCGGCCGGCGGCCCGCCGGACAGGGCGGGCCAGAGCCCCAGCAGCCCCTGCGCCAGCCCGCAGCCCAGCAGCAGCAGGCCCAGCCCGCCCAGGCGCCAGGTCAGGCGCCGCGGCAGCGGGGCCGGTCCCGCATCGGCGATCCGGGACGGGGAGGCGGTCGGAGCAGGCATGGTACAGGCCTTCATTATCCGTGAACGGCCACCACCATCTCAGCAAAGCCTGAAGGGATGGTGAGGACGGTCTCCCTTGCCCAGGCCGCCCATTCGCTGGGCGCGGCATCCCCGGGCTGACCGATCGCCGGGCAATTCCAGCCGCGATGGCGCGTTTTGCCCCCCCTGGGCATGGCTTGCGGAGGGTGCGCGGCCGGGCGAAGCGGCTATCCTCCCGGCATCGGCCGCCATCCTGCGGGGGTGCGGCCACCAGCGGAGGGCTGCGCCATGTCCCACTCCACCTCCATCTCCCGGCGTGGCCTGCTCGCCGCCGGCGGCCTCCTCCTCCCGGCCAGTGCCTTCGGCCAATCGGCCGCCCAGCCCCGCAAGGGCGGCATCCTCCGCTTCTGCCGCCCCGATGGCCCGGACACGCTGGACCCGCAGCAGACCAATTCCTTCTCCGGCGCCGACTATGGCCAGATGGTCTACGACAACCTCTTCGGCCTCGATGCCGAGAACCAGCCGGTGCCTGCCCTCGCTACCGCCTGCACCGCGGAGCAGGGCGGCACCGAATGGGTCATCACCCTGCGTGAGGGCGTGACGTTCCACAGCGGCGATGCCTTCACCGCCACCGATGTCGTCGCCACCATCGAGCGCAGCATGGACCGGGCCCGCGCCGGCTTCGCCTTCGGCTGCTTCGGCCCGGTCAAGGAGGTCCGCGCCGAGGGGCCGCACAAGGTCCGCGTCGTCCTGCGCGCACCCTTCGGCGAATTCGCCGTCAACCTCGCCTATCGCGGCTGCTGCATGCTGCCGGCGAAGAACATCGACGGGCTGCGCGAAAGCCCGAACGGCACCGGCCCCTTCGTCTTCAAAGATTTCCAGCCGGGCAGCAGCCTGACGGTCGAGCGCAACCCGCACTATTGGAATGCCGGCACCGTCCACCTCGACGGCGTCCGCATGGTCTTCATCCGCGAGGCGGTGGCGATGCAGGCGGCGCTGCGCGGCGGCCAGGTGGACCTCATCACCGCCATCCCGGCCGAGACCTTCCTGGCCATGCGCAGCGCCCGCGGCTTCCGCGCCTATTCCAGCGTGACCGGCGACCACCAGGCGGTGCAGATGATGGGCACGATGGCGCCCTTCGATAATCCCAAGGTGCGCGAGGCCTTCAGGTACATGCTGGACCGCAAGACGGTCCTCGCCTCCGCCCTGTTCGGCCAGGGCGCCATCGGCAACGATACCTCGCTGCCACCCGGCAATCCCTACCTGCCGCCGCTGCCGCAGTATGAGCAGGACCTGCCGCGGGCGAAGCGCCTGCTGGAGGAAGCCGGCCTCGGCGGCCCCATCAGCCTCGACTTCTGGACCACCAGCGACCGGCCGCCGGCACCGAAGATGGTGCTGGCCTTCTCCGAGGCCGCCGCCCGCATCGGCGTGACGCTGCGGGTGCGGGACATTCCCTATACCGAATACGCCGCCAACGTCGCCCGCAAGATGCCGCTCTACACCTCGAACTGGGGCGGCAGCGCCACGCTGTTCGACGGCGTGCACAAGTACTACCACAGCAAGGCCATCTACAATTACAGCGGGATCGAAGCCGCCCCCGGCCTGGACGCCAAGCTCGATGCGATGATCGCCGAGGTCGACCTGGCGAAGCGCAAGGCGCTGGCCGCCGAGGCGCTGACCATGATCCATGCCAGCTCCGACCGCATCATCCCCTATTTCCGCAACTACGTCGGCGTCACCTCGGACAAGCTGCAGGGCTTCGCCCCGCCGCGCTTCGGCGTGATGGAGACCCGCGGCCTCTGGCTGAGCGCCTGACGGCATGGTGGTCCTCGGCTTCATCCTGCGCCGGCTCGGCCTGCTGGCGCTGGTGCTGCTCGCGGTCTCGGTGCTGACCTTCGGCATCGTCAACGTGCTGCCCGGCGATGTGGCGACGGCCATCCTCGGCGACATGGCGACGCCGGCCCAGGTGGTCGCGCTGCGGGAGAAGCTGGGCCTCGATGCCCCGGTCGCCCAGCGCTACCTGCACTGGATGGGCGGCATGCTGGCCGGCGACTTCGGCCGCTCGCTCCAGCATGGCCAGCCCATCACGCCGATGCTGCTCGGCCGGCTCGGCAATTCGGCCATCCTCGGCGGCCTCGCCCTCGGCATCGCCGCGCCGCTGTCGATCGCCCTCGGCGTCCTCGCCGCGCTGCGCCCCGGCCGCTGGCTGGACCGCTGCATCAGCGGCGTCGCCGTCGGCACCTATGCCCTGCCGGAATACGTCACCGGCCTCGTCCTCATCCTGGTCTTCAGCATCTGGCTGGATCTGCTGCCCGGCTCCTCCCTCATGGATCCGAACGAGAATCCGCTGCACCGGCCGGAGGCGCTGGTGCTGCCCGTCGCCGTGCTGGTCACCGGCATGCTCGCCTTCATCAGCCAGGTGACGCGCGCGACCATGATCCAGACGCTGGAGGCGCCCTATGTCCGCACCGCCATCCTCAAGGGCCTGCCCTTCCGGACGGTGGTGGTGAAGCATGCCCTGCCGAATATCCTGCCGCCCACCATCGCCGAGATCGGCATGTATGTCGGCTATGCCATCGGCGGGCTGGTGGTGGTGGAGACCTTGTTCTCCTACGCCGGGCTCGGCCAGATGATGACGACGGCAGTCGGCTACCGTGACATCCCGACGATCCAGGCCGGGGTGCTGGTGGTGGCGGCGGCCTATGGCTTCGGCAACCTCGCCGCCGACGTTGCCTCCTTACTACTGAACCCGCGGCTGCGTGGCTGACCGGGATGCTGCGTTTCGGCCCCGGCCCGCTGGTCTTCGTCGCGCTGATGGTCATCGCCATCGGCCTCGGCCCCTTCATCGCGCCCCATTCCGCGACGGCCTTCGACCCGCTGCATTCGCTCGAGCCGCCGAGCTTCGATTTCCCCTTCGGCACCGATGAATTCGGCCGCGACGTCTTCAGCCGCGTCCTCGTCGGCGCCCGCCCGACCCTGCTGCTGGCGCTCGCCGCCGCAGCGCTCGGCGTGCTGCTCGGCACCGCGACGGGCCTGCTCGCCGGCTACCGCCATGGCGCGGTGGACGAGGCGATCATGCGGGTGATGGACACGCTGATGTCCTTCCCTGGGCTGATCCTCGCCATGCTCATCGTCGTCATGCTCGGCCCGGCGCCGGTCAACGTCGTCGCCGCCATCGCCCTGGTCTTCTGGCCCCGCTCCGCCCGCCTCGTCCGCGCCGTGGTGCAGGACCTGGCCCGGCGCGAGTTCATCGAGGCGGCGCGGTCCCGCGGCGAGGGCGCCGGCTTCATCCTGCTGCGGGAGCTGCTGCCCAACGTGCTGATGCTGGTCATCGTCGACTTCAGCCTGCGGGTCACCTCCGGCATCCTGCTCGCGGCCTCGCTCGCCTACCTCGGCATCGGGGTGACGCCGCCGACCCCGGCCTGGGGGCTGATGGTCCGGGACGGCCAGCAGCTCATCGAGATCGCCCCCTGGCTGGTCATCTTCCCCTGCGCCGCCATCGCCCTGGTCTCGGTCGGCACCGTGCTGGTCGGGGAGCGGCTGCGCCGCGCCGTCGCCCTGCCGGGCGGGGAGCGCGGCCGGTGAGCGCGACCCTGGACCTGCCGCCGCGCGTCGCGACGCAAGCCGCGACCCTCTCAGTCGAGGGGCTCTCCGTCACCTATCCCGTCGCCGGCGGCGCGCTGGCCGCGGTCCGCGACGTCTCCTTCGCCATCGCCCCGGGCGAGGCCTTCGGCCTGATCGGCGAAAGCGGCTCCGGCAAGAGCACCATCGCCTATTCCATCATGCGCTACCTGCGCGGCGCGACGGCCGCCGGCCGCGTGGTGCTGGAGGGCCAGGACATCATGGCCCTGCCGGAGGCGGCGCTGGCCGCCATCCGCGGCCGCCTCGCCGCCATGGTCTACCAGGACCCGATGAGCGCGCTGAACCCGGCGCTGCGGATCGGCGAGCAGATCGCCGAGGTGGTCCGCCTGCACCGCGGCGCCTCCCGTGCCGAGGCCGCCGCCCGCGCCGTCGCCCTGCTCGCCCAGGTCCAGCTCCCGGATCCCACCGGCATGGCGGCGCGCTACCCGCACCAGCTTTCGGGCGGCCAGCAGCAGCGCGTCGTCATCGCCATGGCGCTGGCCTGCGACCCCAAGCTGCTCATCATGGACGAGCCCACCACCGGCCTCGACGTCACTACCGAGGCAGTGATCCTCGACCTCGTCAACGACCTGCGCCGCGCCGCCGGCGTCGCCGTGCTGTTCATCAGCCACAACATCGGCGTGGTCGCCAAGGTCTGCGACCGGGTCGGCGTGCTCTATGCCGGGCAGATGGTGGAGCAGGGGAGCATGGCGGAGGTCCTCGGGCGCCCGCGCCACCCCTATACCATCGGCCTCATGCGCGCCCTGCCCAGCGTCGACGGCCCGCGCCGGCACCTGGCGGCCATCCCCGGCCGGCTGCCGGACCTCCGCGACGTCCCGCCCGGCTGCATCTTCGCTCCGCGCTGCCCGGCGGCCGAGGCCGTCTGCAGCGCCGAGATGCCGGCACTCCTCGGCACCCCGCATGCCAGCCGCTGCCACTTCCGCGACACGCTCGCCCTGCCGCCGCCCGCGCCGCTGCCCGAGACCGCCGCCGAGGCCGCCGCCAGCGGCCGGCCGCTGCTGCAGATGGTCGGGCTGGAGAAATCCTTCGGCGGCGCCCTGACCTTGCCCTTCCTGCGCCGCTCCCCGCGGGTCCGCGCCGTGGACCAGGTGACGCTGGACGTCCCGCCCGGCCGCACCCTCGCCGTCGTCGGGGAAAGCGGCTCCGGCAAGTCGACCCTCGCCCGCTGCGTCGCCGGGCTGATCCGGCCCGAGGCCGGCGCCATCCGCCTGGCCGATGCCGTCATCGCGCCCCTGGTCCAGCACCGCCCGCGCGCGCAGCAGCGCGGCATCGGCTTCATCTTCCAGAACCCCGACGCGGCGCTGAACCCGCATTGGACCGTCGAGCGCATCATCGCCCGCCCGCTCGAGCTCCATGGCGCCCTCCCGCCGGGCGAGAGCCTGCGGTCCCGCGTCATCGCCCTGCTCGAGGCCACCAAGCTCGGCGAGCGCTACCTGTCGCGCTTCCCGCGCGAGCTCTCGGGCGGGGAGAAGCAGCGCGTCGCCATCGCCCGCGCCTTCGCCGGCGCGCCGCGGCTGGTGGTCTGCGACGAGCCCACCTCGGCGCTCGACATCTCGGTCCAGGCCGCGATCCTGGAGGAACTGCTGGCCCTGCAGGGCCGCCTCGGCACCTCCTACCTCTTCATCTCGCATGACCTCGGGGTGGTGCGGCACATCGCGCACCGGGTCGCCATCATGCAGCGCGGCCGCATCGTCGAGCAGGGGCCGACGGCGCAGGTCTTCGCCGCACCGCAGCACGACTATACCCGCGCATTGCTGGCCGCGGTGCCGAGCCTCGCCGGCATCCTCGTGGCCTGACCGCGCCGCTTGCCATCCGCCCGGCTTCGGCGCCAGATTTCGGGCCGCCACCGGAAAGCGCCAGCCATGCCCCGCCTCCGCCCCCTGTTCCTGGCGCTCTGCCTGCTCGCGGCCGGCGCGGCATTGGCGCAGGATGCCGGCCGGCTGGAGGCGATCCGCGCCCAGGGCCTGCTCCGGGTCTGCATCTGGCCGGACTACTTCGCCGTCTCCTACCGCAGCCCGCGCACCGGCCAGCTCGAGGGCATCGACATCGACATGGCGCAGGCCTTCGCCCGGCGGCTGCAGGTGCGGCTGGACTTCTTCGAGACCAATTTCACCGAATTCATGGACCGGCTGGAGGCCGGCGATTGCGACGTGGCGATGTTCGCCGTCGGCATCACCCCGGCGCGGCAGCAGCGCATCGACTTCAGCGCGCCCTATATCACCAGCGCCGTCTATGGCGTGACCACCAAGGTCAATACCCGCATCCGCGGCTGGCAGGATATCGACAGGCCCGGCGTCTCGGTCGCCGTCGCCGCCGGTACCTTGATGGAGCCGCTGATGCGCGGCACGCTGACCCAGGCGAGGATGGTGGTGGTGCGCCCGCCCGCGACGCGGGAGGCCGAGGTCCAGGCGGGCCGCGCCGATGTCTTCGTCAGCGACTATCCCTATACCCGGCGCATGGTGCTGATGCATGACTGGGCCCGCATCATCGCCCCGCCGGAAGGCTTCGGCCAGACCCCCTATGCCTATGCGGTCGCCCGCGGCGAGGCCGCCTGGCTCACCGAGATCAATGCCTTCATTGCCGCCGCCCGGGCCGACGGCACCCTGGCCCGCGCCGCGGAGAAGCACGGGCTGACGCCCATCCTGCTCCGCTGACGGCCGGCCTCAGGCCGCGTCGCGCCGCGGCGGCGCCAGCGCCGCCAGCGTCGCCCGGATACCCTCCCGCAGGCTGGTTTCGGCGCTGAGCCCCAGCAGCGCCCGCGCCCTGGCCGGGTCGCCGACGGAAGCCCGGATATCGCCCGGCCGCGCCGGCCCCGGCTGCAGCGCCGGCGCGCCTCCCGTCGTCTCGCCGATCACCTGCGCCAACTCGCGGATCGCGGTGCCATGGCCGGTGCAGAGGTTCAGCACGGCGGCCTGCGGCGCCGCCCGCAGCAGCGCCATCGCCGCGACCAGGTGCCGCACCACGTCCAGCACATAGACGAAGTCGCGGGTCTGCCGGCCATCGCCATGCAGCGCCACCGGCAGCCCCGCGGCAATGCGCGCGGCGAAGATGGAGATGACGCCCGAATAGGGCGAGGCCGGGTCCTGCCGCGGCCCATAGACGTTGAAGAAGCGGAAGCCGATGCTCGGCACCGCATGGATGCCGAAGCCGATCGCGGCATGCAGCTCGCTCGCCAGCTTGTCGGCGCCATAGGCGGTCATCGGCGCCGGCCGCGCCGTCTCGTTGATCGCGCCCGCGCCCTGGTCGCCATAGATGGCGGCGGAGGAGGCATAGACCACCGGCACCCGGCCCACCGCCCGCGCCGCGTCCAGCACCGCGACGGTGCCGGCGGCATTCACCCGGTGGGTGCCGCACCACTCCTCGTTGGACCGCGCGACGGAGGCGATGGCCGCGAGGTGAAAGACCCCCGCCGTGCCCTGCGCCGCGCGCCGCACCGCCATGGCATCGGCGACGTCGCCGAGGATGAATTCGCAGCGCGGATCGAGGTTGGCCCGCCTGCCGGTCGAGAGATCGTCCAGCACCCGCACGCGATGCCCCGCCTGCAGCAGCGCGTCGGTCAGGTGCGAGCCGATGAAGCCGGCGCCGCCGGTGACGAGAAAGGTGGCCATGTGCAGCAACTCCCCTGTGCTGCACCAGCATCTTCACGTCGCGTGCCGGGTTTTCTCGCTCCCGGCGAGGCTCCCTGCGGCTTCCCGCGCGGCCTGGGCATAGGGGCCGAGCGCGGCGGCGAGCGCCAGCAGGATATAGACCGGCCAGGTGAAGGCCTGGGTCAGGAAGGTGCCGGAGACGATGAAGCCCGCCATGCCGGAAAGCACCGCCTGCGCCATGGCGAAGCCCGCCGGCTCGTAGCCTTCGCCGCGTGCGGCCGGCGCCAGGGCGTTGCAGGCGGCGATGGCGGTGCGGATGATGCGGACGCACATCATGACGAAGGCGACCAGTCCGGGCAGCCCGCCTTCGGCCAGCACCGCGAACCAGGTGCTGTGCACCGCCTTGGCGAAGCCCTCCCACCAGTCGGAGTAGTAGTAGAAATTCGCCACGTAGCAGTCGAGCCCGACGCCGGTCAGCGGCCGGCCGATCGCCATGCGCCAGGCTGCCTTCCAGGCCTCCAGCCGTCCCATCGCGCTTTCGTCGATGGCGCCGCTTTCCGCCGCGCCGCCGGATTGCCGCCCGCCGACGCCGGCCACGACGGAAAGCCCGAGCAGCCCGATCCCGCCGCCGCCCAGCAGCACCGCCTTCGACCTGATGCGCCGGGCGCCGAAGACGCCGCAGACCGCGACGATGCCGAGCAGCCCGCCGCGGCTCTGCGTCGCCAGGATCGCCGCGATCATCATCCCGGTCCCGGCCAGGCCGAGCAGCCGCGCCATGATGCCGGTCCGCGCCGTCAGCAGCAGCGCGACCGCGAAGGAGAGCGGGAACAGCAGCACCAGCGAGAGGTCGTTCGGGTCGCCCAGCACCGAGCGCATGTCGCGCGCGACCGTCACCCGCGTGCCCTCCACCAGGCCGATGCCGTTGAGGCTGTTGTACAGCGCGACCCCCGAGACCAGCATCCCGGCGACGACGAAGGCGCGGATCGCCAGCGCGAAGTCCCGCGGCCGCCGCGCCAGGGAGGCGATGGCGAAGGTCATGATGGCGATCTTGACGTAGGTATCCTTCCAATAGGCGATGGCGATGTCGCGCCCGCTCGCCAATGGCACGCCGAGCGTGATCAGGCCGAAGAGGATGCTGAAGATCTTCAGCTCCGGCCCCCAGGCGAGGCGCAGCCGCCTGGTCGCCACCCAGGCCCCCAGCACCGCCAGCGAGCCGAGCGCCAGCAGGTTCGGCAGCCGCAGCGGGTTCAGCGCGGGGAAGGCCTCGTGCAGCCGGAAGAAGGTGAACAGGATGAACAGCAGGCAGAGCAGGAAGGGATTGCGGAAGGCGAAGACCGCCACCACCGGCAGGGCGGCGATGACGACCAGCACCAGCGGATGCGGCAGCAGCACGGCGGCACCCGCCGCCAGCGTGCAGGCCCCCAGCGCCACCAGGATCTGGGTGCGGCGGCCGATCGCCTCATGCATGCGCCAGTCCTCCCGGCGCCGCCGCCCGCCGGGGCCAGGGCAGCAGCCCCAGCCCGAGCGCCAGCCCGGCCGCCGCCGCCAGTCCCGACACCGCCGTCGCCAGGCCCAGCGGACCGAGCCCCATCGCCTGCGGCACCGCCGCCGCCAGCCCCACCGCCCCGGCCAGCAGCGCCAGCCGGCCGAGCGGATAGCGGATCGGCGCGCGCCGGGCGGAAAGCCGGTGGAAGGCGACCAGCCGCACCGCCTGGGCCAGCAGCGTCGCCGCCACCGCCCCGGCCACGCCGAGCGGCGGGACCAGCGCCGCATAGCCCGCGAGCGCCACCACCGCGGCCAGCCCGTTCACCGCCAGCGGCTGCGCCCCGGTCCGCCCGGCATAGCAGCCGACATTCACCAGGCTGCCGAGGGACTGCAGCGCCAGCGCCAGGGCCAGCCAGGGCACCATGGCGCCGGCGGGGTGATAGGCGGCGGGCGTCGCCCAGGCGATCAGCACCGGCCCGGCCACCGCCGTCGCCCCCGCCGCCAGCAGCACCAGCGCCCCGCCCAGCCCGACCATGGCCGCGCTGCGCGCCGCGCCATCCGCCTGGCCCAGCAGCGCCAGCCGGCGCGGATACCACCAGAGCTCGAAGGGCTGGGTCAGGCAGGCCGCCGCCAGGGCCAGCTTCACCGCCAGGGCGTAATGCGCCAGCGCCGCCGGCGCCACCGCCCCGGCGAGGAACCAGCGGTCCGCCGAGCCCAGGGCGAAGGCGGCCAGCCCGCTGGCCGTCAGCGGCGCGCCATAGGCCAGCAGCCGGCCCCAGCCCTGCGGCCGCAGGCTCAGCTCGCCCTGCCGCGCCCGGCCGGCCAGCAGCAGCGCGAGGCTGACCGCCGCCGCCGCCACCGCCGCCGCCAGCACCCCGGCCAGCCCGTAGCCGGCCAGCAGCAGCACCGCCGCCAGCCCGGCCTGCAGCACCCCGCGCAGCACCAGGCTGGCGGCATAGGCGCTGGCCCGGCCATCCAGCCGCAGCGTCGCCAGCGGCACGCCCAGCGCCACGTCCAGCGCCACCGCGATGCCCAGCAGCAGTACCTCGACCGGTGCCGCCGGCAGCGGCAGCAGCCCGCCGAGCGGCGCCAGCAGCAATGCAAGGCAGAGCCCCACCCCGCCCAGCGCCAGCCCCAGCCCGCCGAGCCGCGCCACCGCCGGCCGGCCGTCGCTGGCGGCGAAGCGATAGAGCGTATCCACCAGCCCGGCGCCCAGCAGCAGCCCGCCGATCTCGCCGAGGCTCAGCAGCAGCTCCAGCCGGGCGAATTCGGCCGGCGGCAGCACCGCCGTGGTCAGCGGCAGCAGCGCCAGCCCCAGCCCGCGCGCCGCCAGCAGCGCCAGGGCATAGCAGGCCGCCGCCCGCAGCGGCGCCGGCAGCCGGGCGAGCCGCGCCCTCATGCCCGCAGTCCCGCGAAGGCGGCCGAGAGGCTGCGCGCCTGGCCCGCCAGGGTGAAGCCGGCCTCGATCCGGGCGCGGCCCCGCAGGCCCATCGCCAGCCGCTCGGCCGGCGGCAGCCCCGCCAGCCAGTCCAGCGCCGCCGCCAGCGCCGCGGCATCCCCCGGCGGCACCAGCCGGCCGCAGCCGGCATCGAGCGTATCCTTCATCCCCATCAGCGCCGAGGCCACCACCGGCAGCCCCATCGCCATGGCCTCCTTCAGCACGATCGGCCCGGTATCCCGGTCGCCCTCCGGGGTGATGACGAAGGGCGCGACCAGGCCGAGATAGGCGGGCGCCTCGGTGGCGATCCAGGCGCTGTCCCGCGCCCCCAGCAGCCGCACCCAGCGGCCGAGGCCGAGTGCCGCGATCCGCGCCGCGAGCGCCGGCCGCAGCGCACCCTCGCCGACCACGTCGAGCCCCGGCCGCGCCGCCGGCGGCAGCCGGGCCAGGGCCTCCAGCAGCACCTCGTAGCCCTTCTGCGGCGCAAGCCGGCCGATCGCCAGCAGGCGGCCGTTGCAGGCCTGCCCCAGGGCCGGGCGGAACCGCGCCGGATCGACGCCGCAGGGCACCATCGCCAGCCGCGCCCCGGGCGCCAGCCGGCGGAGGTCGGCCAGCATGTCGTCGCAGACGGCGATCGCGAGATCCGCCGCCCGCAGCTTCAGCGCCAGGTCGCAGGGCTGGCCGCGGGGTTGGCCATAGATGTCGAAGCCATGCCCGGTGAAGGAGGCGGTGATCCCCGCCAGCCGGGCGCCGGCGATGGCGGTCGCCGCGGCGGCATGGGCGAAATGCGCATGGACATGGTTGCAGCCCAGCCGCCGGGCGATGGCCGCGACCCGCGCCCCGGCCAGCAGCAGGGATCGCGCCGGCAGGCCGCGCTGCGCCCCGATGAAGCGCCAGGCCCGCGCCAGCGCCAGCGGCCGGGCGAGGGCGGCCCGCAGCGCCGCCCCGGCCGGCTCCGCCGCCAGCTGCAGCGTCTCCGCCCGCAGCGCCGCATCCTCCGGCTGGTGCCGCGCCTCCGCCGCCCGCAGCGCCAGCGGCACCGCCCGGTGGCCGAGCGCCCGCATGGCGCGGATCTCGTTGCTGACGAAGGTCTCCGACAGCACCGGGAAATCGGCGAGGACGTAGAGCACGGCCCGAGGGGCGGGGGCGGGGGAGCGGATGGGCGAATGGGCGGAATCGAACGGCATGGCGGCCTCCAGGTGCCGCGGCCAGCAGCAGCCGCCGTGCCGCCCGCCGCCGCCCAATGCCTCGCAGCCTGCGAGAGGCCGTCGCCGCGGCCGGCCCGGCCATTGCTCACCCGGCGGAGATACTTCCCGGAGTGGCCCATGCCCGAGACCCCGCCCAGCGTCAGCATCATCATCCCCGCCCGCGACGTCGCCCGCTGGCTGCCGCGTGCCCTGGCCTCCATCTGCCCCCGGCCGGATCTCGAGATCCTGGTGGTGGACGATGGCTCGACCGACGGCACCGGCCTGCTGCTGGCGCATGCGGCGCGGCACGACCCGCGGCTGCGGCTGCTGGCCGGGCCGGCGCGCGGCCCCTCGGTTGCCCGCAACCTGGCGCTGGCCGCCGCCCGGGCGCCGCTGGTCGCCTTCCTCGATGCCGACGACCGCTGGCGGCCGGGAAAGCTCGACCAGCAGCTCGCGCTGCATGCGGCCCGGCCGGAGCTGGGCTTCTCCTTCACCGACTACCGGCACGTGACGATGGAAGGCGAGGACCGCGGCACCTGCTTCGCCTTCTGGCCCCGCTTCGCGGCGCGCCATGCCGGCCGCAGCGAAGGCTTCACCCTGGGCGAGGATGCCCTGGCGCAGCTCTATGCGGAGAATGTGGTGGGCACCTCCACCGTGGTCGCCCGCACCGGGCTGCTGCGCCAGGTCGGCGGCTTCGGCCAGATGCTGCCCTCGGCCGAGGACTGGGACCTGTGGCTGACGCTGGCCGCCCGCGCGCCGGTCGGCTGCCTGCCGCGGGTCCTGGCGGATTATTCCATCGGCCGGCCCGGCGCCACCTCCCGCAACGGCACCGCCCGCCTCGCCGCGCTGCGGACCCTGGCACGCCAGCACGGCCCGGCGGCGAAGCGGCAGGACCCCTCCGCCCTGGCCGCCTGCGCCGCCCGGCTGCTGGTGGCGGAAGCCGAGGCGGCGGAGGCCGGCGGCCGCGCCCGGCGCGGCGCCCTGCTGCGGCTGGGCGCGCTGCTGCGCCAGCCCAGCCGCCGCCATGCGCGCGAAGCCGCGGCGGGGCTGCTCGCCGCGGTGCGGGCCTGAACTGGCCCAAGGGGAGGGGCCCTCGCTGCTCCTCCCATCACCCCGCCAGCGCCGCCGCATAGGCTTCCCGCACCCGCGCCACCCCGGCGACGCGGCCGAAGCGCCGCTCCACCGTCGCCCGCGCCGCCCGGGCCATCGCCGCCCGCGCCGCATCCGGCAACGCCCGCCAGCGGCGCAGCGCCGCGGCGAAGCCCTCGAGGTCGCCCGGCGCCACCAGGAAGCCGTCCACCCCCTCGGTCAGCAGCTCCGGCAGGCCGCCGATGGCGAAGGCCGCCACCGGCACGCCATGCGCCATCGCCTCCAGCGCCGCCAGCGGCAGCCCCTCCGCGCGGGAGGTGACGGCAAGCAGGCCGATCCCGGCCCAGGCCGCCTCCATCCCCGCGACCGCGCCATGGAAGCGCAGGCCATCGGGTGCCATCGCCGCGCAGGCCGCCCGCAGCGGGCCATCGCCGAAGACCGCGAAGCGCGCCCCGGGCTCGGCGGCGAAGCCGGCCGCCAGCCGGCAGAACAGGTCCGGCCCCTTCTCCGGTGCCAGCCGGCCGACGAAGGCGATGGTCCCCGGCGCCGCCGCGGCCGCCACGGCATCCTCGGGCAGGGCCACGAAATTCGGTGCCAGCACGCCGCCCCAGGGCAGCCGCGCCAGGATCGGCCGGCTCACCGCCAGCCGGCCGCCGAGGCCGGAGGTCCAGCGGTCCAGCGCATCGTACAGCGCCAGCCGTCCCGGCGGCCTTTCCCCGGCATGATAGGTGGCGACCACCGGCACCCCGGCCAGCCGAGCCGCGACCCGGCCCAGCAGGTTCGCTTTGTAGCCATGGGTATGCAGCAGCCGCGGCCGCCCGGCGGCGATCGCCCGCCGCAGCGCGCCGAGCCCGCCGGCCAGGGCAACCCAGGGCAGCCCCGCCGCCGCCAGCCGCTGCCGCAGCGGATGCGCGCCATGGTCGGCGAGGAAGACCACCCGCGGCCGCAGCCCCGCTTCCCGCAACCCCGCCGCCAGCTCGGCGACATGGCTCTCGATCCCGCCCATGCCGCGGCTGTCGAGCAGCAGCCATATCTCGTCCATCGCCGATTCTCCGCTCCGTCGCCGTCGCGGGCTGCAGCGGCCGTGCCAGCGCGGCCTCGCAGCGCGCGAGGCCGCCAGCGAAACCACCCCCCGCCCGGCCCTGGCACGCCCCTTGCCCTTATCGCAACGACCCCGGCGGCGATTACGCTGGACAGGATGGAGAGATTGGGACGATGAACCTCGCGATACGCATTGGGGAGGATGCTCTGACGCTTTCGCTCAGCGGGCGACTGGACGCCGTGGCGGCCGATGCGCTGCGGCCGGCGGTGGAGCGGGTGGTCGCCGACGCCCCGCAGGCGGTGGTGCTGGATCTCCGCGGCGTCGGCTTCCTGGACGGCGCCGGCCTCGGCGCCCTGGCCTTCCTCGCCAAGCGCCTCGGCCGCCGCCTCACCCTCGCCGGCGCGCAGGGCCAGCCGCTGGAGCTGCTGCGCCACCTCGGCCTCGCCCGGGTCTTCGGCCTGCCGGCCGCCCGCGCCGCGCGCCGTCACCAGCCCCTGGCGGCCCTCGCCTGGGGCACGCCGGCGCATTGAGCATGCGTGGCGGCCTCGCGGGCCTCGCCCTGGTGCTGCTGGCCGTGCCGCTGCTCGCCGGCTGCACCAGCTGGCCGCCGACCGGCCAGGGCGGCCTTGCCGAGGCCATGCCGCTGCCGCCGCCGGCCGCGCAGGAAGCCCCGGCGCTGCGCCGGCGGCTGGACTGCGACCTGGCGCGCTTCGACCGCCTCGCCGGCCTCGCCGAGGCCCAGGGCCGCCTCTCCGGCCGCATCGAGCTCGCCCGCCGCACCGCCGCCCGGGCCAAGCGGGAATACCTCGGCGGGCTGCCCGGCGATGCCATGGCCACGCTCGACCAGCTCGGGACCGAAGCCAGCGCCATCCGCCTGGCGCTCGGCACCCTGCCGGATACTCCCCGGCCCATAACGGTCCAACCCACGACGGAATGCCGCTGATGCGCTGGCGCCTGCTGCTCCTGGTCCTGGCCTGCGGCCTTGCCTTCGTCCAGCCGGCCCGGGCGCAGCCGGGCGGCACATCGGGCAACGGCGCGGTGCGGCTGAACGTCGGCGACGTCATGCAGGTGCTGCTGCCGGGCGAGGAGGGCTTCGCCACCCCCTTCGCCATCGACCGCGAGGGCCGGCTGACCCTGCCCGAGGTCGGTGCCGTGGAGGTCGCCGGCCTCACCCTGGCCCAGGCGCGCGAAAGGGTCCGCCAGGCCCTCGCCGGCAGCTTTCGCGACCTCACCCGCTTCGGCCTGGTGCTGAAGGAACGCCGGCTGCTGCTGACCGTCTTCGGCTTCGTCCGCGCCCCCGGCCCGGTGGAGCTGCCGGCCGGGGCCAATGTGCAGATGGCGATCAATGCCGCCGGCGGCCTTTCGCCCGGCGCCCAGCTCGACCGCATCCAGCTCCGCCGCGGCGGCCAGACCAGCGTCTTCGACTACAAGAGATGGCTCGACAGCGGCGATGCCCGCGGCCTGCCGGCGCTGCGCCCGCTGGACGAGATCTTCGTCCCCGCCAGCCCGATGACCGGCAATGTCGAGGTGCCCTTCGATGCCCGCAGCCTCGCCGCCGGCGACGCGGCGGAGGACCGCGCCTCGGTCCGCGTCTTCGGTGAGGTGAACCAGGCCGGCACCTTCGCCTGGCGGGACGGCATGACGGTGATGGATGCCATCATGCGGGCCGGCGGCGTCACCCGCTATGCCGGGACCGAGCAGATCCGCCTGATCGCCGGCGCCGAGCCGCGGGTCTTCAACCTCAAGCGCTTCCTCGATACCGGCGATGCCGCGCTGAACGCGCCGCTCGCCCAGGGCACCACCATCTTCGTCCCGGTGCAGACCGAGGAGGTCCGCCAGGGCCCCCGCGTCGCCTATGTGATGGGGGAGGTGGCCCGGCCCGGCGCCTTCGAGATCCGCGCCGATACCGGCTTCTTCGACCTGCTGGCCAATGCCGGGGGCCCGACCCGCTTCGCCGAGACCCGCCAGCTCCGCATCATCCGCGCCGATGGCCGCACCGTGGTCGCCTTCGACCTCGGCGGCTTCGTCGAGGGCGCCGGCGGCCGGCCGCCGCAGATCGCCCCCGGCGATGCCGTCTTCGTGCCGGAGAAGACCCAGGGCAGCGAGCAGGCCTCCTGGCTCCGTACCCCGCCCGGCCGCGCGGTGCGGGTGCTCGGGGCGGTGCGCGCCGCCGGGCGCTTCGAGTGGTCCGACGAGATGAGCCTGATCGACCTGATCGCCCAGGCCGGCGGCCCCAACGAACGCGGCGACCTGACCAATGTCCAGGTCCTGCCCGGCGATGCCGGCGGCCGCGCCACCAGCTTCAACCTGCAGCGCTTCCTGACCGAGGGCGGCCGCATCGCCGCCCTGCCGCGCATCCGCGCCGGCTATACCGTGAATGTCCCGGAACAGCCGGTGACGCCGAACGACAGCCGCGCCACCTGGCTGCGGCAATCGACCGAGCGCTCGATCTACCTCATGGGCAGCGTCGGCAAGCCCGGCCGCTATGCCTTCGAGGACCGGCTGAGCTTCCTCGACGTGCTGGCCGCCGCCGATGGCCCGACCACCTCGGCGGATATCCTCAACATCCGCGTCACCCATCGCGGCGAGGCGCGGGACCGGGTGACGCGGCTGAACCTCGCGCAGTATTTCGAGACGGGGGACGAGAGCCTGCTGCCGCGCATCCGCCCGGGCGATGTCATCTACGTCCCCGACCGCTCCCGCAGCTGGCTGGAGATCCCGGCCAATCAGGTGGTGCGGGTGCTGGGCTCGGTCGGCAAGCCGGGGCGCTACCAGTGGCACGACGGGATGAGCCTGCTCGACCTGCTGGCCGAGGCGGGCGGGCCGACGGCACAGGCCTTGCAGGACCGCATCCTGGTGGTGAACCTGTCCTGCTGCACCCAGCAGGCGCGCGGCTTCGACCTGCCGGCCTTCGCCCGCAGCGGCGACTTCCGCCAGGTGCCCGTGGTCCGCGCGGGGGACACCGTCTATGTGCCAAGCTCCTCGCAGAGCGACTGGCGCATCTTCTTCGACAACCTGCGCGACGTCGTCTCGGTGGTTTCGATCCTCGCGCTGCTGAAGGCCCTCTGACACCATGCGCCTCGATCCCCGCCATCCCGAAACCGAAGCCCTCTGGCGCGCCGTCACCGGCGCCGGGGTCCGCAGCATCGCCGTGGTCGCGGCGCGGCCGGGGGAGGGCTGCTCCTCGGTGGCGGAGGCGCTGTGGCGCCGCGCCGCCTGCGCCGGCCGCTCCGCTCTGCTGGTCGACCTGAACACCGAGCATCCCGGCCTCGGCGCCCGGCTCGGCCGCCCCCGCGGCGGGGAGCGCCAGCTCGTCACCGACCAGGGCGTGGTGACGCTGGAACGCCGGCGGGACCCGGGCGGCCTGCGGCTGGTCGCCGATCGCCGCGGGACGGAGATCGGCGAGCGCCGCGCCGTGGCGGGCGAGGCCCAGCGGCTCGGCCATGGCGGCCTCGGCCTGCTGGCCGAACCCGGCGCCGCGGCGATCGAGGCCTGGCGCGACCCGGCCCGGCTGCGGGAGGCGGTGGCCGGCTGGCTGCGCGACTGGGATACCGTCGTCATCGATACCGCGCCGCTGGTGGCCGGCACCGCCCAGGGCGTGCCGGGCCTCGCCGCCGCCGCCGCGGCCGAGGCCTCCCTCCTCGTCATCCTCGCCGGCCGCACCCCGACCTCCGCCGTGCGGGAAGCCAGCCAGGCGCTGCGCAAGGCCGGCGCCCGGCTGCTCGGCACGGTGATGAACGACCGCGACAATCCCTCGCTGCGGGCCGAGCTCGAACGCCAGGCGCTGCGGCTGGCCCGGCTCGCCCCGGCCATGGCCGCCGGCCTCGCCCGGCGCATCCGCGGCTCCGCCCTGCTGGGGATGCGGATCTGATGCCGCCCATGCTGGTACCGCCCGTGCTGGATGCCGCCACCCTACGGCAACTGGCCGAGGATCTGGCGCCGGAGGACTTGGCCGAGGTGGCCCGGCGCTATGTCGAGGACAGCGCCGCCATGCTGCGGGCGATGCAGGCCGCCGCCGGCGACGCCACCGCCTGGCAGCGCGCCGCGCATCGCCTGGCCGGCGGCGCCGGCGGCATCGGCGCCGCCGCTGTCGAGGCCCTGGCGCGCCGGCTCATGGATACCCCGCCGCCGCCCGACCCGGCGCCGGTGCTGGCCGCGCTCGCCGCCGCCATCGCCGAGTCCCATCAGGCATTGGAGGCGACGGTCGGCCGATGAGCAGCGCCCTGGTGCTGGTGGTCGAGGACAGCCCGGTCCATGCCGCCCTGGCCGAGGCCATGCTGCGCGACCTCGGCACCCGCATGGTGCTGGCGGCAACCGCCGCCGCCGGCCTGGACGCCGCCCGGCGGGACCGCCCGGATGCCATCCTGCTCGACCTCGAATTGCCCGACGGCAGCGGCTTCGGCCTGATGCAGCAGCTGCGGGAGGAAGGCATCGACAGCGCCGTCATCGTCGTCACCGCCAATGCCTCGATCGGCACCGCGGTGCAGGCGATGCGGGAAGGGGCGGCGGATTTCGTCGTCAAGCCCTATGCCAAGGCGCGGCTGACCACGACGCTGGGCAACGTGCTGGACCGCCGCGCCCTGACGCGCGAATTGCAGCAGGTGAAGGCGCAGCTCGGGCGGGACCGCTTCCACGGCTTCATCGGCGGCTCCCCGGCCATGCAGGCGGTCTATCGCACCATCGAGAGCGTCGCGCTGCGCCGGGCCAATGTCTTCATCACCGGCGAGAGCGGCACCGGCAAGGAACTCGCCGCGGAAGCCGTCCACAAGGCGAGCCCACGGGCCGGCAAGCCCTTAATCGCGCTGAACTGCGCCGCCATCCCGCGCGACCTGCTGGAATCCGAGATCTTCGGCCATGTGAAGGGTGCCTTCACCGGCGCCACCGACAACCGCATCGGCGCCGCCAAGGCGGCCGATGGCGGCACGCTCTTCTTCGACGAGATCGGCGAGATGCCGCTCGAGATGCAGGCCAAGCTGCTGCGCTTCGTCCAGACCGGCAGCTTCCAGCCGGTGGGCGCGAGCCGGCCGGAGAAGGTGGATGTCCGCTTCGTCTGCGCCACCAACCGCGACCCGCTGGCCGAGGTCGAGGCCGGCCGCTTCCGCGAGGACCTGTACTACCGCCTCTATGTCGTGCCGATCGAGCTGCCGCCGCTGCGCGAGCGCGGCGAGGACGTGCTGCTGATCGCCCGGCATTTCCTGCGGCTGATGGCGAAGGAGGAGAACCGCGGCTTCCGCGGCTTCGCCCCGGCGACCGAGGCGGCGCTGCTCGGCTATCCCTGGCCCGGCAATATCCGCCAGCTGCAGAACGTGGTCCGCAACGTGGTCGTGCTGCATGACGGCGATCGGGTGGAGCCGGCGATGCTGCCGCCCATGCTGCTGCGCGGCGCCAGCATGCCCGCCCCGGCGCGCGCCGCGACCCCCGCCGCCTTGCCGCCCGCCGCCTTACCGATCGCCGCCTGGCCGATCGTCGCGCCGCCGCCTGTCGCGGCCCCGATCGTCGCACCGGCTGCCTGGATGCCGCCACCCGCCGAGCCGGAATCGGAGCCCGGCCCCGGGCTCGACCTGCCCGCGTCCCCCGCCGCCACGCCGTCCCCGCCAGAGCTGGCCCCGCCGGAGCCGGCCCCGCCAGAGCTGGTCCCCCCAAAGCTATCCCTGCCGGAGCCATCCCCGCCCGGCGTCCCCGCCGATGTCTGGGCCTTCGACCTGGCGGACATGAAGACCATCGAGAAGCGCGCCATCCTCGCCGCCCTGCTCCGCGCCGGCCAGGACGTGCCGCGCGCGGCGACGCTGCTCGGCATCAACCCCGCCACCATCTACCGCCGCCTCAATACCTGGCGCGCCGAAGGCAGCCTGCCGCCCGCCTTCTCGCGCTGAGTCGCCGGCCGCCTCGCAGCCAGCGAGAAGCCACCGCAATCCGCTGGCACGGCCGATGCCCTGGAAGCCCTGAACCCTTGCTCAGGAGCATCCATCCATGTGCGGCATCGTCGGTCTGGTCGGCAGGAAACCCGTGGCGGCCGATCTCGTCGCCGCCCTCGGCCGCCTCGAATACCGCGGCTACGACAGCGCCGGCGTCGCGCTGACCGGGCAGGAGATCTTCCTGCACAAGGCCATCGGCCGCGCCCGCGACCTGTCCCCCGCCATCGATGCTGCGGCGCCCGCCGGCCGCGCCGGCATCGGCCATACCCGCTGGGCCACGCATGGCCGGGCGGAGCTGCGCAACGCGCATCCGCACGCCTTCGCCAATGTCGCCGTGGTCCACAACGGCATCATCGAGAACCACGCCGCGCTCCGCGCCGGCCTCGCCGCCCGCGGCCATGCCTTCGCCTCCGAAACCGACAGCGAGGTGATCCCGCATCTCCTCGCCGAGGCCCTGGCCGAGGGCGCCGCCCCGCGCGAGGCGCTGGCCCGGGTCTGCGGCCGGCTGGACGGCAGCTTCGCCATCGCCGCCCTGGTGCGCGAAGCGCCCGGCCAGCTCTTCGTCGCCCGCCGCGGCAGCCCGCTGGTGCTCGCCGAGGGCGCCGGGATGCGCGCCGTCGCCTCCGACCCCGCCGCCCTCGCCGGCCTGCCGCTGCGCTATGCCGCGGTGGCGGAGGGCGAGGTGCTGGCGCTCGACGCCGAGGCGATGCGGACCGAAGCGCAGGGCGACCGCCACTGGCAGGCCGTCATGGCCGGCCGCGCCGCCGGCGGCGACCGCGCCTTCCGCACCGATACCCGCTGCGAGATCGCCGAGCAGCCCGAGGCCCTGCGCGCCACCATCGCCGCGCTCGCCGGCCGCGCCCTGCCGGCGGGCCTGCTGCGGGCCAGCCGGCTGGTCGTCGTCGCCTGCGGCTCCTCCCTGCTCGCCGCCGGCACCGCCCGGGCGGCCATCGAGCAGGCGACCGGCCTGCCGGTCGACCTCGAGGTCGCCTCCGAATACCGCGACCGCCCGGTGGCCCCGGCTCCCGGCACCGCCGCGCTGCTGGTCTCCCAGTCCGGCGAGACCGCCGATACCTTCGCCACGCTCGACCGGCTGCGCGCCGCCGGCTGCCCCGTCATCGGCGTGGTCAACGTGCCCGAAAGCGCCATTGGCCGGGCCGCCGACATGCTCTGGCCGACCGCCGCCGGGCAGGAAATCGGCGTCGCCGCCACGAAGAGCTTCACCGCCCAGCTCATGGCGCTGACCATCCTCGGCCTCCGCCTCGGCGAGGCGCGCGGCACCCTGGCCCCGGCGCAGGGCGCCGCGCTGCGCGCCGCCATCGCCGCCGCCCCCGGCGTCACCGCCGCGGCCGCCGCCGCGGAACCCGCCTGCATCCGCATCGCCCAGCGCCTGGTGCGGGAGAGCGAGGCGCTTTTCATCGGCCGCGGCCCCGGCGCCTTCCTCGCCGCCGAGGCGGCGCTGAAGCTGAAGGAGCTGTCCTATCTCCGGGCCGAGGGTCTCGCCGCCGGCGAGCTGAAGCACGGCCCCATCGCGCTGATCCGCGAAGGCACGCCGGTGGTCGCCATCGCCCCCGGCGGTCCCGGCCTGGGCAGGCTGCTGGCGAACATGAGCGCGGTGCGGGCCCGCGGCGCCTGGGTGGTGGCGCTGACCGATGCCGCCGGCGCCGCCGCCGTGGCCGAGGCCGCCGACGAGGTGGTGGTGCTGCCCGGCGCCGGCGAGGCCGAGGCCCCCTTCGCCGCCGCCGTCGCCCTCCAGCTCATCGCCGTCCATGCCGCCCTGCTGCTCGGCCGGGACGTGGACCGGCCGCGCAACCTCGCCAAGTCGGTGACGGTGGAATGACCGGGGACATGACGAGCGACACGAGCAGCGCCATGACCATCGGCCCCGACCTCCGGGCCTGGGTGAAGCGGGGCGAGGGCCCTGTCGCCCGCATCGCCCGCCGCACCGTCCTCGGCCTGCGCGCCGCCCGCCTGCCGAGCATCCGGGCGATCCATGGCCCGCTCCGCCAGGGGCTGGCCGCCGGCCGCGCCGGCTTCGCCTGGCTGGCCCGGGCCTGTTGGTGGACCCCGCTCTTCCTCACCCAGGTGGAAACCCCGGCGCCCGGGCTGCGGCTCGAGGGCGGGATGCCGCTGGTGCTGGGGCGCCTCCGCATCCGCCTCGGCCGCGACGTCCGGCTTTCCGGCGTCGCCACCCTCAGCGGCCGCCCCGCCAGCGCCGACCCCGTGCTGGAGGTCGGCGACAACTGCGACATCGGCTGGCAGAACACCATCGCCGTCGGCACCAGGGTCAGCCTCGGCAACAACGTCCGGCTGGCCGGGCGGGTCTTCCTCGCCGGCTATCCCGGCCACCCGATGGAGGCCGCGGCCCGCGCCGAGGGCCGGCCCTGCACCACGGACCAGGCGGGCGACATCGTGCTGGAGGACGACGTCTGGCTCGGCACCGGGGTCATCGTGCTGGCCGGCGTGCGGATCGGCCGCGGCACCGTGGTCGGCGCCGGCAGCGTGGTGACGCGGGACCTGCCGCCGGGCGTGGTCGCCGCCGGCGCCCCGGCCCGGGTGGTCCGACATCTGGCGGTGCGGGGCCTAGCGCCATGACCGCCGACCTGATCGTCTTCGGCGAGGACTGGGGCGGCCATCCTTCCTCGACCCAGCACCTGGTGCGGCACCTGGCGGCGGACCGGCAGGTGCTCTGGGTGAATTCCATCGGCCTGCGGCGGCCCCGGCTGGATGCGGCGGACCTCGGCCGTGCCTGGCGCAAGGCCCGCGCCGCGCTGGCGGGGCCGCGGCCGCGCCCCGGCCCGCAGGCGCCCTTCCCGGTGCTGCAGCCGCTGGCGCTGCCGATGGCGCAGGGCCGGCTCGGCCGGGCGGCGAACCGGGCGCTGATCGGCCGCGCGCTGCGCCCGGCCGCGGCCGGGTTGCGCCGGCCGGTGGTCTGGGCCTCGCTCCCCTCCGCCGTCCAGGCCCTGGGCGCGCTGGGGGAGGCCGCCGTGGTCTATTACTGCGGCGACGACTTCGGCGCCCTGGCCGGGGTGGACCATGCCGCGGCCCTGGCGATGGAGGCCGAGCTGGCCGATCGCGCCGGGCTGATCCTCGCCGCCAGCCCGGCGCTGGCGGCGAAATTCGACCCGGCGAAGACCCACCTGCTGCCGCATGGGGTGGATGCCGCGCTCTTCTCCAGCCCCGCGCCCCGCGCCCCGGATCTGCCGATGGATGGACCCGTCGCCGGCTTCTACGGCGGGCTGGCGCCCTGGCTGGACCTGGAGCTGATCGCCGCCACCGCCCGGCTGCTGCCGCATTGGCGCTTCCTGCTGGTGGGCCCGACGCAGACCGACCTCGGCGCGCTGACCGGCATCCCCAATATCATCCGCACCGGCGCCCGGCCGCATGCGGCGCTGCCGGGCTATGCCCAGCACTGGGCCGCCGGGATCATCCCCTTCCGCGACACGCCGCAGATCCGCGCCTGCAACCCGCTGAAGCTGCGGGAATACCTCGCCGCCGGCCGGCCCATCGTGACGACCGACTTCCCCGCCCTGACGCCCTATCGCGCCCATGTCGCGGTCGCCGGAACCCCGGCCGGCTTCGCCGCCGCGCTGGAAGCCGGCCGGCGGGAGGATGCGGCCGCCGTCGCCGCCCGCCGCGCCGCCGTCGTCGGTGAAAGCTGGGCCGCCCGCGCCGCCACCGCCGCCCGCCTCATCGCCGGATTGGCCGCATGACCGCCCGCCTCCTCCGCCTGCTGCTCGCCCTCGTCACCCCCGGCTTGGCCCTGAGCTTGGCGCAAGCCGCCGAGCTGCGGCTCGACCTGCTGTCCCGGCCGCTGCCGCCGCTGGCGGAGCTGGTGCTGCGCGGCGTCAACCGCACCGATGCGCCCGCGCTGCTGGTGCTGCGGATCGACGATGCGCCGGCCCCGGCCTATGCTGACCGCGTCAATGCCGAGCGCCTGGTGCCGCCCGGCCCCTTCACCCTGCGGCTGCGCCTCGCCCTGCTGGCCACGCCGCGTGGCCGCGCGCCGGACCTTGTCCGCCTGCGCCAGGCCATCGCCTTCGTCCCCGATGCCGCCGGCATCGCCCTCGACTCGCTGGTGATCGAGGCGCCGCCCGCGCTGCCCCCCGGCCTGCGCGGCTGGTCCTTCGCACCCGAGGGCGCCGCCCCGCTGGCCGGCTTCGAGGCCATCGCCGCCGCCGATCCGCGCCTGTCCGGCCCCGGGACCCAGCGGCCCCGCCCGGTGCGGCGGCCCGGCGGCGATGCGCTGCTGGCCCGCGGCATGGCCGGCATCACCCGCTTCGCCACGCCGCTGCCGCCCGGCGCCTGGCGCATCACCCTCTGGACCGAGGATCCCGGCGAGTGGGAGACCCTGCCGCCGCTGGTCGAGCACCGCATCCGGGTGAATGGCCAGGACCTGCTGCAATTCCGCCGCTCGGCCGAGGACTGGGTCCGGCAGCGCTACCTGGCCGGCCAGGCCGCCGAGCCGACCGGCGCCGAGCCGCCCTTCGAGAGCCTCGGCGCCCGCCGCGGCGGCCGGGTCGGCGGCATCGTCACCATCGGCGCCGAGGGGCTGGTGGTCCAGCTCGCCGGCCATCCGCAGGCGGCGACGCATCTGGCCGCCATCCTCGCCGAACCCGCCGAGGTCCCGCCGCGCGGCGCCGCCCTGGTGGAGGCCCTGCGCGCCGCCCGCTTCGCCGAGGACTGGCCGGTGCTGGCGCGGCCCGCCGCCGCCCGGCCGCCGGCCCTGACCCTCACCGGGCCGGATGCCCCCGTCGCCGCCGCGCCCGGCGGCCTCGCCCTGCTGCGTTTCGAGGCGAGCGGCCCCGGTCCGATGCCCCTGGAGCCAGACCTGGCCTGGGACGGCCCCTGGGATGGCGGGCCGTTGCCCACGCGCCTGCTCTGGGGCCAGTGGCGCTGGCGGCGGCCGGCACCGGAGACGCCGGGGCTGGTCCTCTCGGCCGCGCATCTGCGGGCCGATGCGGCCGCGCTCACCCTGGCCGATGGCCTGCCCCGGCCCCTGCTGGCGCTGGTCACCATTCCGCCGGAGGCCCCACCCGGCCGCCATCGCCTGCGCCTGCGCCTCGCCAGCCCCGGCCGCGACGCCGTGGAGGCCCTGGCCACCGTCGAGGTGCTGCCGGTCCGGCGCCCGGCGCCGCGCGCCCGGGTCGGCGTCTGGCTGGACTGGACGCCGCATCTCGCCACCCTGCCGGAGACCGCGCCCCAGGCCCGGCGCCAGGCCGGCTGCGACCTGGAATCCCTGGCGGGCCTCGGCCTGACCGCCATCGCCCCGCCGCTGGCGACGCCCGCGGATGCCGCCGGGCTGGCGGATTTCCTCGCCGACCTCGGCGCCGCCACGGCCCGCTTCCCGGCGCCCATCCTCGCCTATGCGCCGCTGCGCCGGCTGCGCGATGCGCTCGGCCCGGCCGGGGCGGCCCAGGCGGTGGTCCGGGCGGAGGCGGCCGCCGCGGCGCGCGGCCTGCCCGCCCCGGTCTGGACCCTGGCGGATGAGCCGAGCGGCAGCGGCACCACCGGCACCGCCCGCGCCCTGGCCCTCGCTTTACGCGAGGCCGGCAGCAAGGTGGCGCTCGCCGGCCATCTGAACGACCCGGAGGATGCGGCGCTGCTGCCATTGCTCGCCCTGGTCACCGTCAACCCGCGCTTCGGCGCCGATGCGGCGGATATCGCCCGGCTGCGGCGGGCCGGCAGCGCGCCCTGGCTCTACAACATGCCCCGGCTCCGGCTCGGCGGCGGCTTCCACCTTTGGCGCAGCGGCGCCGACGGGCTGCTGCAATGGCATGCCCGGATGCCCACCGCCGATGCCTTCGACCCGACCGACGGGCGGGAAGGGGATGTGCAATTCCTCTGGCCCATGGCCGAGGTCTGCGCCCCGCCCGACCTCGACGCCGAGCTGCTGGAGCTGGCGGAGGCGGCCGAGGACCTGCGTTGGCTTGCCTGGCTGGAGGCCGCTGCCGCCGCGGAGCGGCCTAAGGCCGCCGCCCTGCTGGCCCGGCTGCGGCGGGAGGTGCCGGAGCGCTGGGTCGCCGCCGCCGCCCTGCCGCCCGGCCAGCCGGGGCGCTGGCGCGACGCCATCACCGCCCTCGCGCGCTGACCCGCAGCCTGCGAGAGGCTCCTGGCATGACGTTTGACTGGGGCAGGGCGCGGCCGCCACCTTGCCCGGGCCGCCGCACGGAGACCGCCATGCCCCGCCAGCCCCATGCCATCCTGGTCGCGTCCCTGCTGCCGGCGCTGCTCGCCGCCGGCTGCGCCACGCGCGACCCGATGGCGGCCCTGCCCCCGGCGGAACGGGCGGCGCTGCTGGCCGAGCCGGGTGGTGCTCCGGGCGGCCCCTCCGGCCGCGTCTCGGTGGCGGAGATGCTGTCCCGCGCCCGCGGCGTCGCCGCCACGCCGGCCGCCCCCGCCCCGGCGCCCGCCTCCCCCAGGGCGGCCGAGCCGCTGGTCCTGCGCTTCACCCCCGACGCGGTGCAGCCCGATGCCGCCCAGCGCGCGGCGATCGAGGCCTTCGCCGGCCGCGCCGCCGGCGGCCCGCGCGTGCTGGTAGTGGCACACCGGGCCGAGGCCGCGTCCAGCGGCGATGCCCTGCTCGGCCAGCGCCGCGCCGTCGCCGTGGCAAGGCTGCTGGAGCCGCGCCTGCCGGACGTGGAATTGCGCTTCGAACCCGGCGCCGCCGCCGGCGAGATCGTGCTGCTGCCTGAGGGGAGCCTCGGCCGATGAGCGCCGCCGCCGCCACCCCGCCGCCCTTCGCCGAGCTGGCGCATGCGCTGCTGGCCGCCGCCTGGCGCCGCCGCTACGTCATCGCCCTGCCGCTGCTGCTGCTGCCGGTGCTCGGTGGCGCCATCGGCTCGCTCGTGCCGCTGTCCTACGACACCCGGATGAGCATCCTCGTGCAGGAGCCGGGGCGCTTCAATCCCTTCCTCGAGGACCTCTCGGTCCGCAGCAACCTGAAGGACCGGATGGACGGGCTGCGCGCCCTCCTCACCAGCCGCCACGTCCTGCTGCCGGTCGCCGAGGACCTCGGCATGGTCGGCCCCGGCGCCAGCGAGGGCGACCAGTCCCGCGCGGTCGGCGCGCTCGCCGCCGATGTCTCCGTCCTGCTGATCGGCCAGGAGATGGTGGAGCTGCGCTACCGCGCCCGCCGGCCGGAGGGGATGGACCGCATCCTCGGCCGCATCGGCGAACGCTTCATCGAGCGGGTGCGCGGGCCGGAGGACAGCTCGCTGCGCGACAGCGTCGCCTTCCTCGAACAGCAGCTTGGCCAGTCCCAGGCCGCGCTCGATGCGGCCGAGACGGCGCTGGCCGGCTTCCGCGCCCGCCATGCGGCGCAGCTTCCCGAACTGCGCTCGGCCAACCTGCTCCGCCTCGCCCAGCTCCGGGAACAGCTTGCCGAGCGCGAGGTGAGGCTGGCCGGGGCGGAGCGCGAGGTGGCGGCGGTCGCCGAGCGGCTGCTGACCACGGACCCGGTGGTCGGCCGGGTGGAGCAGGACGTGGTCGCCGCCCTGGCGGAGCTTTCCGCCCTCCGCGCCCGCTACACCGATGCGCATAGCCGGGTGCAGGGCGCGCAGAACCGGCTGGAACGGCTGGAGGCCGAGCGCGCCGCGCTGCTCGCCCGCGCCGGCCAGGCCAGCGTCTTCGACACCGCCAGCCTGTGGAATTTCGCCGCCGTCGCCGCCCAGCGGGGGGAGGGGTCGCAGCCGCTGCTGGTCTCCCAGGTCGCGGCGCTCGAGGCCGGCCGCGCCCGGCTCGCCCAGCTGCGCGGCGAGACCGCCAATATCCGCGCCGCGACGCAGGAGCTGGAGGCGCATATCGCCGGCTCCGGCGAGGTCGAGCGGGAGCTGAAGGGCCTCGAGCGGGAGGCGGCGGTGAAGGCCGAGCTGACCCAGCAGCTCCGCACCCGCTTCGAGCGCGCCCGGGTCACCGCCGACCTCGCGCGGCAGCAGGCGCCGGAGCGGATCAAGATCATCGACCGCCCCTACGAGCCGACGGCGCCGACCAAGCCGATGACCATGCTCTTCGCCCTGGCCGGCATCGCCGCCGGGCTGGTGCTCGGCCTCGGCCTCGCCATCCTGCTGGACCTGCTGGACGGCACCCTGCGCCGCATCCGCGAGACCGAGACGCTGAGCGGCGCCCCCGTCCTCGCCCGCTTCCCGCGCGCCGCCTGAGCCTCGCCAGATGACCCTCGCCGGCTGACCCTCGCAGGCGGCCTCGCAGGGAGCGAGCCGGGGCGGCACGCGGCGTGAAGGGCAGGGGCAGCGCAAGGAGCTGCCCCGCATGCCCCCAGGTTCGATCATCCGTGGCCCGATCATCCATGTCGTGCAGCACCTCGCGCCCGGCGGGCTGGAGGTGATGGCCCTGGAACTGGCCCGCGCCCAATCGGCCCATCCCGGCGGCGCCCTGGTGCTCAGCCTGGAAGGCGATGCGGCCTCGGCCATCGCCCATTGGCCGCGGCTGGCGGCGGAGGCCGGCCGGCTGATCTTCCTCGGCAAGCGCCCCGGGCCGGATGCGGCGCTGCCGCTGCGCCTCGCCCGGCTGTTCCGGCGGATGCGCCCGGCCTGCGTCCATACCCACCACATCGGCCCGCTGCTCTATGCCGGCCCGGCCGCCCGGCTGGCCGGCGTCCCCGCCCGGCTGCATACCGAGCACGACGCTTGGCACCTCGCCGTGCCGCGCCGCGCCCGGCTGGCCCGTGCCGCCCTGGCCCTGGCCCGGCCGTGGCTGGCCGCCGATGCGCCGGATGTCGCAATCGCGGCGCAGCGGGCGCTGGGCGGCGCCCGGCCGCGGGTGGTGCTGAACGGCGTCGATACCGCGCACTTCGCCCCGGCGGACCGGACCGCGGCCCGGCAGCGCCTCGGCCTGCCGGCCGCGGGTCCCGTCATCGGCATCGCCGCTCGGCTGGAACGGGTGAAGGGCATCGATATCGCCCTCGAGGCCCTGGCTCTGCTGACGAACACGGCGCGGCTGCCCGGCACGGCGCTGCTGGCCATCGCCGGCACCGGCGGCGAGGCCGCCGCGCTGCAGGCCCAGGCGGCGGCGCTGGGCATCGCCGGGCGGGTCCGCTTCCTCGGCCTGCTGGACGACATGGCCGGCTTCTACCCGGCGCTCGACCTGCTCTGCCTTCCCTCCCGCGCCGAGGGGCTGCCGCTGGCCCCGCTGGAGGCCCAGGCCTGCGGCGTGCCGGTGGTCGCCGCCCGGGTCGGCGGCGTCGCCTCCGCGCTCTGCCCGGACAGCGGCCGGCTGGTCCCGCCCGAGGATCCCGCCGCCTTGGCCGCCGCGCTCGCCGTCGCCCTGGCCGGCCCCGGCGCCGACCCGCGCCCCTTCGTCCTGCGCCAGGGCAGCCTCGCTGCCGCCGCCCGCGCCTATCTCGACCTCGCCTTCGGAGCCGCCGCATGAGCCTGCTGCCCGGCCTCACCCTCGCCGCCACCGCCCTCGTCGGCTGGCACCACCTCGGCTGGCCGCTGCTGCTGCGCGCCGCCGCCCGCCGCGCCCCGGCCGTGGTGCCGCCGCCGCTGCCGGACGCTGCGCTGCCCGCCATCGCCCTGGTCATGCCGGCCCATAACGAGGCCGCCCAGGTCGTCGCCAAGCTGCGCAACCTCGCCGCGCTCGACTATCCGGCGGACCGCCTGACCGTCATCCTCGCCTGCGACGGCTGCACCGACGCGACCGCCGCCATCGCCCGCGCGACGCTGGCCGAGCCCGGCTGCGCCGCGCTGCGCGCCGAGGTCCGCGACCATCCCGTCAACCGCGGCAAGGTGGCGGTGCTGAACGCCACCATCGCCGGGCTCGGCGCCCCCATCGTCGCCCTCACCGATGTCTCCGCCCTGCTGCCGGCCGATGCGCTGCGCCGGGCGGCGGCGCATTTCGCCGACCCGTGCCTCGGCGCGGTCGGCGGCACCTATCTGCTGGATGCCGCGGGCGCCGCCGGGGAGGCCGGCTACTGGGCCTATCAGCGCGCGGTGAAGCGGGGGGAGGCGGCGCTGGGCGCCCCGCTCGGGATGCACGGCGCCTTCTGGGCCTGCCGCCGCGCCGCCTTCGCCCCGCTGCCGGCCGATACCATCAACGACGACTTCATCCTGCCGATGGGCATGCTGCTGCGCGGCTGGCGCCTCGCCTACGACACCACGATCGCGGTGCGGGAGGCCGAGGGCAGCGACCGCGCCACCGATACCCGCCGCCGCCGCCGCATCGCCGCCGGCAACGCGCAGCAACTGGCGCGGCTGCTGCCGCTGCTGCATCCGCGGCATGGCGGCGTGGCGCTGGCCTTCGCTTCCGGCAAGGCGCTGCGCGTCCTCATGCCGGCGCTGCTGCTGCTGGCCTTCGGCGGCGCGCTGGCGCTGGCGCCCGGCTCGGGCGTCTTCGCGCTCCTCGCTCTCGGCGAGGCAGGCGGCATCGGCCTGGCGCTGCTCGGCCTCGGCCTCGGCGTCCGGGCGCCCCGGCTGCTCGCTGCCTGCGGCTATGCGCTCGCCGGCCATGCCGCGAGCGGCGCCGGCGTGGTCCGCCACTTGCTCTTCCCCGCCCGGCAGCCCTGGCGCCGCGCCGCCTGACCGCCATCGACGCCGTTGCAGGAGAATCCCCCGATGCCCGCCACCCTGCCGCCGCAGGTCAGCCTGCCGAAACGCGCCGCCGATATCCTCGTCGCCGGCCTCGCCCTGCTGCTCACCCTGCCGGCCTGGCCGCTCATCGCCCTGGCGATCCGGCTGGACAGCCCCGGCCCGGTCATCTTCCGCCAGCGCCGGGTCGGCCGCGCCCTGGCCGACCGGGTGGTGCTCTTCGAGATGCTGAAGTTCCGCTCCATGCGGCAGGATGCCGAGGCCGGCACCGGCGCCGTCTGGGCGACGGCCGGCGACCCCCGCGTCACCCGCGTCGGCCGCTTCCTGCGCAAGACCCGGCTGGACGAGATCCCGCAACTCATCAACGTGCTGCGCGGCGACATGTCGATCGTCGGCCCGCGGCCGGAACGCCCCGGCTTCTACGGCCGGCTGGATGCCGCGGTGCCCTTCTTCGCCGACCGCACCGCCGGGCTCCGCCCCGGCATCACCGGCCTGGCCCAGGTCCACCAGGGCTATGACGCGACCATCGAGGATGTCCGCCGCAAGGTGGCCTGGGACCATGCCTATGCGCTGCGCTGCGCCAGCCTCGCCGGCTGGATCGCCACCGACCTCGGCGTCGCCTGGCGCACCCTGGCGGTGATGGCCGGCGGGCAGGGCCGCTGACCCGGCCTAGCCGGCCAGGGTCTAGCTCGCCAGGTTGAGGGCCTTCATCAGGGTCGCCCGCTGGATCGGCTTGGGCAGGTAGTCGTCCATCCCGGCCTGCAGGCAGCGCCGCTCGAACTCGGCGCCCACCGCGGCGGTCAGGCCGATGATGCGGGTCGCCCGGTTCGGCCCCGGTGCCGCCCGCAGCCGCCGCGTCGCCTCCAGCCCGTCCAGCCTCGGCATCTGCACATCCATCAGGATGGTGTCGAAGCCCCGGGCGGCGGCGCAGGACAGCGCCTCCTCGCCGTCGCTCGCCACCTCCACCACCACCCCGGCGCGCTCCAGCATCTTGCGCAGCACGAACTGGTTCACCGGATTGTCCTCGACGATGAGGACCTGCAGCGGCGGCAGCGGCGCGGCCGCCGCCTCCGGCTCCGCCGGCGCCGCCGCCGGTCCCTCCCGCAGCCGCAGAGCATGCGCCGCCGCCTCGACCAGCCGCGCCGGCAGCGACGGCTTCAGCAGGATGGCATCGAACAATCCCCGCCGTGCCTCGAGCTGCTGGTTCCCCGCCGTCGCCAGCACCAGCCGCAGACGGGCTTCCCTATTGGCTCCCCCATGGCCCCCGCCGCTCAGCGGGCTCGCCTGCAGGGCCTCCGCCACCGCGATTCCCGGCTCCTCGCCGGCCGGCTGCTCGTCGACGATGGCGAGGTCGAAGCCGCCCTCGGCCAGCGCTGCCAGGGCCGTGGCGCGGTCCGCGGCCATCGCCGGCCGCAGCGCCAGCCGGGCCAGCTGCCCCTCCAGCGCATCCCGCACCGGCCCCGGCCGCGCGACGACCAGCACCCGCCGCCCGGCCAGCGCCACCGCCTCGGCGGCCGGCGGCGGCGGCGGCAGCGCCGTCACCGCGATCTTCACCCGGAAGACGCTGCCGCCGCCCGGCCGCGGCTCCGCCTCGATCTCCCCGCCCAGCGCGGTGGCGAGGCGGCGGGAGATGGCGAGCCCCAGCCCGGTCCCGCCGTATCGCCGGCCGATCGAGGCATCCTCCTGGGTGAAGGGCTCGAAGAGGTAGGGCAGCTTGTCCGGGTCGAAGCCGATCCCGGTATCGCTCACCGTCGCCACCAGGGTCACCGCATCCCCCTCGTGCCGGACCGCGGCCAGGGCGATGCGGACCCAGCCGGCATCGGTGAATTTTACCGCATTGCCGACCAGGTTGAACAGGATCTGGCGGAACCGCCGGGCATCGCCGCGCACCCGCGGCGGCAGCCCCGGCGTCAGCACGCAGATGATCTCGATCCCCTTCTCCAGCGCCCGGGCGGCGAACAACCCGACGATGGTGGCGACCTCGTCCTCCACCAGGAAGGCCGCCTCCTCGCGTTCGACCTCCCCCGCCTCCAGCTTGGAGAAATCCAGGATGTCGTTCAGCACCGTCATCAGATGCGCGGCGGAGCTCTGCATCGTCTCGGCATAGCGCCGCTGCAGCGGGCTCAGCCGGGTATCGAGCAGCAGGTCGGCGGTGCCGATCACCCCGTTCATCGGGGTGCGGATCTCATGGCTCATCGCCGCCATGAAGCTGTCCTTGGCCTGGGTCGCCACCCGCGCCTCGCGCTCCTTCGCCGCCAGCCGCTGGCGTTCGCGCAGCAGCAGCACCACGGAGGCGATGGTGATGACGGCGACGATGCCGCTGCTGCTCACCAGCACCAGGTCCTGCTCCTGCGCCGCCGCCTGCACCACCGCCTGCGGCTGCACCACCTCGACCACCAGCGGCACCGCCTGGGTGACGGCGAGGCTGGCGGTCACCGCCGCGCCATCCTCGTCGATCCCGCTGAAGGAGGCGGTCTCGCGCTGCGGCAGCCGGCCCTGGAACATCCAGCTCGCCTCCCGCCGCACCCCGATCCCGCCGAGGCCGCCGCCCGCCCCATTGTCGGAACGCGCCACCAGCGTGCCGTCGAAGGTGTGGAAGCGCACCTCGACGCCGAAGGCCGCGGCCGGGCGCTGGCCGATATTGGCGAGGTAGTCCGGGTTCAGCAGCGCCACCACCGCGCCCATGGGCTGCCCGCCGCCGCCACGGATGGCGCGGGCGAGGGGAATGGACCAGATCCCCGCCTCGGCGAAGGGCACATCCCCCTGGTCCAGCCAGCGCCCGGCGACCGGGCGGCCGAGCCAGGGCAGGCTGGGCCGCCCCAGCAGCGCCGCTAGGTCGAGCTGCCGCTCCACCTGGCGCCCTACCAGTTCGGTCACGCTGGCGGCGACGACCTTGCCCGCGGGATCGACCAGCATCAGGGCCCGCAGCTGCGGCATATCCGCCGCCAGGGCCAGCAGCTCCGGCGTCAGCGGCCGATCCATGCCGGCGCGGCGGCGGCTGGCGATATCCAGCATCAGCAGGTCGACGCCCTGCAGCGCGCGGGTGAGCTGGTCGCTGAGCCCGGTCGCCACCGCCTGGGTCATCCGCACCGCTTCCGCTTCCGCCTGCCGCGCGGCGCGCTGGCTGATGACGGCGAAGCTGGCGACCAGGGCGCCGATCACCAGCACCGTCAGCGACAGGTAGGGGGCGAGGACACGGAAGCTGCGGGATTGGCGGGGCAAGCCGGGTCCTTGCAAAGCTTTGGGCTTGGCTCTGGCCCGAGCTTGCGTCCTCCGCGGCCCCAAGGCACGCGTCTGCCGCAGGCAACCCGGGCCATGCCCCTCTACCGCGCTGGTTCGGGGCCCGCAACAACTCCGCTAGACGGACAGGTACTGCTCCCGCACCGCCGCCGCCGCCATCAGCGCGGGAATGGTCCCGCTCCAGCGGATCCGCCCCTTCTCGATGATGGTCGCCCGGTCGCTGACCAACTGGGCGAAGTGCAGGTTCTGCTCCGAGAGCAGGATCGCCAGCCCCTCCGCCTTCAGCCGGCCGATCGCCTCGGCCATGCGCTCGATGATGACCGGCGCCAGGCCTTCGCTCGGCTCATCGAGCAGGACGAGTTTCGGATTGCCCATCAGGGTCCGGGCGATGGTCAGCATCTGCTGCTCGCCGCCGCTCATCCGCCCGCCCGGCCGGTCCCGCATGGCGCCGAGGCTGGGGAAGAGCGCGAAGAGCCGCTCCGGCGTCCAGGCCTGCTGCCCCGGCCCGGCCGGCCGCCGCCCGACCTCGAGGTTCTCCATCACCGTCAACTCGGTGAAGATCCGCCGTTCCTCCGGCACGTAGCCGAGGCCGAGGCGGGCGATCTCGAAGGGCTCCCGCCCGGCGATCTCGGCGCCGGCGAAGCGGACCTGCCCGCCGCTCGACGGGACGATGCCCATGATCGCCTTCATGGTGGTCGACTTGCCCGCGCCGTTGCGCCCGAGCAGCACCACGACCTCGCCCGCCGCCACCTCCAGCGCCACGCCGTCGAGGATATGCGCCCGGCCGTAATGCGCCGAGAGGCCCGAGACGCTCAGCATCTAATGCGCCCCCGTCACCGCGCCGGAGCCGAGATAGACCTCCCGCACCCGCGGGTCCGCCCGCACCGCGGCCGGCGCCCCCTCGGCGATCAGCGCGCCGCGGTCCAGCACCAGGATGCGGTCGGCATGGGCGAAGACCACGTCCATGTCATGCTCGGTGAAGAGTACCGCGATGCCGCTCTCCCGCGCGATGGCGGCGGTCAGCGCCATCAGCGCGACGCGTTCCTGCGGCGCCATCCCGGCGGTCGGCTCGTCCATCAGCAGCAGCTTCGGGTCGTTGGCGAGGGCGATGGCGAGTTCGACCCGCTTCAGGTCGCCATAGGCGAGGATGCCGCAGGGCCGCGCCGCCTGCTCGGCCATCCCGAGGCGCTCCAGCAGCGCCCGCGCCGGCGCCGCATCCATCCCCGCCACCGGCCGCCACAGCCCGCCGAGCCGCCGTCGGTGCGACAGCAGCGCCATCTGCACATTCTCCAGCACGGTCATGGAGCCGAAGGTGGCGGTGATCTGGAAGGTCCGCCCGACGCCGAGCCGCCAGACCGCCCGCGGCGCCAGCCCGGTGATCGGCCTGCCGAGCAGCCGCACCACCCCGGCATCCGGCCGCAACTGGCCGTTCAGCATGTTGAAGCAGGTGGACTTCCCGGCGCCGTTCGGGCCGATCAGCGCCAGCATCTCGCCCGGCTGCACCGCGAAGGAGACGCCCTGCACGGCCCGCACGCCACCGAAGCTTTTCGCCAGCCCCTCGACCTCAAGCGTCGCCACGCGATGCCTCCCAGCGGGCCCGGGCGGCACCGGCCAGCCCCTGCGGGAAGAACAGCACCAGGGCGACGATGACGCAGCCCAGTACCAGCCGCCAGAGATCGGTCAGCCGCACCAGCTGCTCCTGCAGCCCGGTGAAGGCCAGCGCCCCGACGATCGGCCCGCTGAGCGTCTGCACCCCGCCCAGCAGCACCATCAGCAGCGCATCGACGCTGCGCGGGATGCCCATGTAGGTCGGGAAGACGCTGCCCTTGCCGTAGGCGAACAGCCCGCCCGCCACACCGGCCGCCGCGGCCGCCAGGCCGAAGCCCAGCCAGCGGATGCGGAAGGCATCGATGCCGATCGCCTCGGCCCGCAGGCTGCTGTCCCGCTGCGCCCGCAAGGCATAGCCGAAGGGCGCATGCACCACCCGCCGCAGCAGCAGGGTGGCGCCGACGCAGAGCCCCAGCGCGAGGTAGTAATACACCAGCTTGGACGCCGCCCAGGCATCCGGCCAGACGCCCAGGATGCCGTTGTCGCCCCCCGTCACCTCCACCCACTGGAAGGCCACCGACCAGGCGATCTGCGCGAAGGCGAGCGTCAGCATCGCCGAATAGACGCCCGAGAGCCGGACGCAGAAGAAGCCGAAGACCAGCCCGAAGATGCCGGCAAGCAGCGGCGCCATCGCCAGCCCCGCCAGCATCGGCGCCCCGAGCCATTGCGCCGCCAGCGCCGCCCCATAGGCCCCCAGCCCGAAATAGGCCGCATGCCCGAAGCTCGCCATGCCGCCCGGCCCCATGATGAGGTGCAGGCTGGCGGCGAACAGCACGAAGACCGCCATCTCCGTCAGCACGCTGATCCCGTAGTCGCCGAGGAAGGGCGGCACCGCCACCGCCAGCAGCGCCGCCGCCAGCGCCGCCCATTTCAGCGCGGGCGGCGCCGGCCCGACCAATGGCTCGGCACTGCCCTGGCCGCCGCGCGCCGCCGCCTCCGGCTTGCCGAGCAGCCCATGCGGCCGCACCACCAGCACCACCGCCATCACCAGGAAGACCAGCACCAGGGTGATCTTCGGCACGATCAGGATGCCGAAGGCATGCAACTCCCCGATCAGCAGCGCCGCCAGCGCCGCGCCCGAGAGGCTGCCGAGCCCGCCGACCACCACCACCACGAAGGCCTCGGTGATGATCGAGAGGTCCATGTGCAGGTTCACGCTCTCCCGCGGCAGCTGCAGCGCGCCGCCGAGCCCCGCCAGCAGGCTGCCGAGGAAGAAGACGCTGGTGAAGAGCATCCGCTGGTTGACGCCGAGCGCGCCGACCATCTCCCGATCCTGCGTCGCCGCCCGCACCAGCGTCCCCCAGCGGGTCCGGTGGAACAGCAGCCAGAGCAGGCCGAGCACCACCGGCCCGACGCCGATCAGGAACAACTCGTAGAGCGGGAAGCGCAGCCCGAGGATCTCGGTGCTGCCGCGCAGCCCCGGCGCCCGCGGCCCCAGCAGGTCCTGCGCCCCCCAGGTCAGCAGCGCGAGGTCCTGCACGATCAGCACCACGCCGAAGGTCGCCAGCAGCTGGAACAGCTCCGGCGCGCGGTAGATGCGCCGCAGCAGCAGCACCTCGACCACCAGCCCGATCAGCCCGACCAGCACGGCGGCGCCGAGCACCCCGCCCCAGAAGCCGAGATGCCCGCGCGGCAGGGTGGTCACCAGGGTCCAGGCGAGATAGGCGCCCAGCATGTAGAGCGAGCCATGGGCGAAGTTGACGACGCGGCTGACCCCGAAGATCACGGTCAGCCCGGAGGCCACGAGGAAGAGCGAGGAGGCGCTCGCCAGGCCGCTGAGGGCCTGGAGGACCAGGTTCTCCAAGTCAGGCCTGGGGCCGCAGCGTCCGCACCACCTCATCCGCCGGCAGGTAATCCTTGCCGTCGGCATAACGCCACTCCGCCATGGCGCCCTTGCCGTTCTTCAGCACGGTGCGGCCGACGAAGGCGCCCATGGTGGACTGGTGGTCCAGCGCGCGGAACTCCACCGGCCCGAGCACGGACTGGAATTGCAACCCGGCCATGGCATCGACCAGCGGCTCCGTCTCCAGCGAGGGTGATTTCTTCAGCAGCGCCGCGATCGCCATCACCGTGTCGTAGCCGACCACGCTGCCGAGACGGGGATAGTCGTTCCAGCGGCGCCGATAGGCATCGCGGAAGGGGTTATGCGCCGGGGTGTCGATCTGGTCCCAGGGATAGCCGGTGACGATCCAGCCCTCCGGCGCCTCGTCGCCCAGCGGATCCAGGTATTCCGGCTCGCCGGTCAGCAGGGAGACGACGCGGCGCTTCTCGAACAGCCCGCGGGTCGATCCCTGGCGGACGAAATTGGTGAGATCCGCGCCGAAGGTGACGTTGAAGATCGCCTCCGGATTGGCCGCCGCCAACGCCTGCACCGTGGCCCCGGCATCGATCCGGCCGAGCGCCGGGAATTGCTCCGCGACGAAGGTGACGTCCGGCTTGGCCTTGAGCAACAGTTCCTTGAACCAGCGGACGGCCGACTGGCCGTATTCGTAGTTCGGCGCGACCGTCGCCCAGCGCTTGGCGGGCAGCTTGGCGGCCTCCTCCACCAGCATGGCGGATTGCATGTAGGTGCTGGCCCGCAGCCGGAAGGTGTAGCGGTTGCCGCGCGACCAGACCAGGGCATCGGTCAGCGGCTCACTCGCCACGAACAGCTTCTTGTTCTGGTTGGCGAAGTCGCCGAGCGCCAGCCCGACGTTGGACAGGAAGCCGCCCGCCAGCAGGCTCACCTTCTCCGCATTCACCAGCTCCCCGGCGAGGCGCACCGCATCCTCGGGCCGTCCGGCATCGTCGCGGAACACCGTCTCGATCGGCCGGCCGTTGATCCCGCCGGCGGCATTCACCTGTTCCTGCGCCAGGGTCCAGGCATTGCGATAGGGCTGCAGGAAGGCCGGCTGGGCGGTGTAGCTGTTGATCTCGCCGATGCGGATGGGGCCAGCCGCCTGGGCATGGCCGATGCGCGGCGCCGCCAATGCCATGCCAGCGCCCGCCAGAATATGGCGGCGCCCGATCGCCCGTTCCGTCATGCCAGCCCCCGGTGTCGCTGCAACTGCGAAGGCCGCATGGAAGCCCACCAGCCGTTATTGTGCAAACGGAATTTGCCCTGTCCCGGACGAGGCCGCGGCCTCGTCCGGAGACGGCACTCAGGCCGCGACCAGCCCGCCGGTATCGGCCAGGAAGCGGACATAATGATCGGCATCGCCGAACATGCTGTCGTTCACCGTCAGCCGCTTGAAATAGTGGCCGCAGGCATACTCGATGGTCATGGCGATGCCGCCATGCAGCTGTATGCTCTGCTGCCCGACGAAGCGCTGCGAGCGGCCGATCTGCACCTTCACCGCGGCCATGGCCTTCCGCCGCTCGGCCGGGTTGCGCTCCTCGGCCGAGATCGCCGCGAAGTAGGACATCGACCGCGCCTGCTCCAGCGCCACCAGCATATCCGCCGCGCGGTGCTGCAGCGCCTGGAAGGAGGCGATGGGACGGCCGAACTGCTGGCGCGTCTTCATGTAGTCGATGGTCATGTCATGGGCGACCTGCATGGCGCCAACCGCCTCGCCGGCGAGCGCCGCGATGGTCTCGTCCACCACCTGGTCGACCAGCGGCAGCCCGTCCTCCGGGTTGCCCAGCACCGCGGTCGCCCGCGCGCCGGAGAACTCGATCTCCGCCGCCCGCTGGCCATCCACCGTGCGGTAGCCGCGGCGCTGCACGCCGGGGTCCTTGGCATCCACCAGGAAGACGCCGACGCCCTTCCTGTCCCGCGCGCCGCCGGCGGTGCGGGCGGTGACGATCAGCGTATCCGCGCTGTCGCCATGCACCACGTAGCCCTTGCGGCCGGTGATGACGTAGCTGTCCCCGTCCTTCCTCGCCGTGGTCTGCACGTCGTACAGGTCGTAGCGGGACTGCCGCTCGACCTGGGCGAAGGCCAGCAGCAGCTCCCCGGCCGCCACCTGCGGCACCAGCTCGCCGCGCAGCTCGGCAGAGGCGCCGTTGCGGAGGAAGCCGCCGCCGATCACCACCGTGCTCAGCCAGGGCTCGAGGGTGATGGCGCGGCCGAGTTGCTCGGCGACCAGCAGGGTCTCCACCGGGCCGCCGCCGAAGCCGCCCTCATCCTCGGCAAAGGGCAGGCCCAGCAGGCCGAGCTCGGCATACTGCGCCCAGATCTCCCGGCTCCAGCCGTCGGGGGTCTTCATGTAGGCCTTGCGCTGCTCGAACCCGTACTTGTCGCCGAGCAGGCGCGCCACGCTGTCCTGGAGGAGCCGCTGCTCTTCCGTCAGGTCGAAGTCCATGTGTCTCAGAGCCCCAGGAATGCTTTGGCCATGATGTTGCGCTGGATCTCGTTCGATCCACCGTAGATGCTCTGCTTGCGCCAGTTGAAGTAGACGCCGGCGAGGCCGAGGGCCCAATCGGGGGCCACGTCCACGTCGTTGGTGGCGCCTTCCTCATCCGGGTCGCCATCGACCCAGGCATAGGGGCCGGCCGCCTTCATCAGCAGCTCGGAACACATCTGCTGGATCTCGGTGCCCTTGATCTTGAGCACGGAAGTGGCGGGGTCCGGCTTCTTGTCCTTGCGCTTGGTCTCGGTGGCGATGACGCGCATGACGGTCATCTCCAGCGCCTTCAGCTCGACCTCGATCTCCGTCACCTTGCGGCGGAAGTCCGGGTCGTTCATCAGCGGCTCGCCGCCGTCCATGCTCTCCTGGGCGATCAGCTTCAGGCGGCGGATGCGCTCACGGCTCGCACCGACCCGGGCCTGGCCGAAGCGCTCGTTGCCGAGCAGGAACTTGGCGCAGTCCCAGCCGCGGTTCTCCTGGCCGACCAGGTTCTCCAGCGGGATCTTCACGTCGTCGAAGAAGACCTCGTTGACCTCGTGCCCGCCCTCGATGGTGATGATCGGGCGGACGGTGATCCCCGGCGTCTTCATGTCGCAGAGCAGGAAGGAGATGCCCTCCTGCTTCTTCGCCGCCGGGTCGGTGCGGACCAGCAGGAAGATCCAGTCGGCGTGCTGGGCGAGGGTGGTCCAGGTCTTCTGGCCATTGACCACCCAGTGGTCGCCCTCCTTCACCGCGCGAGTCTTCAGCCCCGCGAGGTCGGAGCCGGCGCCCGGCTCGGAAAAGCCCTGGCACCACCAATCGTCGAGGTTCAGCATCCGCGGCAGGAACTTCTTCTTTTGTTCCTCGGTGCCGAATTCGATGATGACCGGGCCGCACATGTTGATGTTGAAGCCGAGCGGGGAGGGGGCCGGGGCCTGCTGCAGCTCCTCGCGGAAGATGTAGCGCTGCGCCAACGTCCAGCCGGGGCCGCCGGCCTCCTTCGGCCATTCCGGTGCGGCCCAGCCGCGGGCGTTCAGCTTCTGCTGCCACTCGACCACCTGGGCCTTGGTGGGGCTGCGGCCGGCGACCATGCGCGCCCGCGTCTCGGCGGGCAATTCGCGGGCGATGAAGTCGCGGACTTCCTGGCGGAAGGCGATCTCGGCATCGGTGAAGCGGAGGTCCATGGGGGTCTCCTGTCTGGAGAAGAAAGCACGGGAGGAAGTATCCTCCCGCACCCTCCTCTATTTTTATTAGTTAACTAAAAGAAATAGATGAGGGGCTGGGAGAATACTTTCTCCCAGCCTTACTTGCTTTTTGCGAAGCTCCCGCCTTCGGCAGCCAGCTTCTCGATCAACGCACAAGGCTCCATGTTCCGGTCGCCCGTCGCCTCGGCGTAATGCGCCAGCTTGTCGCGCACCGCCTTCAGCCCCATCCGGTCCGCCCAGAACATCGGGCCGCCGCGGAAGGCCGGCCAGCCGAAGCCGTTGCAGAAGATCACGTCGATATCGATGGCCCGGGCCGCCACGCCTTCCTCGAGGATGCGCGCCCCCTCGTTCACCATCGGCAGCAGCAGCCGCTCGAGGATCTCCTGGTCGTCGATCGTCCGCCGCCGCACCTGCATCTTCTCGGCGACGTCGAGGATGATGGCCTCGACCTCGGGCGCCGGGATCCGCTTGCGGTTCTCGTCGTAGTTGTACCAGCCCTTGCCGGTCTTCTGCCCGAAGCGGCCCTGGGCGCAGACCGCATCGGCGATCGGCGCCACCGTGCCGCGCGCCTTGCGCACCGCCATGCCGATGTCGAGCCCGGCGAGGTCGCCCGTCGCCAGCGGCCCCATGGCCATGCCGTAGCCTTCCATCACCCGGTCGATGTCGGCCGGCAGGCAGCCCTCCAGCAGCAGCTTCTCCACCTGCGGGCCGCGCTTGCCGGTCATCCGGTTGCCGACGAAGCCGTCGCAATTGCCGACCAGCACCGGCAGCTTGCCGATCCGCTTGCCGATCTCGGTCGCGGTGGCGATGGCGGGATAGCCGGTCTTGGTCCCCCGCACATTCTCCAGCAGCCGCATGACATTGGCCGGGCTGAAGAAATGCATGCCGATCACCAGCTCGGGCCGCGAGGTCGCCGAGGCGATCTCGTCGATGTCGAGCGTCGAGGTATTGGAGGCGAGCACCACGCCGGGCCGGGCCGCCTTGTCGAGCCGGGCGAAGACTTCCTTCTTCACCTGCATGTTCTCGAAGACTGCCTCGATGACGAGGTCGGCCTGGCCGACGGTGCCCTCGAAATCGGTGCTGCCGGTCAGCAGGGCCTTCCGCTTGTCCACCTCCGCCTGGGACATGCGGCCGGAGGTCACGCTGCGCTGCCAGTTCTGTGCGCAACGCTCGAGGCCCTTCTGCAGCGCCTCCTCCGTGGTCTCGACGATGGTCACCGGCAGGCCGAAATTCGCTGCCGACATGGCGATGCCGCCGCCCATGGTGCCGCCGCCGATGACCACCAGCTTGTTCACCGTCAGCGGCTTGGTCTCGGCCGGCAGGTCGGTGACGCGCTGCGCCTCGCGCTCGCCGAAGAAGATGTGCCGCAGCGCCTGGCTCTGCTCCCCGGCCACCAGCCGCTGGAATTGCTCGCGCTCGACCTGCATGCCCTGCTCGAAGGGCATGGTGAAGGCGGCCCGCACCGCCTCGACGCAGCCCTTCGGGCTTTCCTGCCCGCGGGAGCGCGCCAGCAGCGGCTTCACCGCGGCATCGAAGGCGGCCGCGTCATAGCCGGCGATCTTGTCCTGGCGGTTGCGCGCCAGGGTGAAGGACTTGCCGGCATTGGCCCGCGCCCAGTCCACCGCGGCCTTCTCCAGGTCGCCGGTCACCACGGCATCGACGAAGCCGAGCTTCACCGCCTGCTCGGCGGTCACCGGCTCGCCGCCGACGATGATCTTCAGCGCCTCGAGCCCGATCATCCGCGGCAGCCGCTGGGTGCCGCCGGCGCCGGGGACGAAGCCGCGCTTCACCTCGGGCAGGCCGACCTGGGCGCCGGAGGCCGCGACGCGGGCATGGCAGGCGAGCGCCAGCTCCAGCCCGCCGCCGAGCGCATTGCCATGGATGGCGGCCACGACCGGCACCGGGGAGGCCTCGATCGCATCGAAGACATCGGTCAGCGACGGCGCGACCCGCGGCTTGCCGAATTCGGTCATCTCGGCGCCGGCGCTGAAATTGCGTCCGTTGCCGATGATGACCACGGCCTTGGCGCCGGCGGCGGCCTTGAGCCCGGCCAGCAGCCCGGCCCGCACCTCGGTCCGCAGCGTATTGACCGGCGCATTGGCGATGCGCAGCACGAAGACATCCCCGTCCCGGGCCTGTTCGACGAATTGGGGCGCTTCGGCCATGGACGGTCCTCTTTTGGTTCGTGGTGTGAAGGGCGGCGCATCCTGTTGCCGGCCCCAACCGCTGTCAACACGACTAGATAGCTTGCTATCAGCCGATCGCCCCGGCCTGCAACAATCCCGCGTACAACACGGCGACCACCCCCATCACCAGGTAGGGACTGGCCCCCCGCCAGAGCGCCAGGGTGGAGACCAGCAGGGTCGCCACCTCCAGCCAGCCGGCCCCATCCGCGCGGATCAGCGTATAGACTCCGGCGAATATGAGACCGACCGCGATCGGCGCCAGCCCCCGCTCGATCACCCGCCGCGCCGGGCTATCCCCCCGCCGCCGCCACCAATGCCCGACCACCAGCAGCACGCAGGAGGAGGGGACATAAAGCCCCAGCGCCGCCGCCAGCGCCCCCCAGAACCCCGCCGCCTCCCAGCCGATCAGCGCCGCGATCAGCGAGCCCGGCCCCGGCGCCGCGCGGGAGATGGCGAACAGGTCGACGAACTGCGCGCTGGTCAGCCAGCCATGCACCTCGACGCCCTGCCGCTGCATCTCGGCGAAGACCGAGGGCCCGCCGCCGAGCGAGACCAGCGACAAGGGCGCAAACACCATCAGCAGCGCCAGGATGCGGTCAAACACGGGGCCGCTGCCCCCACCAGGCGAGACCGATGCTGAGCGGCGCCACCACCAGCACCACCGGGATCATCGGCAGGCGGAGCAGCCCGACCGCGACGAAGGTCCCCGCCGCCACCGCCCAGGGGCCCAGGCCCCGCAGGTGCCGCGCCGTCCGCAACCCGGTATTGGCCGAATTCGCCAAGCCGGCGGCGGCGACGCCCCCCAGCACCACCCCCATGCCGGCGAAGCCCACCCCCCAGCCGTACAGCAGCGCCAGCCCGAGGATGAACAGGAACGGCGGCCCCAGCATGCCGACGAAGGCGGCGACCGCCCCCGGCACGCCCCGCAGCTGCTGCCCGATGTAAAGCGCCAGGTTCACGCTATTCGCCCCCGGCAGCACCTGCCCCAGGGCGACACCGGCGAGGAATCCCTCCTCGCTCAGCCAGCGCCGCTTCTCCACCACCTCGCGGTGCATCCACCCCGCCAGCCCGCCGCCGAAGCTGGCCATGCCGAGGCTGGTGAAGACCCACAGGATCTCGCTGAGCGAGGCCGGGGGCGGGCCCGGGGAGGGGGGTAGCTCGGGCATCGAATCCCCTGGGTTGCCGGTCCCGCGATGCTCCGGCAATCGGCTTCGCCTGTCGATACCATGGCCTTGCTTCCGCCATCCCGCCGCCATGCCGCCACCGCATCGCCGGCGCGTGATGCGACCTTCCCCGCCGCCGCGCGTTACGGCGGCGGATCGGAGACAGTGCGGTATGACCTCGAAGTTCTGGCTGGCCGCCGTGGCGGCACTTCCGCTCGGCGGCTGCGTGGTGGCGGCGCCTGTGCCCTATTACGCCGCGCCCGCCGCCTATGCGCCCACCGCCTATGCGCCGGCCTCCAATACCGCGGTCGGCGCCGTGGGCGGCGCGGCGGCCGGCGGGCTGCTCGGCGCGGTCATCGGCCGCGGGCCGGGCGCCGTCATCGGCGGTGCCGCGGCGGGGGCGCTGGTGGGCGGCGTGCTCGGCAATTCCGCCGACCAGCGGAATGCGGAGGCGGCGCAGGGCTACTACGCCCAGCCGCAATACCAGCAGCCGCAATACCAACCCCAGTACCAGCAGCCCCAATACCAGCAACCCCAGTACCAGCCGCAGTACCAGCAGCCGGACACCCAGCAGCAGCCCTACTACCAGCCGCAGTCCTACGAACCCTATCCCGACAAGCCCTATGCGGAGCCGCAGCCGCGCTGGTAGCCACCCTTGGCGGATGCGGCCCGCCGCCGCATCATCCCGGGAAAACCTGGGGGAAACGCCAATGATGCACCGCCGCCACCTGCTGGCCGCCGCCGCCGGCCTGTCGCTGCCCGGCCTGGCCCGCGCCCAGACCGGGGACTGGCCGAACCGCCCCATCCGCCTGCTGGTTCCCTATCCCCCCGGCGGCCCCAACGACATCATCGCCCGGCTCTATGCCCAGCCCATGTCCGCCATGCTGAAGCAGCCGGTGGTGATCGAGAACCGCAGCGGCGCCGGCGGCACCATCGGCGTCGATGCCGCGGCCAAGGCGGCGCCCGATGGCCATACCCTGGTCGTCACCAGCAGCGGCCCGCTGGTCATCCTGCCGCATGTCAGTTCCAGCATGCCCTACCGGGTGCCGCAGGACTTCACCCCGCTCAGCATCCTCACCCTGGTGCCGGAGGCGCTGGTGGCGACGCCCTCGCTCGGCGTGAAGGACATGGCCGGGCTGCTCGAATACGGCCGCCGCAATCCGGGCAAGCTGAACATCGGCACCGCCGGCTCGGCCGGCATCTCCCATCTCGCGGCCGAGCTCTTCCGCAGCCAGACCGGGCTCGACGTGACGGTGGTGCCCTATCGCGGCGCGGCGCCGGCGGTGACCGACCTGCTCGGCGGCTCCATCCAGCTGCTGTTTGCCGACCTGCCGGTGATCATGCCGCATATCCGCAGCGGCGCGCTGACCGCCGTGGTCCTCGCCAGCCGCCAGCGCCACCCCGCGACCCCGGAGCTGCCGATCACCGCCGAGGTCGGCTACCCCGAGCTGCTGGCCGACAACTGGTACAGCATCCTCGGCCCCGCCAACCTCCCGGCGCCGATCCGCGACCGTCTCTCCGCCGTGCTGAAAGCCGCCAGCGAGACGCCGGAGGTGCGCGACAACCTCGCCGCCCAGGGGGCCGCCGCCAATTGGACCACCCCGGCCGCCTTCGGCGAGACCATCGCCCGCGAATCCGCCATCTGGAAACGCATCGCCGAGGCAGCCAATATCCGCACCGACTGACCGCCCGCTACCCCCGGCGGCGATGCAGCAGCAGCATCGCCCCGCCCGCCAGCAGCCCCCAGAAGGCGCCGGAGACCCCGAAGCCGCTGAGGCCGGAGGCGGTGACTAGGAAGGTCAGCAGCGCCGCCTCCCGCGTCTCCGGCGCCGCCAGCGCCGCCAGCATGGCGCTGCCGATGGGGCCGAGCAGCGCCAGCCCCGCCACCGCCTGGATCAGCACCGGCGGCGCCGCGCCGACGAAGGCGACCGCCGCCCCCGCCAGCAGCCCGAAGCCGACATAGACCAGACCGGCGACCACCGCCGCCCACCAGCGCCGCGCCGGGTCCCGCTGCGCATCCGGGTTGGCGCAGAGCGCCGCGGTGATCGCCGCAAGGTTGACCGCATGGCCGCCGAGCGGCGCCCCCAGCAGGCTGAAGGCCCCGGTCACCGTGAACAGCGGCCCCGGCGCCGGCCGGTAGCCATTCGCCCCCAGCACCGCCATGCCCGGGATGTTCTGCGAGGCCATGGTCACGATGAACAGCGGCAGGGCGATGCCGATCGCCGCCGGCAGGGTGAAGACCGGCGTGACCCAGACCGGGACCGGCCCGGCGGCGGCCAGGATGCCCTCCGGCAGGGCGACCGTCGCCAGGATCAGCCCGCCCGCCACCAGCACCGCCGCCGGCACCGCCAGCAGCCGGTTCACCCGCCCGACCAGCGCCCAGGCGAGGACGATCGCCAGCCCCATCGCCGGCGCCTCAGCCACCGCCCGCATCGGCGCCAGGCACAGCCCGAGCAGCACCCCCGCCAGCATGGCATTGGCCAGCGGCGCCGGGATCGCCGCGACGGCCCGGCCCAGCGGCTTCCACAGCCCCGCCACAACCAGCAGCAGGCCGCAGATCAGGAAGGCCCCGACCGCCACCGGAAAGCCGCCCTCCGGCATGGCGGAGGAAGCCAGCAGCGCCGCCCCCGGCGTCGACCAGGCGACGCTGATCGGCATCCGCCGCCAGACACTCAGCACGATCCCGCAGAGCCCCATGGCGATGGACAGCGCCATGAGCCCGGAGGCCGCCTGCGCCGCATCCGCCCCCATCGCCCGCAGCCCCTGCAGCACCACGGCGAAGGAGGAGGCGAAGCCGACGAAGCCCGCCAGCAGCCCGGCCGCCAGCGCCGGCCAAGACAGGCCCATCCGCGTCTCGCTCAAGCGAGCGCCACCTCATCCAGCGCCAGCCCGAGCCCCGGTCCCTGCGGCACCGCGACGTAGCCCCGGCGCGGGATCAGGGCGGGGTAGGGTGGGGCCGCGAGATCGGCGAAATAGACCTCGAGCGGCTCCTCCACCGGCGCCGCGGCCAGCAGATGCAGGCTGGCCAGCAGCCCCGGGCCGAAATAGGGGCAATGCGGCACCACCGCCACGCCATGCCGCGCCGCCAGCGCCTGCACCGCCAGCACGCCGCTGATGCCGATCTTGGTCACGCTCGGCTGCACGACATCGACGGCCCCAGCCGCCATCATGGCGCCGAGGCTGGCCGGCTCGCCCAGGCATTCCCCGGCCGAGATCCCGACGCCGCCCGCCGCCCGCACCGCGGCGATGGCCGGGAAGTCCTCCGGCGGCCAGACCGGCTCCTCCACCCAGCGGACGTTCCAGCCGGCGACCGCGCGGCAGAAGGCCACCGCCTCCGGCACCGTGTCCCAGGCGCAATTGATGTCGAGCATCAGCGGGATCTCGGCCGGCGCCGCCTCCCGCGCCGCGCGGATGCAGGCGAGGTCCACCTCGTGCAGCTTGATCCGCTCGTAGCCCCGCGCCACGGCCGTCACCACGGCGCTGCCGACCAGATCCGGGTCGCCGTAGCGCAGCAGGCTGGCATAGGCCGGCACCCGGTCCCGGTTGCCGCGGCCCAGGATCGCATGCAGCGGCAGCCCCGCCGCCTGGGCCGCGATATCCCAGAGCGCGATGTCGAGCCCGGCGAGGGCGAAGCTCATCGCCCCGTTGCGGCCGAAATTATGGAAGCGCCGGTGCAGCTTGCGCATCAGCGCGGCGATGTCCCGGGTATCCTCGCCGAGGCAGGCCGGCGCCAGCAGCCCGGTCAGCGCCTCCAGCGTGGTGCCGACCAGGGTGAAGCCGAAGCCCTCGCCCCAGCCGACCAGGCCGGCATCGGTCTCGACCCGGACCAGCAGCGTATCCATCTCCCGCAGATGCAGGTTGCCGCCCGGCCCGGACGGATTGCCATAGCTGAAGGGCGTACTCAGAATCCGGCCGGTGACGGCGGTGATGCGCATGAACGGGCTTCCCTCGGGCGTGGCGCCAAGTCTCGCAGCCTTGGCCGGCGGCCGGAAGGCCTAGAGCCAATATCCCAGGCTGCCGCCCACCACCCGCACGCTGTCGCCGACCACCAGCGCCGCACCCTGGATCAGCCCGGCCGAGAGCAGCGTCTCCGCCCGCGCCTCCCCGGCATCGAGCGCCGCCGCCGCCACATCCTCCGGCAGCGGCCCCACCGCGACCGTCACCGGCAAGGCGCCGAGGTCGCTGTCGGGATCGAGCTGCTGCGCCGGCACCCGGCGGATGCTCGGATGCGCCGCATCCACCGCATTGGCGATGACCGTCGCCGCGGCATCCGCCTGGGAGGCGCTGCCGGCCAGCACCGTCACCGCATCGGCGATCCCCCGCGAGAAGCTCCGCCCCGGCCAGCCGCTGGTGGCGATGCCCTGCACCCCGTCACCGGCCCGCAGCCGGATCAGCGCCTCCGGCAGGGCCAGCGCCAGCCGCTGCACCACCCCGACCCGGAGGCTGGCCCCCGGCGCCAGATAGACGGCGATGTCGCCGCCGTTGTTCACATGCGCCGCGGTCAGCCCGCGGGTGCCGGCCAGCGCCGCCAGGACCTCCTCCGCCACCGCCCCGGCGACGGCCGCCATGGGCGTGATGAAGCCGGCGCGGAAGGGCCAGACCGCATCCGCCATGCGCCGCGCCACCGCGCCCCGCAGCGCCGGGCGGTCCGCCCCCAGGGGCTGGCGCAGCAGCGGCAGTTCGGCCACCAGCCCGGCCAGCAGCCCCTCGAAGCGCGCCGTTGCCTTGGTCGCCGCCTCGGCGATGGCGGCGCGCGTTCCCTCCAGCCCGATCACCAGGTCGATCGGCCCTTCCTGGAGGTGCAGCCGGCCGTCCGGCAGCAGGGCTAAGGCAGCGGCCATGGGTTCCCCGCGATCCAGCCCTGGTGCCGGGCGCCGCCGCCATACTCGGCCAGCAGGGTCTCGAGCGGCACCGCATGGTCCACATGCCCGCCGAGCCGGGCATAGAGATCGGCCCGCAGGGTGAATTCGATCGGCGCCACCAGGGCCGGTGTCGGCACGTAGCCGAAAGCATTATCCGGTATCCGCAGCACATCCGCCATGATGGTGATCCCACCCCCCGGCCAGAGCATGCACGGTGCCCCGCCGATCGTCACCCGCACGAGGGAGGATTGCACCTCGCGGGTCAGCAACACGGGATTCTCGGTCACACCGGCCCGCAACGATCCGCCCGCACCAGCCATGAAGAGGATGGAGGTGAGCGCCGGCTCGCAATTCTCGCCGATCCGCTCGACCGTCCGCGCCACCGCCTCCGGTGCCGGAACGGGCACCGGCCGCAACGAATCGTCCAGCACGCAGTAGAGCGAATCCTCGCCGGTGGTGCTGGTCAGCAGCAGCCGCAGCCCCGGCCAGGCGGTCTTCGGATCGATGCTCTCGATCACCGCCAGCGGGTCGGTGATATCGGTGCCGCCCCAGCCGTTGCCCGGATGCGCCACCTGGAAATACCGCCCCGGCGTGGAGCGGCGCCCGCGCACCCGGATGCCGCTCGGCGGCACGTCGAGGCACTTGCCCGCCTGATGCTCGCTGAGGACGCCGGTGATGTGGTCGTCGACCACGATCACCTCATCCACATGCCCATGCCATTGCTGGGCGAAGATGCCGATGGCGGCCGAGCCGCAGCCGACCCGCATCCGCCGCTCCGGCGTGCCGTCGACGATGGGCGCCGCGCCTGCCTGCAGCACCAGCTTCGGCCCGCCGTCGATGGCGACCTCCACCGCCTGCTTGTTGCAGAGCGCCAGCATCGCCGCGCAGGTGACGTTGCCCTCGCGCTTGGAGCCGCCCGTCAGGTGCCGCACCCCGCCCAGGCTCAGCATCTGGCTGCCGTATTCGGCGGTGGTGACGTGCCCGATCTGCTCGCCATCGACCCGCACCGCGGCGGTCTCGGCCCCCAGATGCCGGTCGGTGTCGATCTTCACCTTCAGCCCGCAGTAGCTGAAGATCCCCTCGGTCACCACGGTGACGGTATCGACGCCGCGGTGCGAGGAACCGACGATGAAGGGCGCCGGCTTGTAGTCCGGATAGGTCGTGCCCGCGCCGATCGCAGTGACGAAGGTCGGCGGCGCCAGCCCGCCCGCCCAATCCTCGGAGCCCTCGAGGAAGGGCACCGTCGCCCCGCCCGCATCGACGGTCCGTTCCATCAGCACCAGCGGATCGGTCCGCACCAGCGCCCCGTCCCGGTTGGCATAGCGGCTGCACGCGCCGGCGCGGCCCGGGCGGATGCGGCAGAGCACCGGGCAGGCATCGCAGCGCACGATGCCTTCGTTGCCCTCGCGCGCGCCGAAGATCGCGGTCCGGTCGCTCATTTCCTTAGTGCCTCCAGCACCCGATGGGGCAGGGCAGGGACCCGGGTGATCTCCGCCCCCGTCGCATCGCGGATGGCCGAGAAGATCGCCGGCGCCGTCGGCACCAGCGCCGGTTCGCCGATCCCCTTGGCGCCGTAGGGGCCGAGCGGCTCCGGATCCTCGATCAGGATGCACTCGATCACCGGCACGTCGCCGATGGTCGGGATCAGGTAGTTGTGCAGGTTCTCGGTCCGCCCCGGCAGGTATTCCTCCAGCAGCGCCAGCCCGATCCCCTGGGCGATGCCGCCCTCGATCTGCCCCTCGACCAGGGTCGGGTTGATCGCCCGCCCCACGTCATGCGCCGCGACGATGCGGTCCAGCCGCACGGTGCCCAACTCGGTATCCACCGCCAGCGCCGCGAGCTGCGCGGCGAAGCCGTAGGTCGCATAGGGCGCGCCCTGGCCATCCGCATCCAGCGGCACGGTCGGCGGATCGAAGCGCCCGATCCCCTCCAGCGGCGCCTCCAGCGCGATCGCCCTGCCATCCACCAGCAACCGCCCGCCGCTGAGCGCCAGCCGCGCCTCCGGCCCCGCATTGGCCCGCAGCAGGATCGCATCCCGCAGCGCCAGCCCCGCTTCCATCGCCGCCCGGCCACTGACGAAGGTCTGGCGCGAGGCACTGGTCTTGCCCGCATCCGCCGTCAGGTCGGTATCGCCGAGCACCAGCACAAAGTCGCCGGCCGGCAACCCCACCGCGTCCGCCACGATCTGCAGCAGCGCCGAGGTGCTGCCCTGGCCGATATCCACCGCGCCGTTATGGAACACCAGCCGCCCATCCGGGCCGAGCGTCACCCGCATGGTCGAGGGATTGGACATGCCGGTATTGCCGATGCCGTACCACATGCAGGCGACGCCGACGCCATGCCGCAGCGGCCCGCCCCGCGCATTCGCCGCCGCCGCCTCGGCCCGCAGCGCCTGCCAGCGCGGCCGCAGCGCCTCCAGGCATTCCACCAGCCCGACCGAATGGGCGATGACCTGCCCGGTCGCCGTCGCATCGCCGCGCCGCAGCGCATTGATGACGCGGAATTCCAGCCGGTCGATGCCGGCCGCATCCGCCAGCCGGTCCCACAGCGCCTCCTGCGCGATCGCCGCCTGCGGCACCCCGAAGCCGCGGAAGGCGCCGGAGGGCGGGTTGTTGGTCAGCACCGCCCGCGCCCGGCTGCGCGCATGGGGCATCCGGTAGGGCCCGGTCGAATGCGCCGGCACCCGCCCGGCGACGGTCGGTCCCCAGCTCGCATAGGCGCCGGTGTCGTAGACGCCCTCGAATTCGAAGCCGACCAGCCGCCCCTCGGCATCGCAGCCGGCCCGCGCCGCGATGCGCGCGGGATGCCGCTTGGTGCTGCTGGCCATGCTCTCGCCGCGCGTCCAGGCCGCCCGCACCGGCCGCCCCAGCAGCCAGGCGGCGACCGCGATCATAGGCTGCACCGCCACGTCGAGCTTGCCGCCGAAGCCGCCGCCGCAGGCGGTCGGCACGATCCGCACCGCGGCGTGCGGGATGCCCAGCACCCCCGCCACTTCCTCGAGGTCCATGTAGGGCGCCTGGGTGGAGGCGAAGACCTCCATCCGGTCGCCGACGCGCCGGGCCCAGCCCGCCTCCGGCTCGATATAGGCATGCTCGACGAAGCCGGTCCGCCACTCGCCCGCGGCGACATGCGCCGCGCCCGCCAGTGCCGCCCCGGCATCGCCGCAGACCAGCCGCCCGGTCGTCAGCACGTTGTCCGGCCAGCGGTCGTGCAGCGCCGGGGCGCCCGCGGCCAGCGCCGCCCCGGGATCCTCGAGGGCCGGCAGTACCTCCCAGGCGATCGGCAGCTCCGCCACCGCGATGGCCTCGACCGCCGCGCGGTCCCCGACCAGGGCGCAGACCGTATCGCCGCGATAGCGCACCAGCCCATCGGCGAATACCGCCTGGTCCTTGATGTCGGGATAGATGCCGAAGCCGTTCCGCCCGGGCACGTCCGCCGCGGTCAGCACCCGCACCAGCCCCGGATGCAGCGCGTAGAGCGGCGACAGGTCGCCGAGGGTGAAGCGCGCATGCGCATGCGGGCTGCGGACCGGCCGCAGCCAGAGCGCATCGGCCGGCGCCGCATCCGCGCCATAGATCTCGCCGCCATCCACCTTCGGCTGGCCATCGGCGCGTTCCATCCGCGCCCCCACCGCCGCACCTGCTGCGGGCGCCACCACCGCGGGCGCGTCGAGGAAGGAATGCGCCGCGACGACCGCATCGATGATCTTGCGATACCCGGTGCAGCGGCAGAGCACGCCGCCCAGCGCCGCCTCGACCTGCCCGATGCTCGGCTGCGTTTCCACGCCCAGCAATTCCATCGCGGCCAGCAGCATCCCCGGCGTGCAGAAGCCGCATTGCGCCGCGCCATGCGCGAGGAAGGCCCGCTGCAGCGCCGCGCCCAGCGGCAGCGCCGCCAGCCCCTCCACCGTCAGCACCGCACTGCCCTCCGCCTGGGCCAGCGGCACCAGGCAGGCACACACCTGCCTCCCATCCAGCAGCACCGTGCAGGCGCCGCAATCCCCGGCATCGCAGCCGGACTTGGTCCCGGTCAGGCCGAGCGTCTCGCGCAGCACCGTGCTCAGCCGCGTCTCCGGCGCCGCGGCGACATCCCGCGCCGTGCCGTTCACCAGCAGGGTCATGCCGCCACCCGCAGCGGCGCCGCCAGCCGCGCCAGCAGCCGCCGCAGCAGCACCGCCGCCGCCTCCCGCCGATACGCCGCCGTCGCCCGCATGTCGCCGATCGGCGCCAGCCCGGCGAGATGCGCCGGCTGCACGACCCGCGCCGCCTCGGCCAGCGCCACGCCCTCCAGTGCCGCCTCCAGCCCGGCCAGCCGCTGCGCCACCTCGGAGCAGGCGCCGACGGCCAGCCGCGCCCGGGCGATCCGCCCGCCCGGCGCCTCGATCACCGCCGCCACCATCACGATGGAGATCACCAGATAGGCCCGCGCGCCGAGCTTCTCGAAGCCGGCGACCGCCCCGGCGCCCGCCTTCGGCACCAGCACCGCGAGTGCCAGCTCATCCCGTCCCAGCGCCGTCCGCCGGTTGCCCAGGATGAAGGCGCCCAGCGGCAGCCGCCGCAGCCCGCGCGGGCTCGCCAGCTCCACCGTGGCATCGAGGGTCAGCAGCGGCGGCACCCCATCCGCCGCCGGCGAGGCATTGCAGAGATTGCCGAGCAGGGTCCCGCGGTTCTGCACCTGCGCCCCGCCCACCCTGGCCGCCGCCGCCCGCAGCCCGTCGAACCAGCCCGGCAGCGCCGCATCCCGCAGCCCCGCCCAGGTCACCCCCGCACCGATCCGGTGGTGGTCGCCGCGATCCTCGATGCCCCCCAGCCCGGCGATGGCCGAGAGGTCCAGGACCGCCCGGCCATCCGGCGCCCGGCCCCAGGCCGCCGCCCCCGCCCGCGCCGGGAAGACATCCGTCCCGCCGGCCAGCAGCAGGGGCGGCGTCTCGGCCGCCGCCAGCAGGGCCAGCGCCTCGGCCAGCGTCCCGGGTCGGTGATAGGCGGTCATGCGGGCGCCCCGATCATGTGCACACTAACAAGTCTAGCGACCGTCATGCCGCGGTCACAACCGAAATCACCCGAGCTTCGCCAGGATCGCCCCCAGCCGCGCCGCATCCTCGCGCGACAGCGGCGCGAGCGTCGCCGCCGTCACCGCCCGCGCCTTCTCGACCCAGGCGGGCAGCGCCGCCCGCGCCGCCGGGGTCAGCGCCACCCGCAGCAGCCGGGCATCCGCCGCATCCCGGCCCCGCTCCACCAGGCCGCGCGCCATCAGCCGCGTCACCACGCCCTTCACCGTCGGCGGGTCCATGGCCAGCGCCCGGCCGAGCAGGTTCTGCGACAGCGGCCCGCGCTTCCACAGCACATGCAGCGCGGCGAATTGCATCGAGGTCGGCCCATCCTCCCCCATGATCCCCTGGAACAGCGCCAGGTGCCGCTGATAGGCCCGGCGCAGCAGGTGGCCGACCTGCTCCTCCAGCACATACTCGTCCGGGTCGTCCACGGGCGCGCCTCCGCCGCTGCGTTTCGTTTCTAGGCTTACGACCGGCCGGGGGCTAGAGTCTCCCCCGTCGCAGCAGGGGACCCGACGATGGCAGTGGAACAAACCTCCGGCCCCGCGGCCGGCCGCATCCTGGTCCGCAACATCGGCCTGCTGCTCTCGGGCGACCTCGCCGCACCGGTGCTCGGGGCCGATGCCATCCTGATCGAGGATGGCCGCATCGCCGCCATCGGCCGCGCCGCCGAGCTCGCCGCCCGCGGCCCGGTCGATTCCACCATCGACGCGCATGGCGGCGCCGTCTCCCCCGGCCTGGTCGATAGCCACGTCCACCCGGTGCTGGGCGACTGGACGCCGCGGCAGAACCAGATCGGCTGGGTCGAGAGCTTCCTCAACGGCGGCGTCACCACCATGATCTCGGCCGGGGAGGTGCATTCCCCCGGCCGCCCGCGCGACATCATCGGCCTCAAGGCCCATGCCATCTTCGCCCAGCGCAGCTTCCACAACCTCCGCCCCGCCGGGGTGAAGGTGCTGGCCGGCGCGCCGGTGCTGGAGAAGGGCATGGTCGAGGCCGATTTCGCCGAATTGGCCGCCGCCGGCGTCACCCTGCTCGGCGAGGTCGGCCTCGGCAGCGTCAAGGCCGGCTACGAGGCGCGGGAGATGGTCGCCTGGGCCCGAAAGTACGGCATCCAGTCCACCATCCACACCGGCGGACCCTCGGTCCCCGGCAGCGGCTACATCGACCGCGATACGGTGCTGGAAGCCGATGCCGATATCATCGGCCATATCAACGGCGGCCATACCTCGCTGTCCGAGGCGCATGTCTGCGAGCTCTGCGAGCGCTCGACCCGCGCCATCGAGATCGTCCACAACGGCAATGAGCGCGTGGCGATCGCCGCGGTCCAGGCGGCGCGTGACCTCGGCGTGCTCCACCGTGTCATCCTCGGCACCGACAGCCCGGCCGGCTCCGGCGTGCAGCCGCTCGGCATCCTGCGGATGATCTCGCTGCTCTCCTCGATCGGCGGCATCCCCGCGGCCCAGGCCATCGCGCTGGCCACCGGCAATACCGCCCGCATCCGCAACCTCGACAGCGGGCTGATCGAGGTGGGGCGCGCCGCCGACCTGGTCTTCCTCGACCGCGCCCAGCATTCCGCCGGGCGGGACCTGCTGCACAGCATCGAGCTCGGCGACATCCCCGGCATCGGCGGCGTGATGATCGACGGCGTGATGCGCTGCGGCCGCAGCCGCAACACGCCGCCCGCCGAGCGCGTCCCGGAAGTCCTCGGGCATTGAGCAATCCGGCAAGCTGGAACAGCGGCATCCGCAACGGGGTGCTGCTGGGGGCGCTGGTCCTCGCCTTGGTCGTCGCGCTGAACTACGGCGAGCTGCCCGGGCTCGGCGCCATTCTCGCTGACCTGCCGGCCGCCGTCGCCATCTCGGCGGCGGTCCATATCCCGCAGATCCTGCTGACGGCCGCCGCCTGGCGCGCCCTGCTGCCGCCCGAGCGGCGCCCGGCTTTCGGTACCATGGCAATGCTGCGCTGGTTCCGCGAATCGGCCAATGCGCTGCTGCCGGCCGGGGCCCTGGTCGGCCAGGCCGCCGCCGCCCGGCTGCTCACCCGGCGCGACGTGCCCGGCCCGCTGGCCGGCGCCACCGCCACGGTGGACCTGACGCTGGAGGCCGTCTCCCAGCTGTTCTTCACCCTGGCCGGCGTCGCCCTGCTGCTCGGCGTCGGGGATGGCCCCGGCCTGCTCGGCTTCGCCGCCGCCGGCTTCGGCATCGCCCTCGCCGGGGCCGCCGCCATGCTGCTGTTCCAGCGCCACCTGCCGCTGGCCCTGCTGGAGCGGGGCCTGACCCGCCTCTCGCGCCGCTGGCCCGCCATCGATCCGGGCTGGATCCATGGCCTGCAGCAGTCGATCCTCGAACTCCATGCCGACTGGCCGCGCCTGGCGCTCGCCACCCTCTGGCACACCGGCTCCTGGCTGCTCGGCGCGCTCGAGATCGCCGGCGTCCTCGCCCTGCTCGGCCATCCCGTGTCGCTGGCCGATGCTCTGGTGATCGAAAGCCTCGCCCAGGCGCTGCGGAACGTCGGATTCATGTTGCCGGGGGCGCTGGCGGTGCAGGAAGGCGCCATCATCGGCGCCGCCGCCCTGGTCGGCGTGCCCCCCGGCGCGGCGCTCGCCGTCGCCCTGGTCCGCCGCACGCGGGAGGTCTGCCTCAGCCTGCCCGGCCTTATCGCTTGGCAGCGGGCCGAAACCAGGGCTATGCGCTAGGGAAACCCGCCATGCTCACCACATGGGTCCTGGACACCACCGCATTGGCCCCGTGGAATGCCGCCCCGGATCGATCGGGCGCCACCGGGCCGCAAAGGGATTAGTTGATGGCCAGCAAGGCTTCCGACGCAATGACAGCCGATCTGGCGCCGCTCGTCATGGATACGGCGACCGCCCCGGCCAAGCCGCGCGACCCGAAGACCGCCAGCGTGATGGACCTGCTGCGGCTGATCCCCCAGGGCGGCCCGGCGATCTGCAATTTTTCCGTCACCAACATGTGCAACGCCACCTGCGACTTCTGCAATTTCGCCCACAACAAGGGCTTCGTGAAGCACCGCAGCTGGCTCGACGCCGACCTCTTCCCCAAGGCCCTCGCCCATATGCGGGCCAAGGGCAATGTCCGCTTCGCCACCTTCATGGGCGGCGAGCCGCTGCTGCACCCCCGCATCATCGAGATGGTCCGCGAGGCGACGGCCCAGGGCGTCCAGCCCACCATGGTCACCAACGGCTGGCTGCTGCCCCCCAAGGTGGATGCCATCGCCGCCAGCGGCATCACCACGATCTTCATCTCGATCGACAGCGAACATGCTCACCTGCATGAGGAGAACCGCGGCCTGAAGGGCGTCTGCGCCCGCATCAAGGACGCCAATACCCGGCTCGCCGCCAAGGGCGTCACTCCCATCGCCAGCGTCGCCATGACCCGGCTGGTGAAGGACTACGAGGCGCTGGGCCACTTCCTGAAGGAGCTGGGCTTCGCCGCCGTCACCTTCTCCTACCCGCGGAAGGCCGCCCTCGGCTCCTCCTCCCTGGTCTATTCCGAGGACAGCGACCTCGTCGACATGTCCCAGGCCGAGCTGCTGACCGCCTTCGAGGGCGTCGAGAAGGCCCGCGCCGTCATCCCCGTGCACAACCCGCGCGCCGCCATCGCCGACATGCGGCGCCGCCTCACCGGCCAGGGCGAGCGTTTCACCTGCCATGCCGGCTACAAGTACTTCTACCTCGACTGGAACTATGACCTCTGGCGCTGCGAGGACTGGAAGGCCCCCATCTCCAAGGTCTGGGACTTCACCCCGGACAAGGTGATGCGCGACCCCTGCCAGGCCTGCACCACCGACTGCTACCGCGATGCCAGCATCATGCTGCACTTCAGCATCTCGATCGGCGATGCCTTCGCCCGCTTCAAGGAAGGCAAGATCGGCGCCGGCCTCGCGGCCCTGGCGGATGGGCGGAACCTCGGCTCGCTCGGCGCGGTGATCGGGCATGGGGCGCGGCTGGCGAAGCTGGCCGGGCGGAACTGAAGCAAGGTTGGGGAGAAGGTATTCTCCCGTTGAACGCAGTGCGTCCAACCCCTCATCTATTTCTATTCTTTAAGAACAGAAAGGAAAGGTGGGGTTTGGGGAGGGAATACTTTCCCCTCCCCAACCTTCCTTGAAACCCAATGCCCGCCATCATCCGCAAGCTCGCCATCCTCCTCGACGAGACCCACCGCGAGATGGGCCGCGACCTCCCGCGCCCCATCCGCCGCGTCATCGCCTGCGCCGTCATCGAGAACCCCTTCGCCGGCCGCTACGTCGAGGACCTTTCCGAGCTGGTCGCCCAGGGCGAGGAGCTGGGCGCCCTGCTCGCGGCGCGGGCCATCGCCGCCCTCGGCATCCCGGGCGAGCAGGTGGAAAGCTTCGGCAAGGCCGCCATCGTGGGGGAGGGGGGTGAGCTGGAACACGCCGCCGCGCTGCTGCACCCGAAGATGGGCGCCCCGGTCCGCGCCGCGCTCGGCAAGGGTCCCGCGCTGATCCCCTCGGCAAAGAAGTCCGGCGGCCCCGGCACCGGGATCGACGTGCCGCTCGGCCACAAGGATGCCGCCTTCGTCCGCAGCCACTTCGATGCCATCGAGGCCCGCCTGCCCGATGCCCCCCGCGCGAACGAGATCCTGGTCTGCCTCGCGCTGACCGATGGCGGCCGCCCCAGCCCGCGCATCGGCGGCCTGACCACGGCGGAGATCGTCGGCCAGGACGGGCTGCGCTAGGTCGCTCGACCAAAACCGACCAACCGGGCTTGTGACCTTGAAACCGCCCTGTTTCGGTCGGAAACCCGCCACACGCCTTGCATCCGGCCGCTCTCCCGGCCATACCTAGCCGCAATGACGGCCCCCGGGATTTCCCGGGGCGACCGCTGCGGGGAGAGCGATCCGGGTGACTGATTCCATCCTGGAAACGATTGGGCTGACCAAGGAATTCCGGGGATTCGTCGCCGTCAGCGACGTATCCCTGAAGATTCGCCGTGGCAGCATCCATGGCCTTATCGGCCCGAACGGTGCCGGCAAGACCACCTGTTTCAATCTGCTGACCAAGTTCCTGGCGCCCACGCGCGGCCAGATCAAATACGATGGCAAGGACATCACCGGCATGAAGCCGGCGGAAGTCGCCCGCCTCGGCCTCGTCCGCAGCTTCCAGATCTCCGCCGTCTTCCCGCATCTGACGGTGCTCGAGAATGTCCGCGTCGCGCTGCAGCGCCAGCGCGGCGGCAGCTTCGATTTCTGGCGCTCCGACAGCCTGCTGCGCGCCTTCGACGACCGCGCCATGGAACTGCTGGAGGATGTCGGCCTCACCACCTATGCGCGCATCAATGCCGGGGAGCTTCCCTATGGCCGCAAGCGCGCGCTGGAGATCGCCACCACCCTCGCGCTCGACCCGACCATGATGCTGCTCGACGAGCCGACCGCCGGCATGACGCATGAGGACGTGGACCGCATCGTCGCGCTGGTGAAGCGCGTCTCGGTCGGCCGCACCGTGCTGCTGGTGGAGCACAACCTCAAGGTCGTCTCCGGCCTGTGTGACTGCATCACCGTGCTGGCTCGCGGCAGCGTGCTGGCGGAAGGCGACTATGCCGCCGTCTCCCGCAACCCGGATGTCATCGCCGCCTATCTCGGCACCGAAGCCAATGCTGAAGGAGCCCCGGCGCATGTCTGAAGCCATCGCCCCGGCCCGCACCGCGAAGACCGGCGCCGCCCTGCTCGAAATCCGCGACCTCCAGGCCTGGTACGGCGAAAGCCATGTGCTGCACGGCGTCGATGTCGACGTGCATCCGGGCGAGGTGGTCACCCTGCTCGGCCGCAACGGCGCCGGCAAGACCAGCACGCTGCGCGCCATCATGGGCCTGGTCGGCCGCCGCACCGGCAGCATCCGCTACGCCGGGACGGAGACGATCGGCCAGCGTTCCGACCTCATCGCCCGCGCCGGCATCGGCTATTGCCCCGAGGAGCGCGGCATCTTCGCCAGCCTCAACGTCACCGAGAACCTGCTGCTGCCGCCGGTCGTGCAGCCCGGTGGCCTCGACCTGGATACGATCTACACGCTGTTCCCCAACCTGAAGGAACGCGCGAACAGCCAGGGCACCAAGCTCTCGGGCGGCGAGCAGCAGATGCTGGCCATCGCCCGCATCCTGCGCACCGGCGCCAAGCTGCTCCTGCTCGATGAGCCGACCGAGGGCCTCGCCCCCGTCATCGTCCAGCAGATCGGCCGGATGATCCGCGAGATCAAGGCGCGCGGCTTCACCGTGCTGCTGGTCGAGCAGAACTTCCGCTTCGCCCAGACGGTCGCCGACCGCCACTACGTCATGGAACATGGCCGCGTCGTCGACATGGTCCGCAACGACGAACTGACGGCCTCGCTCGGCCGCCTGCACGAATACCTCGGCGTCTAAGGAAAATCCCCCGCATGTCGTTCGCCCGCCGCAGCCTGCTGACCGCCGCCGCCGCATCCCCCCTGCTGCTGGGGCGCGGCGCCCGGGCGCAAGCCAATACCCTGAAGATCGGCGTGCTGAACGACCAATCCGGCGTCTACAAGGACATCTCCGGCCCGACCTCCGTCGCCGCGGTCCGCCAGGCGATCCAGGATTTCGGCGCCCGCAGCGGCCTCACCGTCGAGGTCGTCGCCGGCGACCACCAGAACAAGCCCGATGTCGGCAGCAACATCGCCCGGCAATGGATCGACCGCGACGGCGTCGACGTCATCATCGACGTCCCCAACAGCGCCGTCGCCCTCGCGGTGAACGGCGTGGTGCGGGAGAAGAACAAGGTCTTCCTGAACTCCGGCGCCGCGACCGCCGACCTCACCGGCGCGCAGTGCACGCCGAACACCGTCCACTGGACCTACGACACCTGGATGCTGGCGAAGTCGACCGGCGGCGCCATGGTCAAGGCCGGCGGCGATACCTGGTTCTTCGTCACCGCCGACTACGCCTTCGGCCATGCGCTGGAACGCGACACCGGCAATTTCGTCAAGGCCTCCGGCGGCCGCGTCCTCGGCAACGTCCGGGCGCCGCTCGGCAACACCGATTTCTCCTCCTTCCTGGTGCAGGCGCAATCCTCGCGCGCCAAGATCATCGGTCTCGCCAATGCCGGCGCCGATACGGTGAATGCGGTGAAGCAGGCCGCCGAGTTCGGCATCACCCGGCGCGGCACCAAGATCGCCGTGCTGCTGATGTTCATCAACGACGTCCATGCCCTCGGCCTGCCCGCGGCGCAGGGGCTGGTGCTGACCGAGACCTTCTACTGGGACCTCAACGACCGCACCCGCGCCTTCACCAACCGGGTGAAGCCGCACATGGCCGGCAACATGCCGGCGATGTCGCATGCCGGCTGCTACAGCGCCGCGCTGCACTACCTGAAGGCCGCGACCGATATGGGCGTCGCCGCGGCCAAGGCCGATGGCGCCGCGACGGTTGCCCGCATGAAGGCGATGCCGACCGACGACGATTGCTTCGGGCAGGGCTCCATCCGCGCCGATGGCCGCAAGATCCACCCGGCCTACCTGTTCGAGGTGAAGAACCCGGCGGAGTCCAAGGGCGCCTGGGACTACTACAAGCTGCTGCAGACCACGCCGATCGACGAGGCCTTCCGCCCGCTGGCCGAAGGGGGCTGCCCGCTCGTCCGAAGCTGAAGCCGCGCCACGCCTAAACCGCGCGGCAAAGACCGCGCGGCGCCAACAGGGGAAGAACCAAGATGCAGATGACCCGCCGCGCCCTGTTGGGCACCGGAGCGACCGCCGCCGCGGTGACCAGCCTGCCGCGCCTGACCCGTGCTCAGGCCGCGAATACCATCCGCATCGGCGTGATGAACGACATGTCCGGGACCTACAAGGACAATACCGGCCCGGGCTCGGTCGCCTGCACCCAGCAGGCCATCACCGAATTCGGCCAGCAGGGCTTCAACGTCGAGCTGATCTTCGCCGACCACCAGAACCGCCCCGATGTCGGCGTGAACCTGGCCCGGCAATGGTACGACCAGGGCGTCGACCTCATCCTCGACGTGCCGACCAGCTCGGTCGGCCTCGCGGTGAACAATGTCTCGCGCGAGAAGAACAAGGCCTACATCAACACCGGCTCCGCCACCTCGGACCTGACGGGCGCGCAGTGCAGCCCGACCATGGTGCATTGGTCCTACGACACCTTCATGCTGTCGAAGTCGACCGGCGGCGCCATGGTGAAGGCGGGCGGCGATACCTGGTTCTTCATCACCGCGGACTACGCCTTCGGCCATGCGCTGGAGCGTGACACGGGGAATTTCGTCAAGGCCTCGGGCGGCCGCGTCCTCGGCCAGGTGCGCACGCCATTCCCAGCGACCTCCGACTTCTCCTCCTTCCTGGTGCAGGCGCAATCCTCCCGCGCCAAGGTCATCGGCTTCGCCAATGCGGGCTCGGACACCATCAACTGCGTCAAGCAGGCCGCCGAGTTCGGCATCACCAAGCGCGGCACCAAGCTCGCCGCGCTGCTGATGTTCATCACCGACGTGCATTCGATCGGGCTCGAGACCGGGCAGGGGCTGGTCTGCACCGAGAGCTTCTACTGGGACCTCAACGACCGCACCCGCGCCTTCACCCAGCGCGTCCTGCCGAAGATGCCCAACCTTTATCCGAACCAGATCCATGCCGGCTGCTATTCCGGCACCCTGCATTACCTGAAGGCGGTGCAGGCCATGGGCGTCGCCGCGGCCAAGGCGTCGGGCACCGACGTGGTCAACCGCATGAAGGCGATGCCGACCGACGACGATGCCTTCGGCGCCGGCTCCATCCGCGCCGATGGCCGCAAGCTCTGCCCGAGCTACCTGCTCGAGGTGAAGACCCCGGCGGAATCGAAGAAGCCCTGGGACTACTACAAGGTCCTGCAGACCACGGCGGCCGAGGAGGCCTTCCGCCCCCTGAACGAGGGCGGCTGTGCCCTGGTCCGCACCTGACGCCACGCCGGAGGCCATCGTGATGACCGCAACCCGTCGCAGCCTGCTCGCCGCCTCCCTCGGCGCCACGATGATGCCGGCCCTGCCGAGGCTCGGCCGGGCGCAGGCCGCCAATACCATCCGCATCGGCGTGCTGAACGACCAGTCCGGCACCTACCGCGACATCAGCGGCCCCTATGGCGTGGAATGCACCCGCCAGGCGGTCGCCGAATTCGGCAACAAGGGCTTCACGGTGGAGGTCCTCTCGGCCGACCATCAGAACAAGCCCGATGTCGGGGTGAACATCGCCCGGCAGTGGTACGACCAGGGCGTTGACCTCATCCTCGACGTGCCGACCTCCTCGGTCGGCCTCGCGGTGAACAACGTCGCCCGGGAGAAGAACAAGGCCTATATCAACACTGGCTCGGCCACCTCCGACCTGACCGGCGCCCAGTGCAGCCCGAATACGGTGCACTGGATGTACGATACCTACATGCTGGCCAAGTCGACCGGCGGCGCCATGGTGAAGGCCGGCGGGGACAGCTGGTTCTTCATCACCGCCGACTATGCCTTCGGCCATGCGCTGGAACGCGACGCGACCGCCTTCATCAAGGCGGCCGGCGGCAAGGTGAATGGCGCGGTGCGCTATCCTTTCCCCTCGACCTCCGACTTCTCCTCCTTCCTGGTGCAGGCGCAGGCCTCCCGCGCCAAGGTCATCGGCCTGGCCAATGCCGGCGCCGATACTGTCAACTCCATCAAGCAGGCGGCCGAGTTCGGCGTCACGCGGCGCGGCGTGAAGCTGGCGGCGCTGCTGATGTTCCTCCCCGACGTCCATGCCCTCGGCCTCAACACCGCGCAGGGGCTGGTGCTGACGGAAAGCTTCTACTGGGACCTCAACGACCGCACCCGCGCGGTGACCGAGCGGCTGAAGCCCCGGCTGAAGGACATCAAGCCGAACATGGCCTCCATCGCCAATTACTCGGCGGCGCTGCACTACCTGAAGGCCGTCGCCGACATGGGCGTCGCCGCCTCCAAGGCCTCCGGCATCGAGGTCGTCAACCGCATGAAGGCGATGCCCTGCGACGACGACGCCTTCGGGCCGGGCCGCATCCGCGAGGATGGCCGCAAGCTCTGCCCCAGCTACCTGTTTGAGGTGAAGACCCCGGCCGAGAGCAAGGCGCCGTGGGACTACTACAAGCTGCTGCAAACCACCCCGGCGGAGGAAGCCTTCCGCCCCATGAACGAGGGTGGGTGCAGCCTGATCCGCAGCTAAGAAACCAGGGAGAGAGACGATGGCCATCCAGAGACGTGATCTGCTCGCCGCGGGGGCTGCCGCCACCGCGTCTCTGGCTGGCCCCCGATCGGCGCGCGCCCAGGCGGCGAACACGATCCGGATCGGCGTCATCACCGACATGTCCGGCCCCTACCGGGATACCACCGGCCCGGGCAGCGTCGTCCTCACCCAGCAGGCGGTGCAGGATTTCGCGCCCCAGGGCTTCCAGGTCGAGGTGCTGCAGGCCGACCACCAGAACCGCCCCGACGTCGGCGCCAACATCGCCCGGCAATGGTTCGACCAGGGCGTCGATGCCATCGTCGACCTGCCGACCTCCTCGGTGGCGCTGGCGGTCAACCAGATCGCGCGGGAGAAGAACAAGGTCCACCTGAACTCGGGCGCCGCCACCTCCGACCTCACCGGCACCCAGTGCAGCCCGAACACGGTCCACTGGACCTACGACACCTACATGCTGGCCAAGTCCACCGGGGCCGCCATCGTCAAGCAGGGCGGCGACAGCTGGTACTTCATCACCGCCGACTATGCCTTCGGCCATGCGCTGGAACGCGATACCGGCAATTTCGTCAGGGCCCAGGGCGGCCGGGTGGTCGGCTCTGCCCGCTATCCCTTCCCGGCGACCACCGATTTCTCCGCCTTCCTACTGCAGGCGCAGTCCAGCCGGGCCAAGGTGCTCGGCTTCGCCAATGCCTCCACCGATACGGTGAACTGCATCAAGGGCGCCCGCGAATTCGGCCTGCACCGGCAGATGAAGCTCGCCGCCCTGCTGATGGGCGTGGTCGACATCAAGTCGCTCGGCCTCGAGAGCGGGCAGGGGCTGCTGCTGACCGAGGCCTTCTACTGGGACCTGAACGACCGCACCCGGGCGCTGACCCAGCGGGTGCGGGCGAAGAACCAGGACCGCCCGCCGGCCATGGTGCCGGCCGGCTGCTACGGCGCCGTGCTGCACTACCTGAAAGCGGTCGCCGACATGGGCGTCGCCGCCGCCAGGGCCAGCGGCGTCGATGCCGTGGCCCGCATGAAGGCGATGCCCTGCGACGACGACGCCTTCGGCCCCGGCACCATCCGCGCCGATGGCCGCAAGCTCCATCCCGGCTACCTCTTCGAGGTGAAGGCGCCGGCCGCCTCGACCAACCCCTGGGACCTGTACAAGCTGGTGGCCACCACGCCGGGTGACGAAGCCTTCCGCCCCCTCGCGGAAGGCCAGTGCCCGCTGGTCCGCAGCTGACCGCTCTCCATGAACTCTAAGGACCGCTGACCCGCATGGACGATATCTTCGGCATCCCCGCGCCATTGCTGTTCGGGCAATTGCTGCTCGGGCTGATCAACGGCGCCTTCTACGCGATGATGTCGCTCGGGCTCGCGGTGATCTTCGGCCTGCTCAACATCATCAACTTCACCCATGGCGCGCAGTTCATGATGGGCGCCTTCGCCGCCTGGATGCTGCTGGAATGGCTGGGCCTGAACTACTGGTGGGCCCTGCTGCTGGTGCCGCTCATCATCGGCTTCACCGGCGTGGTGCTCGAGCGATTGATGATCAGCCGGCTCTATAAGCTGGACCATATCTACGGCCTGCTGCTGACCTTCGGCGTCGGCCTGATCATCGAGGGCATCTTCCGCAACCAGTTCGGCTCCTCGGGCCTGCCCTACCGCATCCCGCCGGAGCTGCAGGGCGCCTGGGACCTCGGCTTCATGTACATGCCGATCTACCGCGGCTGGGTCGTGGTCGCGGCGCTCGTGCTGTGCCTGGCCACCTGGCTGCTGATCGAGAAGACCCGGCTCGGCGCCTACCTGCGTGCCGCGACCGAGAATGCGCCGCTGGTCCAGGCCTTCGGCGTCAACGTGCCCCGCATGGTGACGCTCACCTATGGCTTCGGCGTGGCCCTCGCCGCCATCGGCGGTGTGCTCGCGGCGCCGATCTACTCGGTCAATCCGCAGATGGGCACCAACCTCATCATCGTGGTCTTCGCGGTGGTGGTCATCGGCGGCATGGGCTCCATCATCGGCTCCATCATCACCGGCTTCGGCCTCGGCATCGTGGAGGGCCTGACTAAGGTCTTCTGGCCGGAGGCCTCGGCCACCGTCGTCTTCGTCATCATGGCGATCGTGCTCGTCGCACGCCCCGCCGGCCTCTTCGGGAGGGCCTGATCCATGCCTGATACCAGCATCACCGCCGGCGCCATTCCCGCCCCCGTGCGGGAGGATCATGGGATCTGGGGCTTCTCCAAGGCGCAGTTCGGCGCCCTCGGGATCATGGTCGCCTTCCTGGCGATCTCCCCCTTCTTCCTCTACCCCGTATTCCTGATGAAGCTGCTCTGCTTCGCCCTCTTTGCCTGCGCCTTCAACCTGCTGATCGGCTATGTCGGGCTGCTGAGCTTCGGCCATGCCGCCTATTTCGGCATGGGCGGCTATATCGCCGGCCATGTCGCCAAGGCCTGGGGGATGACCCCGGAACTGGCGATCATCACCGGCGGGCTGGTCGCCGCCGGGCTCGGCGCCGTCGCCGGCTGGGTCGCCATCCGCCGCCAGGGCATCTACTTCGCCATGATCACCCTGGCCCTGGCGCAGATGATCTACTTCTTCTGCGTCCAGGCGCCCTTCACCGGCGGCGAGGACGGCATCCAGGCCATCCCGCGCGGCAAGCTCTTCGGCGTCGTCTCGCTCGATACCGACCTGACCATGTACTGGGTGGTGGCGGCGGTCTTCCTGCTGGGCTTCCTGCTGATCCACCGGATCATCCATTCGCCCTACGGCATGGTGCTGAAGTCCATCAAGGAGAACGAGCCGCGCTCCACCTCGCTCGGCTACCGGACCGACGACTACAAGCTGATGGCCTTCATCCTCTCGGCCTCGCTGGCCGGCGTCGCCGGCGCCACCAAGTCGCTGGTCTTCGGCATCGCCACGCTGACGGACGTGCATTGGTCGATGTCGGGGGAGGTGGTGCTGATGACCCTGGTCGGCGGCCTCGGGACCGTCTTCGGCCCGGTGATCGGCGCCGCGGTCATCGTCGCCATGCAGAACTACCTGGCGGAGCTGGGCGCCTGGGTGACGGTGATCCAGGGCGTCATCTTCGTGGTCTGCGTGCTCGCCTTCCGCCGCGGCATCGTCGGCGAGATCGGCGCGCTGCTGAAGGTCAAGCTCTAGGAACGCAAGGCCGCGACTGGGTCTGACCATGTAGGGGGGGCCGGGAGACCATGTCTCCCGGCCTTTTTCTCATTCCTCCCGGAAGTACGGCTCCACCTTGCCATTCAGCTTGATCGTCATCGGATTGCCGTGCCGGTCGACGCTCTTGCCCACCGTCAGCCGCACCCAGCCCTCGCTGACGCAATACTCGTCCACATTGGTCTTCTCCGCCCCGTTGAAGCGGATGCCGATCCCACGGGCCAGAAGCTCCGGGTTGTGGAAGGGACTCTTCGGATTGGTCGCCAGCCGGTCGGGCAGGGCGGCGGGGGTTGCGGTCGAAGTCTCGTCCATGGGCATCGGCTCTGGCCTTTCCGGCTGGGTGGGTGGCGTGGCGCTGTCATAGCCAGCCGGGGCCGGCAGGCCAATCGCCCTCGGCACGCCAGGGCCGGAACGTGCGTGAGGCGGAATCACGTGAAAAGTCATGATCGTCACGCATCCGGCACCTGTCCGGGCGCCGTAGCGCCATTGGTCCCGCATGGGCCCAAGGAGACGCAGATGGCACACGAGACCTATGTCCGCGACGGCTTCACCCTCTATTCCACCGATTTCACCGCCCTGAACAATTCGGGGATCGAGGGCCGCGCCGTCCTGCTGCTCGACCAGAACGCCAGCACGCTGACGGTGGATATCCAGGCGACCGGCCTGGAGCCCGGCCAGATGCATATCCAGCACATCCACGGCTTCGAGGACGGCACCAATTCCAAGTCGCCGACCATCAAGCTCGATGCCGATGGCGACGGCTTCGTCGAGCTCGGCGAAGGCCTGGTCAGCTACGGCCCGATCCAGCTCAACCTGACCCTCGACCCCGCCACCGCCGCGCATGACCATGGCACCGCCGGCCACGACCACAGCGACGCCTCGGTCTTCCCGACCGTCGGCGCCGATGGCGTGCTCGCCTATCACGAGGTCTTCCACTTCTCCCCGGAAGACCCGAATGCCCAGGCGGTCCTTGCCAGCCTGAGCCCGCTCGAGGCCAAGGAGGTGGTGCTGCACGGCATGACCACCACCGAAGTCCAGGGCGCCGGCACCACCGGCGAGGTCGACGGCACCGCCGGCTACAAGCTGGCGCTGCCCGTCGCCTCCGGCGAGCTCATGGCCGTCGCCCCGGCGGCGGATGTGCTGGCCGCGGTCGATGCCCTCGGCCTCGATACCAATGGCATCGTGGACTGGGATGCCATCGGCGCCCAGGTCACCGCCAATTTCGAGGCGACCGGCCACTGGTTCATCTGACGCCGCTGCGGTGAACCCGACCCGGCGGGCCTCGGCCCGCCGGGCTTTTTTCCGGACTGGCGGGCCTCGGCCCGCCGGGCTCTTGTTCCGGACTGGCGGGCCTCGGCCCGCCGGGCTCTTGTTCCGGACTGGTGGGCCTCGGCCCGCCGGGACTTCCGCGCCCAGGCCCCTGTGCGCTCAGGCCGGAACCAGTTCCTTGCTGCGGTCCCAGACATTGGGCACCCGCTCGTTGTGGTAGCCGGAGATGAAGCGCTTCGTGGCACTCGTCGCCGGGTCGAAGACGCTGCGCGCCACCGCGCCGATATTCCCGCCGTAGCAATGGATGCTGATGCTGGTGCGGTCGGTATAGGCATTCTCCACCACGTGGATGTCATAGGTATTGGCGCTGACCGCCACCACCTGGCCGGGGGAGAGCCGGTCCACCTGGCCCGGCTGCATCGGCTGGCCCGCCGCGCCCGGCCGCATCTCGGTCGAGACCTCCTCGCCCCGCAGCATGCCGACCAGGCCCCAGATGGTGTGGTTGTGCACCGGCGTCCGCTGCCCGGGGCCCCAGACGAAGCTCACGATGCAGAAGCGCTCCGCCGGGTCGCAATGCAGCAGGTATTGCCGGTAGCTCGGCCCGGCCTCGGCCATCTCCGCCGGCAGCCAGTCGTCGACCGCGACCAGCCCCGCCAGCAGATCGGCGCCCTCGGTCAGCCAGCGTCGCTCGTCGGCGCCCTGGTCGGCCAGCCGGGTCATGTCCTGGATGAAATGCCGCAACCTGATAAGCCCTGACATGTCAGTCCCTCCCTCAGGCCCCCGAGACTACATGGGGTGGCACCAATTGGAACGATCCTTCATGCTCCGGCTTTGATCGGGCGCAAGTTGAGGAGGCCGCGGATGACACCCGAAGTGTTGCGCTTCGCCGATGACGGCAGCATCCCGAACAACCCCCGGCTGTCGGTGCTGCTCTACCGCGCCGCCCTGCCGCCGGGCGATCCCGCCACCGCCGAGGCCCTGTTCGCCCGCCACGGCTGGCCGCCCGCTTGGCGCAACGGCATCCACCCCTATCACCACTACCACCCGAATGCGCATGAGGCGCTGGCCATCGCCCGCGGCGAGGTCCGGGTGCAGCTCGGCGGCGCCGCGGGCCCGACGCTCGCGCTGCGGGCCGGCGACGTGGTGGTGCTGCCCGCCGGCGTCGGCCACCGCAACCTCGGTGCCAGCGCCGACCTGCTGGTCGTCGGCGCCTATCCGCCGGGCGCCGTGCCGGAGGAATTCACCGGCACCGAGGACCAGCACGCCGAAGCGCTCTCGGCCATCGACATGGTCGAGGACCCCGTCACCGACCCGGTCACCGGCGGCCCCTGGCCTTCCGAACCGCCCCCCTCCGTGGGAGACTTTTCGGCGTAACAAAGGGGGACCGCGCCATGGCCGAGCCGACCGACATCTTCGAGATCCTGCACGGCACCCGCGCCATGCGGCGGCTGAAGCCGGACCCGGTGCCGGATGAGATGATCGCCCGGATCCTCCGCGCCGGCGCCGCGGCGGCCAATGGCGGCAATACCCAGAAGTGGCGCTTCCTGGTCATCAAGGACCCGGCCATCAAGCAGGCCGTCCAGGTCTGGTACAAGAAGGCCTTCGACGAGGTGGTCGGCCCCCGCTACGCCGCCAGCGCGCCGCCCCCCGGCAGCACGGCGGAGCGCTACCACCGCCAGCACACCGCGGTCGAATACCTGACCGAGCATTTCCACGAGGCGCCGGTCTGGATCGTCGCCTGCCTCGAGGAGGCAAAGCCCAGCCGCTGGTCCGGCGCCTCGGTCTATCCGGCGGTGCAGAACATGCTGCTCGCCGCCCGCGCGCTCGGCCTCGGCGCCACGCTGACGACGCGGCACCTGCTGTACGAGAAGGAAGCCGAGGCGGCGCTCGGCCTGCCCCCCGGCGTGCATTCCTACGCCATCCTCCCCATCGGCTGGCCGATGGGGAAATTCGGCCCGGTCGGCCGCGGCCCGCTCCGGGACATCACCTTTCTCGACCGCTGGGGCGAGAACTGGGATGCCCTCGAAGGCTAGGCCCGTTCAGGCGGCGGTGAAGCCGCCGTCCACCACCAGCCCGGCGCCATTCATGTAGCCGGCATCGTCCGAGGCCAGGAAGACGATCCCCTTGGCGATGTCGAGCGCGACGCCCAGCCGGCCCCAGGGCACGCTCTCCGCCACGCCCTGGCGCACCGGCGCGGTATCGTTGCTGCCGGTCCGCCGCGCCCGCGCCGCGAAGGTCTGCTCGCCCATCTCGGTCTCGATCACCCCCGGATGGATCGAGTTCACCCGGATCCGGTAGCCCTTCCGGCCGAACTCCAGCGCCGCCGACTTGGTGAAGAGCGTCACGCCCCCCTTGGTCATCGAATAGAGCGGGTCGAGCTGCGAGCCCACCAGCCCGGCGATCGAGGCCAGGTTGACGATGGTGCTGCCATGCTCGGCGCCCTTGGCCGCCTCCCGCAGCGCCGGCACCGCCATGCGGGTGCCGAGGAAGACGCCCGTCATGTTCACCGCCACCAGCCGGTGCCATTCCTCGAGGCTGATCTCCTCGATCGACTTGCCGATGAAGACGCCGGCATTGTTCACCAGCACGTCCAGCTTGCCGAACCGCCCGGTGGCGCGCTCGATCGCCGCCGTCCAATCCGCCTCCCGCGTCACGTCGAGGTGGACGTATTCCGCCTGTCCGCCGGCGGCGCGGATCGCCGCCACGGTCTGCTCCCCCGCCTCGTCCAGCAGGTCGCCGACCACCACCCGGGCGCCGGCCTCGGCCATCCGCCGTGCCGTCTCGCCGCCGATGCCGCGCGCCGCGCCCGAGATCAGCGCGACCTTTCCATCCAGCCTGTTCATGCCTGGCGTCCTTCCCCTCGGATGCATGGTTCCGCATCGCGTTCCAGCAGCATCGGCAGCCGCTCCCCCGGCCGCAAGGTCAGCTTCGCGGTCGGCATGACCACCGCCCCCGGCGCCAGCCGCAGCCGCCCGTCCTGCGCCAGGCTCGCCAGCGCGATCACCGCCTCCGCCAGGCCGAATTGCTGGCCGGTGCAGATGCGCGGCCCGGTGCTGAAGGGGATGTAGCCATGCCGCGGCGGCCGCGGCCGGCCCGGCATGAAACGCTCCGGCACGAAGGCATCCGGCTGCGCCCAGAGCGCCGGCCGCCGGTGCAGCAGCCAGGGGATCGCCACCACCACCGCGCCGCGCCGCACCGGCCGTCCGCCGATGGAATCATCCGCCAGCGCCTGCCGCGACAGGATCGGCACCGGCGGAAACAGCCGCAAGGTTTCCTCCACCACCGCCCGGGTGAAGACCAGCTTCGGCACCTCCGCCAGCCCCGCCGTCCGCCCGCCGAGCACCGCCGCCGCCTCCGCCCGCAGCCGCGCCTCGCTGGCGGAGTCCTGCGACAGCAGGTACCAGGCCCAGGCCAGCAGGTTCGCCGTGGTCTCGTGGCCGGCGATGAACAGCACGATGGCCTCGTTGCGGAAGGCCGCCCGGTCCATCGAACCCGCGCCCGCCTGCAGCATCGCCCGGATCAGCGACTGCTCCCCGGGGGCCGCCGCCAGCACCTCGTCGATCAGCGCATCGACCACCGCATGCATGCGCCGGATCGCCGCCCGCACCCGGCCGCCGCGCCAGCGCGGCAGCCAGTCCGGCAGGCCGAGCAGGGACAGCGGATCGGCGAAGTCGACCACCGCCTGGTACTCGGCGAAGCCGGCGACGATGGCCCCCGCCGCCTGCCGCCCCAGCGCCCGGCCGAACAGGCTGCGGCAGATCATCGCCGCCGCGAGCTGCCCCATCGCCGCCAGCACGTCGACCGGCGTGCCCGCCGGCAGCCGCGCCCACTCCGCCCGCCATTCCGCGACGGTCTCGGTCGCCGGCGGCAGCAGTTCCGCCAGGCGGGAGGCGTGGGTGACGGGGGCCATCAGCCGCCGCCGCTCGCGCCACAGCGCGCCGTCGCTGGCGAACATGCTGTCGCCGACCAGCGGCACCAGGGCGAAGCGGAATTGCGGGCTTTTCCGCTGGAAGACCTCGTGCTTGTCGACGAAGGCTTCCTGCACCGTCGCCGGGCTGTTGACGAGCACGATGTCGCGGCTCAGCACCCGGGTGGTCAGCAGGTCCCGCTCATAGGCGATGCGCGGCAGGACCGAGAGGCTGTTCCGCCGCCCCTCGCGGATCAGCACCCGCCATTGCGGCAGCCGCTCCGGCCTGGGCGGATAAGGCGGGACGAAGGGCTTCGTCCCGCCGCCGCTCACTCCGCGACGAGCACCACGCGGCCGGTGATCTTGCCTTCCTTCAGCCGGTGCAGCACCGCATCGGCATTGCGCTGCGGCGTGTTCTCGACCGGGATGGAGGGGATCAGCCCCTTCTTCGCGATGTCGATCAGCGCCCGCAGCTCCTTCACGTTGCCGACGTAGCTGCCCTGGATGGTCAGCGCCTTGATCGGCATCAGCGGCAGTGGGATCCCCAGCTCGCCGCCGAACAGCCCGACCTGCACCAGCTTGCCGCCCTTGCGCAGCGCATCGAAGGCATAGCGCGCGGTCTGGGTGCCGTTCACCAGGTCCACCACGCCGGCCACCGGCCCGCCGCAGGCCTTGACGATGCGGTCGGTGGTGCCCTCGGCGCCGGCCAGGACGGTATCCGTCGCGCCCTGCGCCTTGGCCGCCGCCAGCTTCTCCTCGCTGACGTCGACCACGCAGATCCGCTTGTGGCCGAGCGCCTTCAGGATGGCGATGGCGTTCAGCCCGAGCCCGCCGGCGCCGACCACCACGATCGGCTCGTCCGGCTCCATCGGCAGCAGCTTGTTGATGGCGGAATAGACCGTGACGCCCGAGCAGGCATAGGTCGCGGCCAGCGAGGGATCGACGCCCTCGATGTCGATCAGGTGCTTCACGTGCGTCGCCAGCACGTGCGTCGCATAGCCGCCGTTCTGGTAGACGCCGAGGCTGCGCCCGTTGAGGCACATGTTCTCCTCGTCGCGCTGGCAGACCGCGCATTTGCCGCAGCCGACCCAGGGAAAGACGACGCGGATGTCGCCGACCTTGCTGCCCTGGTTGGCCGCATCCGGCCCGAGCTTCACCACCCGGCCGACGATCTCGTGGCCCATCGCCAGCGGCAGCTTCACGCCGCGGTCGGTCAGCCGCATCTTGCCGCGGCTGCCGAGGTCGTATTCGCCTTCCCAGATATGCAGGTCGGAATGGCAGACGCCGGCATGCGTCACTTCCAGCAGCACTTCCGCGCCCTTGGGCTCCGGCGTCGGCAGCTCGATTTCCTGCAACGGCTTGCCCGTTTCGACCACGGCCCAGGCGCGCATGACGTATTCTCCCTTGGTAGCGGATAGGGCGCGATGGGACAGCGGACGCGCCGCGCGGTCAAGGCGGCTTGGCGCCGGCCGCCGGACGCTGCGTCCCGGCGTGAAGCGCGGCGCCAATGTCACACCTGCCGGCGCCGCTGCCGCTATTGCCTTTTTTCTGCCAGATTCCGCGTGGCCGCTGCCCGTTAACTGTATACAATCTTCGAGCCGGTGATCCGGCACAGAAGGTCAGGGCCAGTCCATGAAGAACCGCAGCGTGATCGGCCTTTCGGATGACATCACCATCAGCCCGGACAGCTTGCGGATCAGCCTGACCACGGAGGAAGGGCCGCTCGCGCTCGAGCTGCCGCTGCTGCTGGTGGAGAAGCTGCTGCTGAACCTGCGCGGCGCCGCCGACGATGCCCATCGCCTGCGCATCGCGCAGGGCGACCCGCTCGGCGTCGCCGTCACCTCGGCCGACAAGCCGCCGCTGGATACCGCCGGCTGCATGGCGACCGTCGCCAAGGATGGCCGCATCCTGCTGCAGTTCCGCCATGCGCGGGCGGCGGCGACCTCGCTGTTCATCCCGCGCGTCGGCGCGGCGATGCTGGCCCGTGCCCTGTCCGACCTCGGCGGCGCCGCCCAGGACCGCCGGGCCGAGGGGCCGGGCTCCGGCACCGCGGGCCGGAAGGCGACGCGGGACGCCTAGTCCAGCCGGATATTCCGCGCCCGCACGATCGCCCCCCAGGTCTCCACCTGCTGGTCCAGGAAGCCGGCGAATTCCGCCGGGCCGGCGCCACGGATATCCACCCCCTGGCCCTCCACCAGCCGCTGGCGCACCACCGGCTCGGCCAGCGCCGCGGCCAGGGCCGCCTGGAAGCGCGCGACGATCGGCGCCGGCACCGCGGCCGGCGCCAGCATCCCCCAGAAGGCCGCCGCCTCGAATCCCGGGAAGCCCGATTCGGCCACCGTCGGCAGGTCGGGCAGGGAGGCGGAGCGCTGCGCCCCGGTCTGCGCCAGCGCCCGCAGCCGGCTGCCCACCTGGCCGCCGAGCCCGACGCGGGAGGCGATGGCGAGATCGATCTCGCCGGCGATCGCCGCCGTCGCCAGCGGCCCGCCGCCGCGATAGGGCACATGCACCAGGCTGAAGCCGCCGCGCTGCTGCAGCACCTCCATCGTCAGATGCGCCAGGCTGCCGGCGCCGACGGTGCCATAGGTGATGGTATCGGGCTTCGCCCTGGCCGCCGCGGCCACCTCGGCCAGCGTGGTCCAGGGCCGCCCGGCCGGCGCCGTCAGCAGCATCGGCGCCGTCGCCAGCAGCATCACCGGGGCGAAGTCGCGCCGGGCATCGAAGCCGGCATTCGGGTTCAGCGCATTCGCCGTCGCATGGCTGTCGAAGACCAGCACCCAGGTATTGCCATCGGGCGCCGCCCGCGCCGCCGCCTGGGTGCCCAGCGCCCCCGCCGCGCCGGAGCGGTTCTCGACCACGACCGGCACGCCGAGGCTCGCCTGCAGCGACGGCACCAGCAGCCGGGCGATGGTGTCCACGCTGCCGCCGGGCGGGAAGGGGGCGATGATGCGGATCGGCCCCGCCGGCCAGGAGGGGACCTGCCCCTGCGCCCGGGCGATGGCCGGCACGGCGAGGCCGGCCAGCAGGCTGCGACGGAACATCGCGCTCAATCCGGCCGGATGCCGTTGTCGCGCACCACCTTGCCCCAGGTCTCGATCGCCTTGGCCAGGAAGGCGCCGAATTCCGGCCCGCCCTGCGGGTCGAGGTCGACGCCGAGGGTATCGGTCAGCCGCTCCCGCACCATCGGCACGGCCAGCGCGGTGCGCAGCGCCGCCTCGAAGCGCGCCCGGATCGGCGCCGGCGTCCCCGCCGGGGCGAGCACGCCCCAGAAGGCATCGGCGGTCACCGGCACGCCCAGCTCCGCGAGCGTCGGCACGCCGGGCGCGACGCTGGCCCGGCGGGAGCCGGTGCTGACCAGCGGCCGGATCGTCTCCGCCTGGATCTGCGAGGCCAGCACGGTGCCGGTCGCCGTCGGCAGGTCGACCTCGCCCGTGGCGGAAGCCGTCACCAGCGGCCCGCCGCCGCGATAGGGGACATGGACGAAGCTGGTGCCGGTCTCCCGCTCCACCAGCTTCATCGTCAGATGCGCGAGCGAGCCATTGCCGATGGTGCCGTAGCTGATGGTATCCGGCTTCACCTTGGCCGCCGCGGCCAGCTGCGCGAAATCCCGCCAGGGCCGCGACTTGTGCGCGGTGATCAGCATCGGCGCGGTGCCGATCAGCAGCACCGGCGCCAGGTCCTTCTGGGTGTCGAAGCCGAGGTTCGGGATCAGCGCTTGGTTCACCGCATGGGTGTCGAAGACCAGCACCCAGGTATTGCCGTCGGGCGCCGAGCGCGCGACTTCCCGCGTGCCGATCGAGCCCGAGGCGCCGCCCTTGTTGTCCACCACGACGGGCACGCCGAGCGCCGCGCTGAGATGCGGCTGCAGCAGGCGGGAGATGGCATCGACGCTGCCGCCGGGCGGGAAGGGGGCTACCAGCCGGATCGGCCCGCTCGGCCAGGTTGTCTGGGCCAGGGCCGGCAGAGCCAGGGTGGGCGCGGCCAGCACGAGGCCGCTGGCAAGCGCGGCGCGACGCGTGATCATTGGATGGAAGCTCCCGGTTTTCCCGCCCTAGGAGGCGAGGGCGGCCCCGGCGTCAAGGCCCGAAACCGAGAGCACCCCTCAGAAGGGCTTCGCCGGCTCCTGCCCGCGCCCGCCGCTCGCCCGGGCCGCCACCAGCACCCGGCGGATCTCGCCCTCCGCCTTCTCCAGCTCCCTGGTCGCGCTCACCCGCTGCGTCTGGGCCTCGTTGGCGATCCGCAGGCTGTCCTCGATGGTGGCGACGAGCGAGGCATTGGCCTTCTTCACCGCCTCGATGTCGAAGACGCCGCGCTCGATCTGCACCCGCGCCTCGGCATTGCCCTGGCGCAGCCGCTCGGCATTGCCGGTCAGCAACTCATTCGTCAGGTCGGTCGCGTCCTTCAGGCTGCGCCCGGCCTCCCGCATGTTCTGGATCGCCAGCGCCTGGGCCAGCTGCTGTCGCCACAGCGGCACCGTATTGGCGATGACGCTCTGGATCTTCGCCGCCAGCGCCTTGTCGTTCTCCTGGATCAGCCGGATCGAAGGCAGCGCCTGCATCGCCACCTGCCGGGTCAGCCGCAGGTCGTGCACCCGCCGCTCCAGCTCGTCCCGCGCCGTGCGCAGGTCGCGCAGCTTCTGCGCCGCGGTGGAATCACCACCTTCGACCTCCCGCGTCATGGCCGGGATCGCCTCCCCATCCACCCGCTTCAGCACCGTGTCGCCGGCGGCGATGTGGTCGCCCAGCGCATGGAACCACTCGAGCGTCGCGGCATAGAGCCGCTCCAGCTTCTCCACATCCTCCAGCAGCCGGGTGCGGTGCGTGTCGAGCTTGTCGCCCACCGCCTCCACCTGGCCCTTGATCGTCTCGTAGCGCTGCAGGACCTTCGCCGTCTCCGCCCGCGCCTTGCCGAAGAGCCGCGCGAAGAAGCCGACCTTGTCGCCCAGGCCGCGCATGTCGAAGCCGCGCAGCGTGCCGATCAGCGTGGACAGCGTGACGCCCGCCTCGCCCGCCTCGCGGTTCTTGGCGCCTTCCAGCATCGCATCGGCGGCGACCGTCGCGCGGTTCTGCGCCTCCTGCCCGAAGCGCAGGATGCTGGCGGGATCGGCGATGTCGAGCCGCGCCGCCAGCTTCGCCACCTCCGCCTCCCGCGGCGGCAGCACCGGCTCCAAGGCAACCTCGGGCGTCGTCTGGATCGTATTGCTCATCGGTAGCCTTCCTCGCGCAGCCGGTCCGACAGGACCTTCACCTGGATCTCGAGCGCCGCGCTCTCCTCCCGCGACAGCCTCTCCCGCAATTCCCCCGCGGTCCGGGTCAGCTCGTCCAGCAGGGGAGGCAGGCCTTCCGGCGCCGCCGCCCCGGCCTCGAGCCGCGCGGTGATGCGCTCCAACCCGTCCAGATGCACGGCGAGAAAGCGGCGCGCCTGTGGCAGGCGGTCGGGATGCTGGGAGAGGTCGTCCAGCACCCCCTCCATCGCCGCCGCCACGCCGCGCAGCTTCGGGTCCGCCCGCCGCTCCGCCACCGCCTCGATCCGCGCCAGCCGCGCCCGGCTCTCGGCCACCACGCCCGCGGCCCGGTCCGGCGCCGCCGGCACCACCGCGGGTTCCGGCTGCGGCGGCGGCGGGGGCGGCGCCACCTCGGGCAGCGCCTGGTACATCATCCGCGTGCCGAACAGCGCCCCGGCGCCGAAGACGAAGGGCATCACGCTGCCCATCTCCCCCGCCATGCTCGCCGCCAGCCCGGTGCCGACCGCCATCAGCCAGGAGGCGCGCTTCGCATCCCCCGACCGCCCGCGCCGCAGCACCCGCGCCGCCAGCAGGCTCGCCCCGAAGCCCAGCACCGAGCCCAGCGCCGCCCGGTCGTCGTCCCCGATGGCGAAGAGCAAGGCCGAGGGCAGCAGCGGCGAGGCGAAGATCGGCAGCGCCAGGCCCCGCCAGCGCGTCCGCAACCCGACCCAGGCGCCCAGGGCGCCGCGCGCGACCTCCGCCACCATCAGTCGAACAGCCCGGCGAAGCCGCGGAACAGCGCGATCACGCCGACGAGCCAAGTCGAGGCCGTCAGCAGCACGCCACCCCAGGCCCAGACCAGCGGCGTCGTCAGCGGCAGGCCGCCCGCGCCACCCCCCGCACCATCCCCTGGGCCCCCGGCCCGCAACCGTCCGGCCAGGCTGCTCCCCAGCCGGCCGGTGAACCGGCCATCCCCCTCGGCGCCGGGCTGCGGCGCGGCAGGACGGCCCCAAGGACCGCCCGGTGGACTGTCAGCCGTCATCGCATTGCGTTCCATCATCTCAGGCCGTTACATCGCCCCCGGCGGGGCCAGGATCAAGCGGCCGGATGCAACGGAACGCAACGGGGGAACCACAATGGATCACATCGCAGTCGTCGGCGCCGGGCTCATCGGCCGGGCCTGGGCCATGGTCTTCGCCCGCGCCGGCCTGACCGTCTCCCTCTGGGACAAGGCGCCCGGCGTGGCCGACGCCGCCCTCGGCCTCATCGCCGAAAGCCTGGCCGACCTCCATGCCGCCGGCCTCGTCACCGAGGCCCCCGCCGCCATCGCCGCCCGCATCACCGCGGCCGAGACGCTGGAGGCCTGCGTCGCCGGCGCCACCCACGTGCAGGAGAACGGGCCCGAACGCCTCGGCCCCAAGCAGGACCTGTTTGCCGAGCTCGACCGCCTCTGCCCGCCGGAGACCATCCTCGCCTCCTCCACCAGCGGCATCCCGGCCAGCGACTTCACCGGCAATCTGCGCGGCCGCGGCCGCTGCCTGGTCGCCCACCCGGTCAACCCGCCCTACCTCATCCCCCTCGTCGAACTCGTCGGCGCCCCCTGGACCGACCCGGCCGTCATCACCCGCACCCGCGCCCTGATGGACCGCGTCGGCCAGGTCCCGGTGGTGGCGCTGAAGGAGACCCGCGGCTTCGTCCTCAACCGCCTCCAGGCGGCCCTGGTGGCGGAGGCCTTCCGCTTGGTGCGGGACGGGGTGATGTCCCCGGCCGACGTGGACGCCTGCGTGAAGGACGGCCTCGGCCTGCGCTGGTCCTTCATGGGGCCCTTCGAGACCATCGACCTCAACGCCCCCGGCGGCGTGGCGGATTACGTCGAGCGCTTCGGCCCGCTGATGGGCGGCATCACCGAGGAACAGACCCCCTACGACTACGACGCGGCGACCGTGGAGCGGGTGACGGAGGACCGGCGGGCAGCACTGCCGCTGGAGGGGATCGCCGGGCGGAGCGGCTGGCGGGACCGGCGGCTGATGGCGCTGGTGGCGCATAAGAAGGGGCAGGGGGGGTAGGTTTAAGGCCGGGAGGGCGTTGCCCTCCCGGACCCACCCACCAGGCCGGAACCCGGCCTGGACCGGTCCGGGTTCGCTCAGTCGATCGGCGGGCCGAGCAATTCGATCCCGTTCTCGGCGCAGATCTGCGCCAGCCGGGCCTGCATCTCCGGCGTCGGCTCGCGGGGCTCGGGCAGGCTCACCGAGGGGGCGACTACCGAGCAGGCCCGCATCATCGCCTCGAAGCCACCGGTGCTGACGATCAGCACCCGCGCGCCACCCGGCGACAGCACCCGGAACCCGTGCGGGATGCCGCGGGCGAGGTGGACGACATCGCCGGCCTTGGCCTGCCGGATGGTCTCCGCCTGCTTGCAGCGGAGCTCGCCCTCCAGCAGGTAGAAGGTCTCATCCTCCTCGTGGTGCACGTGATAGGGCGGCCCGAAGCCGTGGGGCATCCGGTGCTCGGTGAGGGAGAAGCCACCCGCGTGATCCGCCATGGCGAGATGCACGGTGACATGGCCATTCAGGAACCAGAGGCTTCTGGCGTCGGCAGTCCCAGGCACGGCGTCCTCCTTCGTTGGCTTGCCGAAGCGGACGGTAAATTGGTTTCGTTGGCATGAGAATAGGGGGGTGGGAGGATTGAGGCGTGCTGGCCTCCGGTCGCTTCGTCGATTCTCGCGGCATGGCCGCAACACGAGGGGTAAGTCGCAACACGTCATGGCCGGGCTTGACCCGGGCATCCACCGGGGCAGGGGCAGCCACGGCCAGGAGGGCTTTGCCCTCCCGGACCCACCTACTAGGCCGGAACCCGGCCTGGACCGGTGTTAGTTCGAGTGGTTTATGCTTGAGGACATTTACGGCAAATGCAATTTTTTATTTAAACTTATAGCACTATTAATTTTATTCTAAAAAGCCCAGATGCTATATCTGAAAATGATATTGAGTGCAGAAAAATGCAGTTAAATGAAATAAAATTACTACGATCAGCAAAGTCATTCCATTATTGTATACGTATTTATTTTTTCTGTAGTAACACCAAAAGCCTGGGTTTTAGTTCTCTGCAAATGACAGTTATTTGCAGAGAACTACACGAATGGTGGCGGAAAACGGAAAACGTTTACGCGGCTCTATTAAAAAGATATAAATATTATTTGTCTTAGTGGATATAATGCGATATATATTAATTGTTATCACCGAAGAGGGCTACAATGACCGAGGAAATATTAATTATTCGCTGCAAATATTGCCTGAAACACAGCAAGGTTGTTGTGGTTTCTGGTATTCCTGATACTCATGTTAGGAAAGATGGTTGCTGTCAATGCGGCATAAAGATAATATCAGCCAAATGCTGTTCGATCGATGTGACGCCTAGCTTGGGGCCTATTCGGTTTCCGCCTGAAATACGCAAACGTTTGAAGGATAAGCATCTGCAAAAACCTCTGTTGCGAATTAGGCCCCATTTGAGGCCTCCAAACTCATCCCTAAACACGGATGGCCCTGCACTGAGCATCAGGCTTCATCAAAGAAGACCGAAGTCATCTGGATGACTAATCTATAATTTAGAAGATGCAGGCGATGCAAGTTAATGCATCACAAATTTGTGATGCGTCCGCTTAATAGTCTGCATTTTCCAAATTTGCGTAGCGAAGCGCTTTTTGATTAGAAGTATCATATTGATGACATAACGAAAATGGTATATTGGTAAGCGTAGTTTGGCGGAGAATGCTGCGTTATGAAACATTCCGACGCAAATTTATCTGAGATCTGGGAGCAAAAACTGATACCGGTATTTCTTAGGCGAGGAGGTAAGGGAGAAAAAATTAGATTTCGAGTTCCATACGAGGTCACGAATAGAAACTGGATTAAATCCGATAACAGACTATCACCGGAATGGATTAAGGAAGGAAACTACTGGGAGGTCCCAAAATCTTGGTTCAATGATCTAGTCAATAGGAGCTTACATAAATATGGTAAGGTCTATGTGATACAGCCTTTTCGAGAGATAGAAAAATGCGCCTCTGCTTGTATGAATGCAGTCGGCCATGAGTGTCAATGCTCATGCATGGGCGCAAATCACGGTGTAGGAAATGATGGTAGCTGGTTTGAAGTGTCGGATGCATTTGCGATGCGCTGGCAAAATTTGCATTTGGCTTGTCGTTTAATGTCTAAGAAATAGGTTTTATTCACATTTCCTGTGTCGCTTTTCACATAAAATTTGAATCGGGAATTTGCATGTTGTCTATCGAACCTATCTTCCAATCCGCCGCCGCCG